>QHYS01000115.1:14990-46427 GCA_003223325.1 Acidobacteriota bacterium
TCGGCTTTCTGCGGCCTCGTCATTCAGGCGGAGAGTCCTTCGCGCGTCCGTCGTCCTTATCGAAATACCAACTCAAAGGAACTCTGCGGATTGCGTTGTAGTCCCAAGGCATTGTTGTCAGGGGCCGGAATTGCGTTTGCCTCCTGATTGCCCCCTCGTTTTGACACGCGGTGAAGTAGACCCTTCGATTGCTTTGCGCGTCATCCCCGTTAAGTTCAATATGCCCAAAGAAATTAGCATCAGGGTGACTGATAATTCTAGGAGCTAGATGATCGCGGAGCCAACACTGAGAATCTCTACGGTGTGCCCAAGGCCCCAGAAACCACCGATTATTACGGCGTGAAGAATGGTCCGTTCGCGGCCGACAATGTTGTAACCACCACGACGTGATCAGGATCGATAGCGTGACGCATGCCAAGAAAGAAACCCAAGAGGATGACGGTAATCAGCAGGTGGCTTGCTTCACCTTCTACTCGGTCAGGGGTGTGTTCGCGCTTCAGCCTCAGCTAGCCAACCACGCTTTAAGTGTTCCTGCGAAACATTGGAGAGGTAGGGCTTGATATCGAGAATGGGTGTTTGATCCAGCATGTCGACACCGCGGACGAGCAGGCGTGGGCCTTCTCGGCGGAGAAGCTCGACGACCGTTAAACCAATAGGATTCGGACGCTTTGGCGATCGTGTTGCAAATACACCGTGGGGGCGACTATCGCTCGGTGGCGTGCCAAGCAACTCAGATCCCTCGGAACGATCAAATACCCAGATTACGAATAGGTGAGAAAAGCCCTCGATATCAGTGAGCCCGAGTTCAAGTTCCTGCCTTACCTCGAGAACACCGTCCGCATTGTGCTTCGTACCTAATCCTCTGGGAATCTCTCGAGCATCTTTATAAGGGCTTCTCACATATCCAATCGGCTGCACCGAAAACATCCTCACCGTAATCCTCTCTTTCTCTTCACCTTTTGGCTCTGAATTGTTATTTTACCGTTCCACTTTGCCACAGTCGAAAGCCCGCTTGCTGAATTTCCCGAGGCGAGCTTCCGGACGATTGTGAGCGCACTCCAGCAAATCATAGAAACGAAGCGTCGAAAGCATCGGGGAGCAGATCCGACATCCGGCGCACTATGATTTGACCTCTGAAGTTCGACAGAATTACTTCGGAATCGCGGCAAAATTCCCAAAGAATTTGTCTGCACGCACCGCATGGCGGAGTTAGCCGCTCAGTGTCGGCAACGACGGCCACGGCGTCAAAGCCGCGTTCGCCCTCCGAGAGCGCCTTGAAAACAGCGACCCGCTCGGCGCACAGAGTTAATCCAAAAGTCGAGTTTTCGACATTACAGCCGGTAAAGATGCGTCCCGAATTTGCTCTAAGTGCAGCACCGACGCGAAAATGCGAGTAGGGTGCATGCGCATGCTGTCGTGCCCGTGACGCGGCACCAATAAGGATCGCTCTTTCTTCATCTGTCATTGCATTATCAACTCTCACCTGAGGCACCGATCACGCGACGTACGAGCGGCTGTCGCGCTGCAGGTTCGCCGGTGATCTGAAAGCTGGCCGCAATCAGGCGTCGCGCGTAATCGAGGTGTGCCGGGGAGTTGTAATGGATGGTGCAAAGAGCGTCGCCTTGGCGGACTGCGTCGCCTTTTTTTCGTTGAAAGACCAGCCCAACTGCCGGATCAATGGCATGTTCCTTTGTATTGCGGCCCGCGCCCAGAGCCACACATGCAAGCCCTAGCTTTTCGCAGTCAGTCGCCTGCACGTAGCCATCCGCCGGGCTGGTCACGTCCACCGTATGCTGAGCTTTGGGCAAACGTTCCGGTCGATCGATAACCGCTTCGTCTCCGCCTTGCAGGCGGATGATCTCACGAAATTTTTCTTTGGCTCGGCCGGAAATAATCTGATCGGCTGCCAGCCGCTTCCCTTCAGGAACAGAGGGTACGCGCTCGCCGAGATAAAACATCCATGCCGAGAGCTCGAGGCATAGCTCGCGAAGATCGGCAGGGCCGCCTCCGTCCAGGATCTCAATCGATTCCACCACCTCCATCGCATTACCCGCAGCGCGGCCAAGCGGCTGATCCATGTCCGAAATGAGCGCGACGACGCGCTTGCCCATTCTTCTCCCCGTTTCAACCATAAGCTCCGCTAGGCCGACCGCTTCTTTTTCAGCTTTCAGAAAAGCTCCCGAACCCGTCTTGACATCGAGGACCAGAGCGTCGATGCCCTCCGCCAGTTTCTTGCTCATAATTGACGCGCAGATTAGGGCTGGACTCTCCACCGTTGCGGTGACGTCACGCAAGGCGTAAATCTTCTTATCGGCCGGTGTGATTTCCTCAGTCGCCCCTATCATTGCGCAGCCGCATTTGGCTAGTATGCGCCGGAAATCAACAAGTGAAAGGTTGACGTTAAAACCAGGAATCGATTCAAGCTTATCCAGTGTGCCGCCCGTGTGGCCAAGCCCACGGCCACTGATCATAGGCACCACAAGATCACCGGCGGCGGCGATGGGCGCTACGATGAGCGACGTCTTGTCTCCCACTCCGCCCGTGGAGTGTTTGTCTACCTTTTTGCTAGGTAAATCAGAGAGGTCCAGTGTTCGCCCCGAACGAAGCATGGCATCGGTGAGGGCCGCGATCTCGGAATGCGTCATTCCTCGCCACAAAATGGCCATCAGTAACGCCGCGATTTGATAATCCGGAATGTCCGCGCTCGTGTAACCTTCGATTAGAAAATTGATTTGCGCGCGTGTCATTTCGCCACCCTGACGCTTATGGCGGATGAGATCAATGACACGCATATGCTGATCTACCCATTGGTTTGGCCGGCGTGCGTCCGCTGCAGTTCTTCTACGATCGACACGCTTTGGCTGGCGCCGAGCCTATCCGCGCCCGCTCGCAACATGGCCAGGGCCATATGGAGGTTCCTGATTCCACCGGCAGCCTTTATTCTTAGCTGACCCCGATGACGATTTATGATTTCCAGGGCCTCAATTGAGGCACCGCCAGCCTTACCGAAACCCGTGGACGTCTTAATGAAATCCGCACCGCTCTTATTCACAATCTTGCAGGCTAGTTCGATTTCTTTGGCATTCAATACGCCGCTTTCAATGATCACTTTGCAAATCTTGTTCACGCCGACTGACTTGATGGTGCTAACGATTTGCCCCAGTTCAGTCTCGACTTCGGCAGTCTTGCCGCTCTTAAATAGACCGACATTCATGACCACGTCGATCTCGTCGGCTCCATGGCGAAGCGCCTCCTCGGTCTCCGCTAGCTTAGTTCTGGCTGTATTAGCGCCCAAAGGAAAGCCAGTAACTGTGCAGACCTTGACGGAAGGACCGGACAATAGATCCCGCGCCAAGCCCACATAGCAAGGATTCACGCAAACCGCGAAAAAGCCACATTTAGCCGCTTCTCTGCACAAAAGTGTGATGTCGGCTTCCGTCGCATCCTGCTGCAGGTTGGTGTGGTCGAATTTATGAGCGAGTTCGTCTTTAGAAGTCAATCGGTCATAGGTCATAATTCGAACCAGTGAATTTAAGCTTCCTTTCCAGCCCATACAACGCTGTGACATCACCTTTGGCCGCGCACAATCGAGTATGAGTCTGCAACTGCATTTCTGGCATCCGGAGAAATCACGGTTCCGTTCTAATCAGAGGACAGCAGCTCCATAAATTCCGTTAGAAGATTCTGAGCCACGTGCCGCCGATAATGGGCCGTGGAGCGCTCGTCGTCTATAGGCGCGATCTCCTGCGCGAGCTTCTCTCTCGCGGCGCGCCCAACCCCAGGCGAGATTTTCTCGCTGCGCAGCAATCGCTCGGTTTCTATTGCGCGCAAAACCACCGGAGCAACGCTACCAAACGCCAGCCGGATGTCGGCAATGCGCCCGTTCTCTATTCGCGCGCTTCCGGCAAAGCACACTTTTGAGATGGCCTGTGCTCTCCCGGTTCCCACTTTCCGGTAATGTAGCCGCCAATACCTTCGGTCCCGTGGGCAGCCGGATTCTCTGGATGAGTTCGCCGCTGCGCAAATCCATTTGCATATAACCCGAGTAGAATCCGTGAAATGGCCGCCACCTTGTGCCATGCGCGGAAACCAGCTCGATTTCCGCATCGTATACAAGCAGGGCGGGCGGGGAGTCCGCCGCAGGTGAGGCGTTCGCAATATTTCCGCCAATGGTTCCGCGATTCTGCGTGGCGATCGCTCCCGTTTCAGATGCAGCTTGGCAAAGCAGCGGAAACTCGCGGGCCAGCGTTTCGTTGTTACGTAATTCTGTGTAGGTCGTCGCCGCTCCTATCGTCACGCACTCCGGTGTGATTTCAATTCCTCTCGACTCCCGCAGTTTCCAAACATTAAGAAAATGCCGGTGTGGGAGTTTTCCTGCTTCGAGCAAAACCATCAGATCCGTACCACCGGCGAAGAGCTTCCAGCGGCCCGGTTCTCGGTTGAGCCGGTCGAGGACTTCGTTCAAATCGCGCACTGCCTCCAGGTGATAAGCCGGGAGGTACCCTCTCACGAACCTCGCTCCAACTCGCGGCACGCCTTGGATTCGAAAATCTTCGTATATCCGGTGCAGCGGCAAAGATTCCCGGCAAGCCCTTCGCGGATTTCTGTCTCCGTGGGCTTGGGATGCCGGGCCAGCAGGTCCAGGCCGCAAGGATCATGCCCGGGGTGCAAATCCCGCATTGCGTGCCTCCATATTCAAGGAATACCTGCTGAACTGGGTGCAGGCGCTCTCCAGCTACTCCCTCGATTGTGAGAATCTCGGTGCCCTCCGCGTGCATGACGGGCACCAGGCAGCTATTCACCAGCGCGCCATCCATTTCTACCGAACAAGCTCCGCACTCACCCTCGCCGCAGCCCTCTTTTGTGCCCGTGAGGCACAGTTGGTCGCGAAGCACATCCAGCAGCCGCGCCATGGGGTAGGCCTCAAGAATTACAGCCCGCCCATTCACCCGACAATGCACGCGGACTTTGCCGGCAGAGTCATGCATGAGTCTTCTCCAAGGTCTCGAGCAGCACTTCCGGCGTGATCGGAATTCGGCGAATGTCCGCAACCGTCGCACGCGTTTGCGATGGCGGGTGCGGTTCCATCCAGAGGAAGCTCGCCGATGCCTTTTGCGCCAGCCGGTCCTCGTCCAGAGGGAATTTCTTCGAAGAACACTCGGATGGGCGGAACATCCATGGAAGTAGGCATGATGTAGTTGGTCATCTGTCCATTCATCATCCGCCTTGCTGCCAGATCACATTTTCGTACAACGCCAGCCCGATGCCTTGCGCTACTCCGCCTTCAATCTGGCCCGCCGCGAGAACCGGGTTAATGACTCTTCCGACTTCCTGCACGGCCACAAAATCGTCGACGTGTATCTCCGCTGTAAGCATGTCGACAGAAACCTCTGCAACATAGATCGCCCACGCGTAGGCAGCATATGCGTCACCCTGGTATTTTTCGTCGTCCCAATGCAAACCACGCGGATGTTCGTATTTCACAAATGATCTCAGTGCCCCGAACTGCGCAATATACTGATTGCAAGCGTCCGCAAAGCCCTTGGAGTCATAACCGGGTTTTAACAATTCACTGCGTAGCAGCGTTTCTCGCATCGCGCGCCCGGCCGATTCGACGAGCCCTCCGACCACCATAGTGGTTCGCGAAGCGACCGTCGGCCCGCTATTTGGAACCTGTGCCGTGTCGGGTTGGACGATGTCAATTTGGTCGCATCCGATGCCGAGCGACTCTGCTGCAATCTGCGTGAAGATGGTGTTCGTGCTTTGGCCCATTTCCGTACTCCCGGCCAAAACGCGCACGCGGCCTTCAGGAGTCGCTTCCATAACCGCTTCAGAGGCCAGATACCAATGAAGCGTGTCTGCATCGTCTGCGGCCTAATAGCGGGTCTTATCGCCCTTTTCTTCCCAGGCCCGAAAGGCTTCGAGGGCCTGGTCGCGCATCAGAGGGATCATGGGAATCTTACGTTGCGAATGCGGCCTGGCTGCCTCCTTGTAAATCAGCGAATCATCAAAGCCAATTCTCGATGCATCCTCCGCGGTATTGGCAAAGTACACTCGAGCGGGCCGCGCCCAATAAATGGCTCCCAAACACATCGGGCACGGTTCGCACGATGTGTAAAGCTCGCAGTCCTTCAACTCGAAATCCGCTAGTTTCTTACAGGCCTCTCGAATTGCGATGACTTCGGCGTGCGCAGTGGGATCATTCGCGGAGGTCACCTGGTTCACGCCTTCTGCAATGATCTGGCCATCCCTCACCACGACCGCCGCAAATGGGCCCCCGCGGCCCGATCGCACATTTTCAATCGACAGTTCGATCGCGCGAGCCATGAAAAGATTTTCCTGAGCGCTCAATTCGCTGCGCCTGACTGGTAACTATAGAAATCTAGATGGCCCATTCGTCGCTGGTATGGAATGCAAAGCGGCGACTCTTTTCTTGTATAGGTGAGCTTTCTCAAGAATTTCCTTCTCGTTTAGCGTCAGCATACGGCGGTGCTCCGATCTGGCGCGGGAAAATCGACGATTGTCTCACCAAGAATTCCGCGCAGCCCGGCCTGTTTGGTTACACGCGCGACCACATCCTCGAAGTAGTACATATCCGCATATGTCGTAATTCCGCCGCGGATCATCTCGACCATACTCAGCCGCGTTCCCCACGCGACAAAGTCTTCTGTCACGTTCTGTGCTTCCGCGGGGAAGATGTATTTCTGCAGCCAGTCATCGAGGGAATGGTCGTCGAACCCGCGGAACAGGCTCATGGCCGCGTGCGCGTGGCCGTTGATCAGCCCGGGCAGTACCAGTGCGCCGCTAGCGTCGAACGTTCTCCCAGCCCAATGCCGCGATTCAATATCGCCTGGCTCGCCGATGGCCGCAAAAGAGCCGTCACGTATGGCGATCGCACCGTCTTCGATGACACGGCTCTTTGCATCCATCGTGACAAGCGTGCCGTGGCTGACAAGCAAATCTACGGTATTCATTGACCGGAACTCCCAGGCCATTCGGACGGGAGAATCCCGTAGCCACGAGGCGAAATCCAACTCGCTCGTAGGTGTGGCCCAACGGAAGGTAAGTAGGATGTGTCGCGGAAAAGGCTGGACTAAATCGCGCAAAGTGCGTTCTAGCCATTGCGAATCTTACCAGATCTTTGTCCGTGGAGTGAGGCCTTGTGCCGCAATTCAGTAGGTCGTTTTGTCGCGCGGCCCTTTTTCCAAATCCTCAGCAATGTGCGGAATCACGCTCCGAAGCAATGCGAGGAATTGAACCTTCACCCGCTCTCCCGTTTCGATCACCTCGGCATGATTGATCGGTTGGTCGAGGATGCCTGCGGCCATGTTTGTGACGCAGGAAATTCCAAGCACGCGAATTCCCATATGGCGCGCTACGATGATCTCCGGCACAGTCGACATCCCCACCATGTCGGCTCCGATCGTTCGCAGATAGCGAATCTCCGCGGGCGTCTCGAAGCTTGGTCCCGAGAGGGCCGCATAAACTCCTTGCTGCACATCCAGGCCTAGTTTCTTTCCCTCTGCAAGTGCGATGTCGCGGTACGGTTTGCAGTAGGCTTCGCTCATATCCGGAAATCTTGGCCCAAAGCGATCTTCATTCGGGCCAATAAGTGGGTTGATGCCTTGCAGGTTGATGTGATCGCGAATGACAACCAGCCTCCCTTGGCTGAACTTGAGATTGATCGCGCCGGCCGCATTGGTCAAGATGGCGGCCTGAATTCCCATCTGGTGCAACACTCGCATGGGATAAACAACCTCTTTCAGGGGGTACCCTTCGTAGAAATGAATGCGCCCCTGCATAACGGCCACGGTAATGTCATTCACTTTTCCAATCACAAGCCGACCGGCGTGCCCTTCCGCTGTTGGTCTGGGAAATCCGGGAATTTTGTCGTAGGGCACACGGGTCGCGCCGATCAGTTCGTCTGCAAAAGCGCCCAAGCCAGAGCCGAGCACAACTGCGATTTTGGGACGTAATCCCGACTTCGAAAGTACGTATTTCGCGGCGCGCTGAGAGCGACCGAAGTCACCGTGCGTCACCTGCCGTCGACGAACGGCGCTCACATCATAATCCCGACAATGGAAGCCGACATCAGATTAGCCATGGTGCCCGCCATCAAAGCGCGAATCCCAAGTTGGACAAGCTCTGTGCGCTTATTCGGTGCGAGGGCACCGATGCCTCCAATTTGGATGCCGATGGAGCTAAAATTCGCGAATCCGCAAAGCGCAAAAGTCGCAATGGTGTAGGAGCGCGGGTCGAGTGTGCTTTGCATCGGTCCCAGCCTTTGAAACGCAACCAGTTCGTTCGTCACCATGCGCAGGCCCAGCAGGTTGGCAATGACTGGGCAGTCATGCCAGGGAATGCCAATCAGCCAGGCAACAGGAGAAAAAATCCAGCCAAAAATTTGCTCGACACTCGAAGGAAACCACCCGACGCCGTGCGGTGCAAGCGCGTTATGCGCTGCGGCAAAGCATCCATCAACCAGATAAATGAGCGCAATGAAGGAGACCAGCATCGCGGCCACATTGAGCGCGAGATGTAGTCCGTCGATTGTTCCGCGGGAAATTGCTCCGAGTATGTTGGCATCGCGCTCCATATGCGCGATCTCCACGCGGCCTGCCGTCAAGGGTTTCTCCGTTTCCGGCACCAGTATTTTCGCCAATAGAATGGTTCCGGGAGCCGTCATAATCACCGCTGCGAGCAGGTGTTTAGCCTGGATTCCGTATGCGATATAGGCTGCCATCATGCCGCCCGAGACGTGGGCCATTCCGCTCGTCATTATGGTCATCATTTCCGACCGCGTCACGTCCGGCAGAAATGGACGGATCGTAAGGGGGGCCTCGGTTTGGCCCATAAAGATGCTTGCCGCGACATTCAGCGACTCCGCTCCGCTCGCGCCCATTAGACCGGTCATCACACGCGCAGCGCACTTGACAATCACTTGCATGACTCCCAGGTAGTAAAGCACCGCGAACAGAGCCGCGATGAAAATGATTGTCGGCAACGCCTGAAATGCAAAATAAAATCCCCGAGGGGAGTTCTTCTCGCCCAGGTCCCCAAACACAAACGCCGTCCCATAGTAAGCAAAATCGAGGAGCCAATTCGCCGCTCGACCGAGCTTCTCGAAAAAAAGCCGTCCGTACTCCCACCGCATGACAAGAAAAGCGAACGTGATTTGCAATCCGAGGCCCCAGGCGACCGTCTTGTAGCGGATCGCCCGCCGATTGGCTGAAAAGGCATACGCCAATGCCATAACCGTCATCATGCCCAGAATTCCCGTGAAGTGCGGCATTTCGATGCACTCTCCCCTATATCCCGAATAGTCCCGAATCTATCCCCTGGTCGAGTCACTTAGCAGTTTGAGCTCACGCCCGAATTCCAGGCAGCCCAAGCAATCAGGTCACGCGGCAGCGCCCCGGAATTTAGCATGATATTGGCCGGCCGAATCGCATCTCGCGTATTCTCACTGGCTCCCGAGGAACGCGTACCGAAGGAGGAAAAGCACCGATAAAACCCAAATCAGCGGCCTGATCTCGCGATAGCGCCCGGTTCCTACCTTGATGAACGTGTAAGAGAGCAGTCCGAGACTGAGGCCCGTGGCAATGCTGAAGGTCAAGGGCATAGCGACCATGGTTATAAAAGCGGGAAAGGCGTCCGTTAAATCATCCCAGCGGACTTTGGGAATCGAGCTGCACATGAGCGCGCCAACGAGAATCAGCGCAGGAGCGGTCGCATAGGAGGGAATCGCCGCCACAATCGGCGCACAGAGCATGGCCGCGGCAAATAGCGCAGCGATCAGTACGTTGCCCAGTCCCGTTCGCGCGCCAGCTGCGACTCCCGCAGCGCTTTCGATGTAACTGGTAACCGTGGACGTGCCGGTAAGGGCCCCGGTTATGGTGCCGAATGCATCGGAGAGCAGAGCCCGGCTCGCGCGGGGAAATTTCCCGTCGCGCAGAAACGCGCCCTGCTCACAAACGCCTACCAGCGTGCCCACGTTGTCGAAGAGGTCCACGAAGAAGAACACAAAAATGAGTTCACCGAGACCGAGGCGCGCCGCCGCGCGCAGATCCAATTTCATGAACGTGCCCGAAGGATGCGGCAGCGAAAGAAAATGAGCCGGCCAACTCGTCAACTTGAGGGGTATGCCCGCCAGCGCAATCCCGATGATCCCAATCAGAATCGCCCCCGTGACCCGTTTCACCATCAGGACGACGATCACAACCAGTCCAAGTAAAGCCAGAAGCACTTGCGGGTCGGCAATTTTCCCTATTCCCACAAACGTCGCGGAGTTTGCCACGATCAACTGCGCGTTGCGCATTCCGATGAATGCGATGAAAAAACCGATTCCCGCGGCAGTACCATGCTTGAGACAGTCCGGAATGTCGTTTACGATGTTTTCCCGAATCTTCGTAAGCGTAAGGACCAGGAAAATCAGTCCCGAAAGAAAGACCACGCCCAGCGCCGTCTGCCAAGGTACGTGCCTTGCTAAAACAACCGAATAGGTAAAGTAGGCGTTCAGTGACATCCCCGGCGCAACCGCTATCGGATAGTTCGCCCACACCCCCATCACAAGAGTCGCAACCGCAGTGGAAATGCAAGTGGCAAACAGCACGCCTTCGACAGGCATACCCGCTTCGCCGAGAATGCGCGGATTTACGACGACCACGTACGCCATCGCCATGAAGGTTGTGAGCCCACCCAGTAGCTCGTGCTGAATCGTCGTATGGTTTTCGGCAAGGTGAAAAACGCGGTCGAGTAGGTCGTTCTGAGCGGGGACGGTGGCAGCCTCTGTTTGCGCCATCAGGTGAGAATAGGACTAATGTAGCAGTCCTCCAAATTCGATTTTCGAATGAATGGCCGCAAGAAATTCGATGGGAATCGACTGGTCCTTTGGATCTTTTCCCTCCAAATTACGCCAGGCCCGCTTGGCAGAGAATACACCGGCCCTAAAGCCGAGGCTCTATGCTCGATCGCGAGCCAGGCCTCTTCCACGTTGCTGATGCAACAAATCTTCACTCGAACCCGCAAATGCTTCGTATTTAGCGTCAGGGAACAGATGTCCCTTGCGACCGAGCCAAGAGCCCGCTATTTTACTGCATGGCTAGTCGGACGAAATTCGGCGAGGCAGACGACTCCTTTCGTGCGCCTCTTGATACGAACGAGCTCCATCCCAAAGACTACGGCTTGCGTCGCGAAATTCTTTCTCCTATGGAGACGCTGGCTCAGTCGGTTTCGATCATTGCTCCCACCGCGACCATACCTCTGGTCTGCGCTCTGGCGGGCAACGGCACCTGGCTCGCTTATGTTTTGGCAACCGTGGCGATCTTGCTTGTGGCCTGGTGCGTCGGCCGGTTCGCGCGATATTCGTCCTCGCCAGGCTCTCTCAATAGCTACGCTTCGATGATTCTGCCGCCGTGGTTATCCTCGATCGCGGCATGGAGTCTGCTTCTGGCCTATGTCGGAACCGCTTCGAGCGTGATCGGGGGCCTCGACCAATATGCGGCAATTTTCGTGGGAAAACCGGGAGTCCATCCCGTAGTGGCCGTGCTGATCTCATTGCTGGTGACCGGCGTTTCGATCTGGATTGCATGCCGCGACGTGAAAGTTTCGGCCCGCCTGATGCTTTGGATCGAAGCTACATGCGTCTTCATGATTATCACGCTGGTGGCGCTCGTGCTCGTGCACCATGGATTCCATATAGATTCCGAGCAACTTCGCCTGCGAGGCATGACCGGCAGCGGCCTCCGTCTTGGACTTGTTCTTACTCTCTTCAGCTTTGTCGGTTTTGAGAGCGCCACAACGCTCGGTGCAGAAGCGCGTAATCCCCTGAAGACCATACACCGCGCCGTAATCCAAAGTTCGATCGTCGGCGGCACTTTTTTCGCGGTGTGCGCCTATACGGAGGTGCTCGGTTTTCGGGCCGTTGGCCGGATTTAGGAACCAGCCAAGCCCCGATGCATGTACTTGCTATGGCGGGTGGGCTGCCGCTTCTGGGTCACCTAATCGATGTCGGTTTGCTCGTCAGTCTCTCAGCCGGGACGCTTGCCTGCATCACTGCCGCCGCCCGTGTCCTGCTCCTGATGGCGCACAACGGCATCGCTCACGATTCCTTTCGCGCCACGTATTCTTGCCTTACATATATCTCGGATATCTGGCGGCGGGAATGCTTTGCCAGAATAAGGCCTCCGAGACTTCCCAAAGCTAAGGCTGTTTTCCCACCTCCGGCGGCACCACGAACAGCAGGACGATCACGGTAAACGTACGGAACGCTGCAATTCATCGACTGGCACATCAGGAACCACTCGCCTCCCACGCTGAGGAGCGCCACGAGCCATTGCAGCAGACTTACCGTAAGACCGATAATTGCCGCTCGTTTCACCGCATGGAACGTAGTCGGGGTGCCCCGCAGCGCGCCCGCCAGCATCACTCCGCCCACGAAGCATAGGATCATCGCCAGCATCTTTGCCGCACGCAGCGTCACGGTTTTTCCGCCGGCCGCACGTATAAATCTGAGAGGCCGTGCATGTGCTAAAGTGCTTCCCATTTTGACAATGGAGGCAGCACGCATCATGAGGCCAAGAACGGAAGCGCGAATTCGCGAACGCGGCATTACGCTTCCTGCGTTACCCGCGCCCGCGAAGACAGTCGGGAATCTCGTTTTCCTCGCTGGTGTCATCTCTACCGGTCCAGAGGGTGTGATTACGGGAACAGCGGGTCTCGACCGCACTGTCGAGGAAGCCTATCGAGCAGCCCGCGCCTGTGCTCTCACGCACCTAGCGATTCTGGAAGGGCATCTTGGTTCGCTTGAGGAAATCAAAGGAATCGTCAGCGTGAACGGCTACGTCCAGGCGATTCCGGGCTTTCCTGACACCCCCAAAGTCATTAACGGCGCCACCGATCTTTTCGTCGAGCCGTTGGGGGAGTCTACCCGGCACGTGAGAGCTGCCAACGGGGTCTCCGCGCTGCCGCGAAATGCACTGGTCGAACTCCAAATGACTGTCGAAATCTAGAGCTCTATGTCGGAACACAATCTTTCGGCGCGGCCTACCCATTCCCGCTGGAACCGTTCTCTTCCGCCGCGGCTCATAATCGAACCCGGCGACACAGTTCATTTCGAATGTCTGGACTCGAGCGGCGCGCAGGTTCATCCGGAAATGAGCTTGCCCGAGTACCTGACCATTGATCGCAGCCTCATCCATGCACTCACCGGTCCCGTCTTCGTCAGCGGTGCTGAACCCGGCGACGTGCTCCAAATCGACGTTCTCGACGTAGCGCACAAGGGCTGGGGTTGGACGAGCGTCGTCGAAGGCCTCGGATTCCTCAAAAACCGGTTTGCCGATCCCTTCTTCTTCCTGTGGGAACTGGAACGTGAAATCAGCCGATCGCTAGCTCCAGCCATCGTTCCTCTTCGCCCTTTCTGCGGAATCATGGGTGTCGCGCCAGACGCCGACGGCGAGTTCCGCACCAGGCCGCCAGGTACTTTCGGCGGGAACATGGACGTTCGTGAGCTTTGCAGCGGCGCCACCCTTTACCTTCCGGTTCTGAATCCTGGTGCTCTTTTTTCGGTCGGTGACGCCCATGCTGCACAAGGTGATGGCGAGGTTTGCATCAATGGCATTGAATGCCCTGTGGACGCCACCCTGCGTTTTCACCTGCACAAGCGGCGTCCGCTGAAGGGGCCCATCGTCGAATCCTCACCGCACGTCAAGCAGGATCTCGAAAACGCGTGGATCATCATCGAATCCGGAACCGATGCCACCGTCGCCGCCCAGGTGGCCACCTCCCGGATGATCGACTTGCTCGTTGAGCGCTGGGGTTTTCGCGACGTTCATGCATACTTGCTCTGCAGCGTCGCGCTGCATTTGAAGCTCAGCCAGGTGGTCAACGAACCCATGTTCACCGTGAGCGCCTCAATACCGAAAAGTGTGTTGCCAGGGAGGAGCGTTTTTTAGGATGGCGCAAAAACGAAAGACCGCCAGGGCAGTTGAGGACGTAGGGAGGCAAACGGGAAGTGCTTATTATTACGCCATCGCTCTGCTGTTGTACTCCTTGTTGCTTTTGTTTACAGCGGCTTACGCTCAGACGAGCGCCGCACCTCCGGCGCGTGGCGGAACTTCAGAGCAGCGCATTGCGCGCGCTTTTGAAATGGCTCGCGCAAACCCCCTCGCACTGCGTGCCTTTCTCGCGCGTATGCCCAAGGGCGGCGATTTGCACAATCATCTGGATGGAGCTGTATACGCGGAATCGCGGATTCGCGCCGGTGCCGGAGACAATCTCTGTGTGGCGCTTGCCGGGCTTTCTTTCGTGAAAGCGGAGCGCCTGACTCAAAGCGATCTGCCCCATCCAGTCTGCGCCGATGGTCAGGTCCCTATCGCGCAGGCCTATACTGACCCGCACTTGTACGACGCGATCATCGACGCTTTTTCGATGCGCGGCTTTGTGCCCTCGCCGGGAGTCACCGGCCACGACCATTTCTTCGACACGTTTGCGAAATTCGTAGGCACCGACAGGCCCCACATGGGCGAGTGGCTCGACGAGGTGGCCACTCGCGCGGCCGCACAGGAGGAACAGTATCTCGAAATCATGCCCACTCTGGATTTCAGCCACACCACGGCCATCGCCAAAGTTATTGGCTGGCGTGAGGACTTGGGCGGGCTTCGCGATGATTTGCTCGCGGCCGGATTGCGCGACGACGTCGCTGTCGCCCGCGCCGAACTTGATGACGCCGAAAGTCTGCGCCGCAGGCGTGAACATTGCGGTCAGGCGAAGGAGGCTGCCGCCTGCAAAGTTCAAATCCGCTATGTTTATCAGGTGCTGCGAGGCTTTCCGAAAGAGCAGGTGTTTGCGCAGACGCTGCTCGGCTTTGAAATCGCCGCCGCCGAAGTGCGCATGGTGGGCATCAACTTCGTAATGCCCGAAGATGGAGCTGTCTCTATGGCTGATTACGAACAGCACATGCGCATGGTGGGCTTCTTGCATGGCCTCTATCCGCGGGTTCACATCAGCCTGCATGCTGGCGAACTCGCCCCGGGCCTGGTGCTGCCCGAGGGTCTGTGCTGCCACATCCGGCTAGCGGTCGAGCAAGCGCACGCCGAGCGCATTGGACACGGCGTCGACGTCATCTATGAAGAGCGCCCCTATGAGCTGCTGAAAGAAATGGCGCAGCGGCACGTAATGGTGGAGGTCAACCTTACCAGCAATGACGCGATTCTCGGCGTTAGCGGGAAGGACCATCCGCTGCCGCTTTATCGCCGATATGGCGTGCCCGTAGCGCTTTCCACAGACGACGAAGGCGTCTCGCGCATTGACCTGACGCATGAGTTCGTCCGCGCTGCCGAAACCTATGCACTAAGCTATTCAGACCTGAGAGAGATGGCGCGCACGAGCCTGGAACACAGCTTCCTGCCGGGTTCGAGCATGTGGCGTGAGCAAGACGTGTTCACTCGCGAAGTTGCCGCTTGTTCCGCGAATTCGCCCGGCGCGGATGAACCATCGAGTGCATGCGCGGCATTTTTGCAGACCAACGAAAAGGCGGGGCAGCAATGGGAACTCGAGCGGCGTTTGCGGAAATTCGAGTCCAGCTTCTGAGCCGTCAGGCTTGGTAGATGAACTTGGCGGTGATGCCGCCCGCGAGAACTAGCGCGGAAAGAATCAGCCATTTGTAGCTGCTGCCATAGGTGCCAGGGAAGTGGTTGCTGATCATCAGGAAGATCACAGGTATAGTCATGTACGTATTGTGGATGGTACGCGCCTTGGCGCGAGTGCCCAAAGTCAGGTCCGGCCGCTGGCCCTGCTTGACGGGCCAGCCGGGCGTATCATGATGCGCTGTTCCTTTCTCGAATCGTACCCACCGGCATGATCTTCATCCCGTGCCGCAACGGCGTCAGCCACCGGCCCGACGAATACGTGGCTCCGGAAGACATCTTCCGTGGCGTTCAGGTGCTGGCGCACGCACTGTCCCAATTAGCCCAATAATTTGGGTCCATTGCAGTCAACTATAGCCGGGTCGTGTGTTAGCCCGACGCTGGGCTCTTGATGGCCGGTGTGGAGGGTCGCGTAGTAAAGCGAATATGCATCGCCGTCCTTGGAAATGAAACCGTAGGCACTCTTGTGCTTCCACCGCAATAGCTGCACCCGATGTCTGCGATTTGTTCCCCCAGCTCTAGAGTTAACTCGCTCATGCTCCTGGAGGTTCTTTGCGACGCACTCTATCAAACAGCCTAGATGGGAGTTGAATTGTGCCACGCGAAGCTCCAGGGGCTAGTTCCTGAGAAGCGTTCTCGGAATGCTGCGCCGGTGCAGGTCAATGACGTTGCTGCACGGCTCCGTCTGAGTTGGGGTGGAACATGAAGAAAGCGCTGCTATGCTCAGCGGGCCTTTTTTGCCTGGCTTAACGCCTCCGAGTATTTAACTGGAACTACTCGGCTAGTACATCCGACATAACGAATAGCTTGGTGGTACTGGGCACATCTAGCCGGAAGTGCCATCGCGCGACCACGTGCGGACGTCTACCATCCCTGCAACGCGATCCGACGGTTATTGACCCCGAGGACGGAATTCCAGCGGAGGCAACCATGAAGCAGAATCTAAAGACCGCCCTCTTTGCCGTGATTGTCGTCGCGATCACATTTCCTCTGCTTTCGGCTGCGGCGCAGGTCGAAGGCCCTATAACGCTGCACAGACGACAGCCATCGGCCGACTCCATTCCACAGCTATCGGCCAACTCCATTCAGATCGACGCGGACACGGTACGCGCCAACGTCACAATTACCGATGCCTCCGGTCACCTCGCTCCGAATCTGCAAAAGAAAAACTTCCGGCTCTTTGAGGACAATGTCGAGCAAAAAATCCTGACCTTCTCGCGGAAGGATGTCCCAGCCTCAATTGGACTGCTCTTCGATACCAGCGGGAGCATGTCCGACAAAATGGTCGCGTCCCGACACGCGTTGGCGCAGTTTTTGCAGAACTCCAATCCCAAGGATGAATTCTTTCTGGTCAGTTTTAATAATCGGCCCGAGCTAAAGAGTAGTTTCACTTCTGATATCGAGCAGTTGCAAGAGCGGACAATGTCACTGAAACCCAGGGGCCGGACCTCCCTGCTTGACGCGATCTACTTCGGCGTGGCGCAAATGAAAAGCGCACGCTATGATAGGCATGTTCTGCTCGTCATCTCTGATGGCGGAGACAATCACAGCCGGCACGATGAAACCGAGGTCCGAAACCTTTTAAGAGAATCCGACTGCCAGCTTTATGGGCTCGGAATTTTTGATGCTCACGACGCGAGCAGCATCACCGAGGACCGCGAAGGTCCCCGCCTCCTTTCCGAGCTCGCCGAGACGACCGGCGGGCACGTTTTCCAAGCCGCAAACTTGTGGGAATTGCTTGATCTTTCCGGAAACTTAGGAGTGGAGCTGCAGAGGCGATACGTCATCGGGTATAAACCGAGTGATCCTCGCCCGGACAGTCGCCGAATCAAGGTCAGCCTCACGCCATTCAACGACTGGCATCTTATGACACACGCCCGAACCGGCTACTACACGCCGCAGGATTAACGACTCGCTCCTACGCTGCGTCTCTTTACTCGCGCGATAGAATAGATATACACGTGTTTCCGAATGAGTCCTCCGCATCATGATAAGGATGGCCAGAAGCCAAAAATGCAGGTTAGCTTCTCGCCCCCCTTCGATGAGTGTCTCGATGTTCGCCATAAGCGGTTCGCACTAGGAACTTCTTATGGTAAACCCCTCCGGAGTGATCTTGTAACCTGCTCTATCCTCCTGATCCTCCTGCCCACACATTGCACCAACTCCCGTGTTTGAATGAATAAGTCGTGGAGGAGTGCTTGGTGTAGAAACGCTGAACTCAGCGACCCTGCTGATTCATTCAACCAAGGAGGCTCCCCCATGGAGAGTATGTATCGCATTGGGGTCGAGGTTCACAACAAGCTCCAGCGCTTCGGCCAATACACGATTCTCCTCTGTACCGTCATGCCATTCAATTTCTGAATGTCTCGACCTCAAATTTTGGTAGCAATGCAGTAGTAATCTACGTGGTCGCCCGTAAAGCTTCTTCGTGACTGGTAGCTTGGGATGACCTCGAAATTCTGATTAGTCGAAATACCACCCCAGTTAAGAATGAACAGCAAGTCTTTCGGCGTTGCTTTATTGAACCTTTCCGCCATCCCACTATAAATGCTCCACCCTGCTGTTATCGCCGCAACTGCCAACATAACCCATTTGACGTGCCTCGCCATTGCAATCGTGTGGAAACATATTCCTGGTTTCACGATGACAGTGGCACGCCTCAAGATCTTTGGCTTTTGTCTTGCGGCCCACTGGCGCCGCTGTGCGGATGGAGTTCGCGGGGAAAATGAGCTATAGTCGACCTCAAGGGCTCTAGCAAGCAGACAAGTTGAGGAGGTTCAAATGAGAAATCGGTTTTGTTTCTCATTGGGCGCTCTAGCAGTCGTGATGGCGGCGATCCTGTGCGCCCCGACGTTGGTTGCGGCGCAGGCACAATCGGGTGCCGCCGCAAAGACGGCCACCAAACCGGGGATGAGTAAGAAGGCTTGGACCATGCCGCGGACGCCGGACGGCCAGCCCGAGCTTCAGGGAGTATGGACCAACAACAGCGTGACACCCTTGCAACGACCCAAGGAGCTCGCCGGGAAAGAATATTATACGGAAGCGGAATTGGCAGAGCTTCAAAAGCGGGAACGTGAGCGCCTTGCTCTGGATGATAAGGAGGGTGAGCCGGCGGCTAACCATTCAGGCGTAGAAGGCGCACCCGCGGAGAATGTGCACTACGATCACGCCCAGTTCGGGCTGGACTGGCTCCAGTCCAAGGTTGCCTGGAACCGGCGAACCTCGCTCATTGTGGGGCCGGATGGAACTATTCCTCCCTTGACGGCGGAAGCCCGAAAGAGACTCGCCGAGAGCGCGGCTAAGGAAAAGGGACATGAATTCGACGGCCCGGAGAACCGGCCGTTGGCCGCGCGGTGTATTGCTCGGCCGAACACGGGACCGCCCTTGCTTCCCACCCGCTACAACAGCAATCTGCAGATCGTACAGGGTCCCGGATACGTGGCCATTGAAACCGAAGAGATCCACGACGTCCGCATCATTCCCTTAGACGGGCGTCCGCATCTTCCTAAGAACATCCGCCAGTGGATGGGCGACTCGGTCGGCCATTGGGAGGGTAATACGTTGGTGGTCGACACCACCAATTTCACAGATCTGAATCCTTTCCCGGGAGCCCAGAACCTGCACGTGATTGAACGCATCACGCGCGCCGGCGAAGACACGATCCTTTACCAATTCACGGTGGAAGATCCGGGGATGTGGATCAAGCCATGGTCGGGAGAAGTGCCCATCAAGAAGATCCGGGGCCAACTCTACGAGTACGCCTGTCATGAAGGGAATTATGGGTTGGCGAACACGCTCCGTGGAGCTCGCGTGGCCGAGGCGGAAGCCGCCCCGAAAAATGACGAAAGTAACTCACACGGATTCCGTTAGAGGCCCTTCGAGATTTGGATGGTTCCCTTGATGCTACACAGTTATGCGGTAGTGCCTCAAGCACCGACAATCTTATTTAGTGAACAGGCGTGATAGGAATTACGGAGAGGAGATAGGTTCAGCTCCGGAGAGTCCTCTTTAAGGTTTGTCAAATTTTCTTCCTTTACATTCATGTGGGAGGAGCGATAGCTTGAGCCGCGCCAGTACATAGAATTGAGGGCCTAGTATGCGTGTGCGCCTTATCAATCCGAATGACATGTCGTTTGGCATAGGCGTGATTACACCGCGGTGGCTTTATGTACTGGCTGCCGCCACTCCGCGTTCCTTCGGAGACCCCATCCTCGTGGATGAAACTCTTGCCCCGGTCGCTGCCAAGGACCTTCAGCCGGGGGATGTGGTTGGGATAGGGATCCATACGGGCAACGCGTTGCGTGGCTACGAAATCGGACGCATGGCTCGCGGACGCGGAGCGCAGGTGATCTTTGGCGGGATTCACGCCAGCCTTTATCCGGAGGAAGCCTTCGATCTAGGGGGCGCACATGCCGTCGTGAAAGGCGATGGAGACGTGGTGTGGTCCAAGGTTCTGACCGATTGCACGACCGGGGGCCTTCAACCGCTCTATGAAGGCGGACGCATTGAGCCGGACCAGTTTCTGCGGGCACGGTGGGAATTAATGCCGCGCAATAGCTACATGTGGGCTTCGGTCCAGACGGTGCGGGGATGCCCCAAACACTGTTCGTTTTGCTCGGTCTGGCGCACAGACGGCCAGCGCCCTCGTCAAGGTTCCGCCGAAGGTGTCATCCGCGAAATGGTCGAACTGCGGCGCATGGGCTTCCGGTTCATCGCGCTCGCCGACGACAACTTCTATCCAGTCACGTTTGAAGACATGGAGCTGGCCAAGCGTCAAAATGCCCGCCACCGGCTCGAACAGTTGCTGGCCATACGCAACGAACGGTTTGAACTGATGAAACGCATGGCCGAATTGCCAGAGGACATGATGTTCTTCACGCAAATCACAATGGAGGCAGCGGAAGACAGCGAATTTCTGGATGCCATGTACAAGGCCAGGATCATCGGAGTCTTGGTCGGAATCGAATCGGTGACTCCAGAAGGACTGAAGGCCATTCACAAAGAGTTCAACTCCGCCGGCCAGGCGCTCGCCCAGCGGCTGCGCACTTTCCGCCAGCACGGGATTAAAGTTTTGGGTTCGTTCATTTTCGGACTCCCTACCGACCGCCCGGAGACCTTTCGGACGACCGCTGCCCTGGCGGAACAGGCCGATTTGGCTTTCGCTCAGTTCGTTTTGCTGACGCCGCTGCCCGGCACTCTAGACTTCCGAAAGTGGGAAAAGCTAATGGAGACCGATTGCAGTCGGATTGCGGGCTTTCCCCTGACCCGGTATTGGCTTATCCCCCAGGCCCAACGGCCCAGGGTCTACATCTCGCATCCGGCCATGTCCGCCGACGAAATCCGCCGGCACACCCAGGATGTTTGGGACCGATTCTACAGCCTCCGGTTGGCCTGGAAGCGCTCACGGTGTGCCAAATCCCTGCGGAGCCGCGTGATCTTTGTACTAGTCTCGAAACTCTATCGCCAGATGTATGCCAACACCGGCATCGCCACTGATAGTGCGCGGGTGAAGCGCGCTGGCCGATGGGCGAGATGGTTGGCGAAACCCTGCTTGAGGTTATTTCAGGCGCCACCGATGCCTGGATCGCCTGATTTTCCTTACCTATAATGCCGTCTTTATTGGGAACTGGGATTCAGCGAAGGCTCAAACCCGAGCGGAAGCCAAAATGAGTCACTGCGAAGTTGGATGCGCACTTGACCCGAAGCTGTCTCTAGAATCGCATCCAGTCAAAGGGAGGTGGTTCCTGAGAGGCAAATTCCTAATGGTTCTTGCTCTGGGTATTGGTGTTTCGATCCTCTCCCTTCCGCTGCTTGCTCACCACGGCGACGCGGCATATGACATGGGGAAAAACATTACGATCAAGGGGACCATTACACAATGGATTTGGGCCAATCCCCATGTGATACTTCAGCTCGACGTAACAGATGACCGCGGCCAAGTGGTGCAGTGGACTGCCGGAAGACGGCAAGCCAGAACATCAGTTACGCTACACTCCTTTGGGGCGGGAGGCGTTGAACCGCACGAAACCCAGCAGTGGAGTTAGATCCGTTCTCCCTGCGGAGACAAATGATCCAGTAGTCTACTGCGATCCCCAGGGTATGCCGCGCGAAGACCTCTACGAACTCAGAACGACTCAGATCCTTCAGACGCCTCTCAGCGTCGTGATCCTGTACCAATTTGGCAAGATTTAGCGGAATATAACAAATTAGTTGGCAATCCCGCTACCAACAAGGACAGCCAATAGGTTCGCCTATCTCTTCCAGAATTTCACGGCGCGAACGCAGCTTGGGTCCCAGGTCCTGAGACGCCTTCTCGTGGCCAGGAGCTCCGAAAATCACGTTCTCGGGTGCTATCTCATACGCTTTCTAATCAGGGATTGTCGTCAGTAGACGGAACTAACAGATTCCGGCGGCAATAAGACGAACTCGCAGTTCGTCGCGGTGGCGGCGCAACTGAGACCGTCGTGAGGAGCATGGAACTTTTTTTCTGAATCGCGGAAACCGACGAGATCATGCCCTCAGTATCGAAATGAGTTCCAGCCTCACCCACCAGAGAGATAATAGCTGCCAACTTCTATCGTTCAATTACTTGCCGGGAACCTCGCCCGCTGGATCGGCAATTATTTTCAAATACTCTTGCATCAGCGATGGCACGCAGATCTCCTCCACGAGATCTTGGTTCACAAGCCACCTGAAACGGGCGTTAGTGATCACAAAAGGCTTTGTGTACGTCTTCGGGTCATCAATGGTCATGGTCATTTCCAAGGTGTTGTGATCGACGCGCTTGTATCGTTCCTGCACGTACATATCGATGCTGTGCGGATGACCTACGGAATCGAGCCAAGTTCTCTCGTCACTGCCGACGGTGTCCACGACGAACGTGTAATCCCCTTCCCAATGTCCCACCGAATATCCGTACCAGCGCGGGTCCGCCGCATCAGCGGACCTGCCGCCCACGTTTTTGGGAAGCTCTCGTCCGTCGGTCCAAATTTCGCGCCATACTCGGTTGAACTGAAAAGCCTGTAGTACCTTGCCTGGCATGGGAGCGAAGGCAAACCCTCTGTTGTCGTAAAGCATGTCGCGTGGGAAGCCCATTGGGTCACAATACTTCATGGGGTCATTCGATTCCGCCTCGGAATATTGCGAGTGGTTTTTATGGGAACGAAACTGCTCCTGCCCCCAAGGCGTCATGGGAGGCACGGGGTTGAGTTTGGCGGTGATCGGGCCTGTCCAAAAGCCGGTTAGATCTTGACGAGGAGCAGGCCCCCCGCTCCCGGTGCTGGATGCTTTGTCGTATAAAGTTTTGCCGTCGTCCGCGCGAATTGGCTGATTGGCCTGCCGGTTTTGCGACCACGCGTACGAAGAAAAAAACAGCACTCCCGCCAGACCGATGACGCAGCCATTAGCTAGATTTCGCATTTCGCCACCTTAGTACTTCTTCTCTTCGCCCCCGCCCAATTGCGTATCCCTTAACGTCTTGCCATCGGGAAACACGACCTTGTTGAGGCGGCCGACCGGCCTACCGGATTTGGCTGGCCAAATGTAAACCGTGACTACGTCCCCAGGCTGCAGAGAGTTCCTCGTCCAGCCAAGGAGGCTGACCGCTGGCGGACTGCCAATTTCCGCCGCCCAATGTGCGACGTTGCCCCTCTCATCTTTCACATCGAACATCACGATGCAATGGGGATTGTTCCAAGTGAATCTCGTCACCATGGCATCTTTCATGACAGCTACGGAGTTTGAATAGGCCGCACTTCCATGATGCGCGAAGGTTGGGCCACAAAACGTTAGTACATCCACAACAAATGCTAAACACAGAAGCTTGCTTTTCATGCAGCACCCTCCGCAATTCTAACTCACGCTGATTCCCACCCGCCGCGCGCACGCTGATACAGCTTCTCCAGAAATTTGGTAACTGGTTCCGAGGAATTCCACCGGCAAGCGACTTACTGTTAGTCCGTTCCTGTTGACGGAGTATCACTTCTTCGGAGCGTAGGGCCCGACTTCGGGTTTGCCCTGCGTGTCTATCAGATCTCCGAGCTCTGCAGCCACTCCCCGGGCGATTGCCGCAGTCTCGCTGCC
Organism: Acidobacteriota bacterium; assembly: GCA_003223325.1. Classification (GTDB taxonomy): domain Bacteria; phylum Acidobacteriota; class Terriglobia; order Acidiferrales; family UBA7541; genus Palsa-189. Next base: position 38,717 of record QHYS01000115.1, read on the forward strand.
GTTTTGGAAACAAGTGAAATCGGGACGATCGCGCCAGGCGAATGGTCCGCATAGCCGCTTCCCAGCAGCGAGAGCGGCATCATGCACAACGTTGATCAGCCGCTCGTAATCGGGATCGCCTTGTCTGTAGCCGGAAAAATTGCCGAGATCTGAGCTGGCCGCAAATATCGCGTCCACGCCGGGTATCGCCGCGATCTCGCGAGCCTGCGCTGCGCCGCCGACTGTCTCGATCATTTCGATCAGGACCACGTTGTCATTGATGGTATTGCGATAGCCGCCCGGAACGTTGCCCCAAAAGTCAGTCGAATATGCCTGCCCGGCGCCCAGGCTGCGCTTGCCGAGCGGCGGGAAATAGGTCCAGTCTCTTCCGTCCTTGCCTTCCTCGACTGTTCTAACGGTGGGGATCACGATCACCAGTGCGCCCGCATCCATGGCATGCTGAATCTCGCGCTCATTAGCATAGGCGACACGAACTCCTGGCACCGCCTTCGCGTGCGGACAGGCCTGCCACATTTTGGCCACGTTCTCCCACTCGCGGGGGCTGTGCTGCATCTCCGTCCAGATGAAGTCATATCCGGCATTCGCCATCGCGCAATAGGTCGATGGATCGGACGACGCAGACACAGTTCCGCCCGTCACCTTCTCGCCCCGCATCATCTTGAGCTTCAGGGGGTTCCAGATCTTTGCATTCGGCGGCGGATCGAACGCGTGACCGTACTTCCAGGTCTTCTCGTCGATGATGCCCTGATTGACAGCTCCCATGGGCGCGTTGGTGATTGCACCGGAATCCTTGCCAGCAGGTGCTGCCCGCGGGAACTTCATCGCGCCTGCATGGCGATCGTTGGCATGGGGTTCGGCTGTGGGGGTTGTCTGCCCTCCCTGGCCCGAGTTTCCCGGCTGTTGACCTTGTATGTGAAGCACCCCAAATCCGACTGCTGTGGAGAGCGCCAGCAGCGTTAATCGACGATTCATTTCCACTCCTTTCTCGTGATTTTGCCAATCCCTCCAAGTCCGACGGATCGTTCGTTAGAGCTTGCTTTCTCGCGTTAACATCACGTTCGCCAGGGAGGGATTCGGCCGTAGGCAATGCAGCAAGCTCAGAATTGCCGCCGCGACCCCACTGTTTTCATGATGCCCTACGAGTGCGGTGAATTCTAACACCAATTTTGACTAGGTCCCCAACGACTCAATCGCCGGCACTCGTGTTGTAGTGAAGATTGCCGTTCAACGGATACATCCTGTACGAGGTGGAAAGACCCTAACAAAGGTAACGAAAAAAACGATAACAAAGAGCCAGTGGACATACTTCTGCAAGAGAAGTTGTCGTCAGAACCAAATTTAGTTTTAACGAATTTTAGCAAAATCCGTGCCTGCAACTTTAGCGGCGCTCTATTTTTTTCGCGAATACGCACTTTGTTTTTTTTCCGCACGCACCGCGTACTAACGCTGCATGCACTTTTGCTCGCGAGCGCCGCCGCTCCCCTGGGTAGCGGTCTGAGTCCGGGGCAGGGGGTTGGTCCCTTTTTCCCGTTTCATCGAAAACATCGATGATGTATGCATTCATTATGACGGCGGACGGGTAGCCGCTAACGAAAGTCTAGTAAACGTTCATGACTTAAGTGCACGGGCAGCCAACGTTCTCCTGTCTGTGCGCGGCCTCCGTTTTCGTGAGGGACTAATGCCGCCTCCGGTCCGAGATGGGGCCTGTCTCCGTTTGAGAGCTCAAAGGGCCGCAGTCGTCATCTTATCCCGTTCGCTGCATTCTTGCCCGCAGATGGTCGATCGCTTGCGGAAGAACTGTGGGAACAAACCAAGAGTATTTGCAATCGCTTTACTTCATTTCGGTCAACATCCAATGCAATCGTCGCAGAAAATCTGATGCCGATGATTCTTGAGGAAGGCATGTCCCAATTCGGCGGCCACGCTAGCCCGCTCGAAGAGTTCGGTTGAGGTTAGACCCTGAAATATCGATAACCGGAAGCGTAGTCATCACCAATCTGCTGCGGAACGCAGGCCGATACCATAGCATAGGGAAATCGACGTTGCGTGAAATCCCCGTTATCGGAAGCGCTGTGGCCCGGCCGTGCGGTCATGCTCAACCCGGTCGAGCCTTCAAAAGGAGCGACTCGGACTGCCGTGTTCTATTTGGTGCGCCGTGCGCTCTTCCCTTTTTTTTATTCTTCTTGGAGAATGGGGTCCCCAATGCCGAACGCCGGCAGCATGGGGGCCGCGAAAGGAACCGTCATGAAGCCCCTTATTACAAAGGATACCCCAGTTACTGATGAAGTTTTGAACACGATTGCTCATCTCCCGACCAGGAGCCTTTCGAAGATTGTGGACGATGGATTCTTCAAAAAATTAGCGGATCGGGACTTCATGCGCATCGCCTTTCTTTTGGCGAAGAAAGGATATGAGGAAGGCGGCTCTCCCATTGGAGGCGTAATCATTAGCAATGAAACGCGGCAAATTGTGGGCAAAGGGCATAACACGTTAGTCCAGGAAAACCATCCTTATAATCACGGCGAGACTTCTGCCGTACGGGACGCCGGCCGTCAGGATTTCAGCCAGACAACGATGTTTACGTCGTTGAGCCCTTGCGATATCTGCGCGGCTCTGATCTATATGCGTCAATTCAAGAGGTTGGTCGTCGGTGACGTTACGAATTCTTCCGGTAACGAGCCCATACTCCGTCAAAAGGGCGTCCAGGTAGATATTTTAGAGGATCCCGAAGGAGTCTCCTTCTATGCGAAATACCGAAAGGAAAAACCAAACCAGGATTTGGAAGATTGGCAGGGCCTCGCTGCGGTGCGTAAGGCCGCGGCCGGCAGATCTTAGTCCTAACTCCTAAGCTGATCGCCCGTACCTCGTACTCGTTTCCGAAGCTCGTCTCAAACGCCACTTGGCAAGGGAAAATTGCGAATGGATGGGCCATGCAAGGTCTCATCGTGCTCCAAAGCGGCCAACCTTATAGCGTGATCGACTACTCGGGGGCCGTCGGCAGCATCTACTATGGGTTGAATGACGGGATCACCAATCCTATCGTGCCGCTGGCGCCCGGTTGTACGCCCAAGAACGCTGTCACCGGGGCGATCGGCAACGACCCCGGCCTTCCCGCTCTCAAAGCCTCCTGTTTCACGGTGCCGCTGCTCTCAAAATGCGCCGTGGCAATCCAAGCGAGTGCCGCCGTGCGCCGCCGAAATCACCGGAATTATTCGAAGCCTGGATTTGTGATCTCGAAGAAACCTCTCGCATCGTCAGTTTCATCGCTCCCCGTGCAGAAGGAACATGCCACGGGCCTCTAGCCCGTCTGCACACGGAAGACCAGTAACCCAGCGCTATTTGGCCATCTTGGTTTGTAGAATCAATGAGATCGCGGGCACTGAGGAAGGCCCAAGGCGCTTCTCCGAACGGACTGTTCCAGAAGGGATTTGCTATGCCCATCTGGAATAGCTACTCCTCATTCCTATGGTCAATTTGGCGATTGTGCCTATTACTATATCACCCGGTCCTCGATTGCTTCATGCGAGGACTGCCGCATCTCTATCGAGATGTTGGCGCACCCGTCGGAACTTTGCTTCTGCTGGAAATTTCCGGTGAATGCGGAGGCCGGTGGTTTCTGTCTAAAGAAGTCACAGGTTGGCACTTGGTAAAGTCATCTGACGAAGAATTTGCGAGTGACGATACCGCAGGAGTTGGCCTGGCGTATTTTTACCAAAGGCATTGATCGCGACTCGGCTCGCGCTCAGGTTACGGTCGAAGGAAATCGAGATTGGGGCGAGAAGCTTGTTCGACTGACAGCTATTGTTGGTTAGATTTTGTCCGGCCTGATTTTCGCCGGCACAGAGCCTTTTGGTACGCCCGTTCGCTTTTGCCCAACAACCTCAGCGCCGCGAGTTACAGCATCGTTCCGCCTATAGTTCCATACCCGAAAGGGAGTCGGCTAAACAGCCAGTCACCGATCGAGCCTCCTTCTTATCCGTTGCCTCATGGCCACGTCCAACGGAGCACCGCCACTCCGCTTGAGCCAGGCCTCCAGCTCGGTCACCTTCACGTTGTAGAAGGTAGACTCGCACACTTCAACGCGCAGTGTGCTCGCGAACGAAGCTCCCCGGCTCCACTCACTCCGCCGGAACTGCTGAAGGGCGAGCGCACCTGGCTCGTACAGACTCTCGGCTGCGATCTCAATGCACTTGCGTTCATTGGCCATCCAGCGCATGATAGCACGTCATTCGCCTTTCATTCGCCTGCATTACAGGGAGGATCTGTGGCCGGATCAATTCCGGTAAGCCGAAGCAGTTCCGGAAACGAAATTGAAAGGGTTGTGGATCAATTGGCCGCTCGCGACAGGAACGAAGAACTTCTCAGCGCGTTACATCACTTTCCCGCCCAGGAAGCAAAATGGGCACCGATGCCGGAATGGGTTCGCCCCGAATTGGTGGCCGCTTATGGTGATAAGGGCGTTCAGCGGCTTTATTCCCATCAAGCCCGTGCAATAGCCGCTATACACGAGCGACACAACACGGTCATAGTGACCCCGACAGCTTCGGGCAAGACGCTCTGTTACAACCTGCCGGTCATAAACAGCGTCCTCGAGGGTCCCGACGTTCGAGCACTATACCTCTTCCCCACAAAGGCGTTAGCGCAGGATCAACTTGCGGAACTACACGAACTTGGAGAACGACTCGAAAGTGCGTTCGGAGTTTTCACCTATGACGGTGACACTCCCAGCGACGCGAGGGCGGCCATTCGAGAGCGTGGTCATATCGTGCTCACTAACCCCGATATGCTCCACGCCGGAATCCTCCCGCATCACACTCGATGGACCCGGCTGTTCGAGAGCTTGCGCTACATAGTTCTTGATGAACTGCACACCTATCGCGGTGTTTTCGGAAGTCATCTGGCTAACGTACTGCGGAGACTCCGCCGAGTAGCGAAGTTCTACGGCTCCGATCCTCGGTTCATCGCTTGCTCAGCCACAATCGCGAATCCAGCAGAATTAGCTCAGCGGCTAACGGAAACAGATTTTGAATGCATTTCCGAAAATGGTGCGCCGGCAGGAGAGAAGTTCTTCCTGTTCTACAACCCTCCTGTCGTAAATCGTTATCTTGGCATTCGTCGCAGTTATATTCATGAATCTGCACGTATTGCCCAGGAGTTCTTGAAACGAGACCTGCAAACGCTTGTTTTCGCGAATAGCCGCCTTCATACGGAGTTGTTGCTCACCTATTTGCAGCACGCCAATCGAGCGGCACCAGGTCGGGAGCAATCAATTCGAGGATATCGGGGAGGGTATCTTCCAAACGAACGGCGCGAAATTGAACGTGGATTGCGAGAAGAAAGAATCAGTGGAATCGTCTCAACGAATGCTCTTGAACTCGGGATCGATATAGGCTCGCTTGACGCCGTCGTAATGGCGGGCTATCCCGGAACGCTCGCCTCGACATGGCAACGTGCCGGCCGGGCGGGACGAAGAAATGGCTCCTCGTGTGCCGTGTTTGTTGCCTCTTCGGCTCCGATTGATCAATTCATCGTGCAGAATCCAGATTATTTCTTCGGGCGCAGTCCTGAACACGCCTTTATTCAGCCGAACAACTTAGAGATTCTTGTCAATCACCTTAAATGTGCTGCATTTGAGTTGCCTATCCGTAGGGACGAGCAGTTCGGCGGAATTGACGTTGCTCCGATTTGTGAGCGCCTCGAAGAGTCAGGCTATCTCCATCGCACCGGAAACAACTGGCACTGGACCGAACAGGCCTATCCCGCCGACACAGTCAGTCTTCGAGCCGTCACATCCGACAGTTTTGTGATCGTGGATACGACTGGTGCGCCAGAGACCATCGGCGAAGTCGATTTCCCAAGTGCTCTCACGACTGTTCATCCGAAGGCAATTTACCTCCACCAAGGACAGCAGTATCAGGTCGAGCGCTTGGATTTCGAGAAGCGCAAGGCTTATGTGAAGCAAGTTCAGCTCGAGTATTACACCGACGCGATCCGTTACACCCAAGTGCGTGTACTCGACACCGCGGAGACTCTAAGATTCGAGCCGGCTGAATCGCGTAACGAGCCAGGGGCGACTCGCAATCATGGTGATGTGCTTGTCCGATCCCAAGTGGTCGGATTCAAGAAGATCAAATTCTTCACGAACGAAAACGTCGGGTCTGGCAATTTGGAATTGCCGGAAAACGAGATGCATACCACGGCGGTCTGGCTCACCCTCGAAAGGTCGCTAATCGACTCTCTGCTTTTTCCTGTGCGTGATCGCCAAAGTGGAATGCATGGGCTTCTCTATGCTTTAAGCTCGATGGCTACGCTCCTGCTCATGTGCGACCGCCGCGATCTTGGCACAGCCATCGGCGAACGGCCACCCTTGCTTGGTTTGGACTTGGAGTGGAGCGAATCGTTTGGCTTTGGAGAGGAGCGCGAGTATTTCGAGCCCAACCTCTACATCTATGACGTCTATCCTGGCGGAATCGGATTTTCGGAACCACTCTACGAAATTGCAAACGTGTTGATTGCACGAACGCGCAAATTAATCGAAGCCTGCCCGTGTGGAACGGGATGTCCGTCCTGCGTCGGACCTGCCGATCAAGGGAGCGAGAATGCCAAGGAAGTAGCGCTGGCTATTTTGCGTCGAATCGGAGCCGTTTCCCGGTGAGCAGTGGTCTCCAAGAGCAGTTTTCCCGAATTTCAGCCTTCAGCCCAGTAACAAGGCGTGAACCTTCATCCCATCCTGAGCCACAGGATCCCAGTAACCTGCTTACCGTGCTGGGCGGTGAAATCGCCCGGAATCGCTACGGTGAGTTCCTCGTCGCACGCCAATGGTATTCCTCACCCGAGAGATGCGGGGCCGATACCGAAGTACTTCGGCTTTTGCTGTCAGCCAACTCCGAACTGACAGAGTGGGAGCTCCAACGTGCCGCCGATCCTGAGAAGTGGCTGCTTCTCGATACGGAAACAACGGGCCTCGTTGGAGGGACCGGTACGTATGCGTTTCTCATCGGACTTGCTTGGTGGGAATCCGGCGGCATTCGCATCGAGCAGCTCTTTATGCGCGACCATGATGAGGAGCATTCGATACTGCTCGAGCTTGCCGATCGGCTCGCAGAACGCCCAGTGTTAGTCACGTTTAACGGCAAGTGCTTCGACTGGCCCCTTCTGCAGAACCGATTTCGAATGACACGCCAAATCGCGACTCCTGCATTCGCCGCACATCTTGACCTCTTGCATCCGGCTCGCCAACTTTGGCGATTGCAGATTGGTTCAGTGAGATTAACCGAGCTGGAACAGTACGTCTTGGGAGCCGAATCCCTGGGATGGTCACGACGTAATGACATTGATTCATCGCGCATTCCCGAATTTTATTTTGAGTTCTTACGAGGTGTCGCGATTGACGGGATCGCTGGCGTTTTTCACCACAATCGGATGGACCTGAGAGGGCTGGCCGCACTCGCCGGGCGCATTTTTCGGATGCTCTCCCAGCTGGAAGGCGGCGAACAAGAGCCGCTCGAGCTGTACGCTATCTCGCACCTTCTTAATCGTCGCGGTGAATGTTCGAAGGCGCGCAGGGTGTACGAACGATGCTTAAGTATGAAACTTCCAGAACCGATTGCTCGTAGAGCAAGGAACGAAGCAGCGAGATTGGCCAAACGAGAACGAGACTTCGGACGGGCTACTGAGCTTTGGAATGAACTCGCAAGTTCTTCCGAACCGA
>QHYS01000007.1:0-528 GCA_003223325.1 Acidobacteriota bacterium
GATCTCGGGATGTTGCTCCCTAAGCGACTGGGCCATCCTTAAGCGGCCTTCACCGGCGTAGAGCTCGTCGGTATTGCCGCCCTTCAGGGTCATCGTCCGGATCTTATCGGCGAGAAAGGCATAAAACAGAACCGTGCACCAGCCATCCTTGAGCGCCCGGAGCGAGAGGTCCGTATCCTCGTTGTAGCGGCCGCGCCACCGGTACGGGAGGTCATTTTTGATCAGGGTGCAGGAGTAGATCCGCGTGTTGAGCAGGAACGCCGGACGCTTTGATCGGCGCGGGGCAAATGTTGTGTAGTGAAACCCGGCCAGGGCCACGTTTTCATACCGGTCAACGAAGTCCTCCGCCGCCCTAAAGATCGCGCCAGTTCGGACCCGTATCCGGGCGTTGCGGTTCAGCCGGTGAAATTGGCGGATGTTATCGTCGAGGATCCAGTGGCGCGACGCTCCAGCTGCAACCGCGTGCTCCCAAACCCAGTTTCGCGCTGGGATCGAGGCCTGGCCGAGGTTGGAGAAGGGCAGCTTGAG
>QHYS01000007.1:634-1716 GCA_003223325.1 Acidobacteriota bacterium
TTCGCCATTCTTGGCATCGACGTACCGCTTGTCGGCGTGGTGGCCCTTCACCGCCTTGGGATAATAGATGTACCGTGTTTCCGGCGTGATCCTTTGGCCGACGAGCTTCGCGAATTTATCCACATCCTTCTGATTCTCGAAGTGAACGTGGATCGTTTTGAAGGGTGTCAGGTCGGGCTGGACAAACTCCGGCATCCCCCGCCAATGATCTTTCCAGTTGAAATCATTCTTCGGCTCGGCTGGTTTGCGCTTCCAGCGAGGATTGCCGCCGGCGACGATATAGCGGATCGCGCGGTCGGTGCGCTTGAGGACCTTCGTGCAGAATTCAGTCCACGTCTTACAGCCCATGATCGTCTCACCGGATTTGAGCGCACGGAAGTCGCAACGTAGCTGCCTGATGTAACGGGCGATCTGCCGGCCGGACGTCTCGAATGCGCTAGCAACGTACTCAGCGCGCTCCAAACCGGTTTCCGGTACCTTGCGCGCTCATCGGCTGATCGCCTTACGGCTCTGGGCATGGCGCTTGGCGACCCAAGGATGCGTGCCACGGCGGTATGGCGCGACCACCCGCTTGCGCATCTCTAGGTAGTGATCGAGGTCGTGACGGTCGAGGCGGAAGGCCCAATCGCCCAATTTCGCGGCTCGAATTTCCTGCCGATGGATTAGATTTCTTACGGTCTGTGGAGAGCAGCGCAGATATGCGGCTGCCTCACCGATGGTGAACCAACGCTGTATGGAATGGAACGATCCGACGATATCGGACATGGCAAACCTCGACTGAGATTCGCGATGTCCTTGGCAGGAACCAGGTGGCGCTATTAAGGCGTGTACCTTTAGCCGCTACCCAACCACCAGAACTTATGTTTTAGCTTGCCCTCGCTGAGGGCCGTACTGGGGACATTCGATTTAGCTCGGTTGCCCCATAGAGCCTTTTCCCATCCTCGTTGGTACGGTCTAGCGATCCCGAGGATCGCGATGAACCGATCGCAGGCGGCAGGAACACTTTTATTTTATAAATCCACTCGAAGTCTTCAATGGAACGAAGGTACCTTTTTATAAGGAGGGAGATGGAACCAAGGTAC
>QHYS01000007.1:1732-11546 GCA_003223325.1 Acidobacteriota bacterium
CGTCTGGATACTTCAATTTATAAGGGAATGTTGCGGTATGACCGCGGATTTACTGGACTCGAATCTTGGCGGTATGCGTGTGGATTCCAAAAATGCGCTTGCCATCCTGATATGCCCGCTCTTCGTCAAGGTTCAGCCAGATTAAAGCGTCATTTTCACAATTCGGTTTACCGCACACAACGCCACTTGCTGGATGGCCTGCTGGAAAATGGGGCTGGTTTGCATAACGTGACTTCACATTTCTGCCGCTAGGTCTCCCGCATTGTTTGCAACGCGCAATGGCCATGTGGGGCCCCTCCGTGCGGCGGATTCTATATCCAAAAAGTAAAACGGCCGGAATTGATTCACCGAAGTTCGTGCCACGCCGCCTTTGCCAGCCACGCTAGGAAAATGACTGGGGGTTCAGTGTTTATGTCGTCCTGATGAATCTCCCGAGGCGTAGGGGCCAATCACACGCGGTTTACTCAGTTAAAAATTGAGCACAAAAATTGAGCACAATCGACCAGGGCAGGGCGACGGCCTTGAACGCTTACATCTGCAGTTAGCCAGTGTTTATAAGGGTATTTAATGGTGCCGGGCGTGGGAGTCGAACCCACACGAGGAAAATCCCCACGGGATTTTAAGTCCCGAACGTCTGCCATTCCGTCAGCCCGGCACTCGGCAGATATTCAGAAACATTATCATTTCCGCGCGTGGTGACAAAGACGCGACGGCCGCCTTGTTCTATTCCTCATTGACCGCAAGCTGATCCGCGCAGCGCCTCCTGCAGCAACGATTAACCCGGCCACGCGCTTGGCGTTGCAAGTTTGAAAGCACTAAGCGGATGGCGGCCCGCCAAACGTATCACTACTCTTCTCAGGATGTTGCGATGTAGCGAGCACGCCAAGCTTTTCTCGGACCCTGGCGGGGCCAATTTGGAGCGCTTCCAAATTGGTGCGCAAACCATTTTGGCCGCCAACCAATATGAGTCTTGCTGATTCTGCTGCGCGAACCGAGGATCAATCGCACGAAGCTTGCAAGGAGGAAACGTGAACACGAGAAAATTGAGTCTGCTGATTTTGATTGTCCTCGTGGTGAACCTATCGGCACGGGCAAACAACACTAAGACCCTGTCTTTTCGGACGGATGTAACTTTGAATGGCAGCATCCTTCCAAGTGGGTTTTATGAGATCAGCTGGGTCTCGCACAGTCCCGATGCCACGGTAACGTTCGTCAACGCCGGCCACGTCATGGTGACAGCCATGGGCAAATGGGTGGACCGCGGGGCCAAGTACAAAGCAGATTCCCTTGTATACACGAATAATCCCGATGGCTCGCATACGCTGATCGAAATAAGATTCGCCGGTCAGAAGCAGGCGCTTGTTTTCGCGGGCCTGAACTGATCAAGCTTTTAGCGTCCTAATCGGGATGGGGCTGGCTCCCAACTCAGCTGCCCTGCGCCGATTCGTCAATTCGCGGCATCTGTCTTGGCTGCGTTGCGGGGCGAAGTCTCAGCGTGTTAGCATCGTGGCCGCGAGAAGTTCCGGTCTTGAGTGTAGCGGCTTAGATCGCTCGCAGGCCGGGCCTTAGCCAACTTCCGCGGCGAACGCACAATGAGGAGCGAATAACGATGAAATGGCTGCTTTCCAGAATTTTCATGGCTGGCGTCCTGATGACCCTAGTCGGCGCCCTGTACGCGCAGACGCGACCGATGCAGAACTTTGATACATCGGCCGGTCAGGTCAAGATTACCCCGATTTACCACGCCACGCTGCTGATCCAAGCGGGCGGCAAAAATATCTATGTTGATCCGGCCAAGCCGGCCAGCTTTACCGGATTACCACCGGCAGACTTGATTCTCGTGACGGATATTCACGGCGATCACGTCGATCAAGACCAGAGTTCCATCAAGACCATCAGCAAGCCCGGCACGGAGATCTGGGCGCCCGCGGCTGTACAGAAATTCGTGACCACCGCCACCGTGATCTCCAATGGGGAGACGAAGAAGTGGGACAAGTGGACCGTCGAAGCGATTCCTATGTACAACATGACGCGCGGTCCCGAAGCAGGCAAGTATTTCCACGATAAGGGCCGGGGCAACGGGTACGTTCTCACCTATGGCGGTAAGCGCTTCTATATTTCCGGCGATACCGAGGGTATTCCGGAGATGAAAGCGCTCAAAAGCATTGACGTTGCTTTTGTGTGCATGAATTTGCCATATACGATGCCGGCGGAAGAGGCTGCCGACGCGGTGAAGGCGTTTCATCCCAAGGTGGTGATTCCTTATCACTATCGCGGTCAGCCATCTGGCGATGTGAACGTGTTCAAGCAGAAGCTCGAGGGCTCGGGAATCGAAGTGCGGTTGCTGGACTGGTATCCGAAGGCTTCGTAAATCCGAGGACTCGGTTCAGGCATTACACTGCGTTTTCGAGAGCGGATTGAATCGCGAGCGGGTGAGACTAGTTCTCGCCCGCTCTTTTTTCTCCACGCAATTAGTGTGGCACCGCGGGTGAGAGATCATTTTCAACGCAAGCGCGCATGGGAAAAAAGTGAGGGGCGTTGCTTTGGGCAGCGGGCTGGTTCGTAGAAGGGACTCGTAGATCATGAGTGAGATCGTGGCAAAGAAGGCGATGCGTACGGAAACCGATAGCATGGGGCCGATCGAAGTTCCCGCCGATGTCTATTGGGGCGCTCAAACCGCGCGTTCCCTCGTGCATTTCAATATCGGCCGGGACACCATGCCGCCGGAGCTGATTCGCGCCTTTGGAATTTTGAAAAAGGCCTGCGCTATGGTGAATCAGGAACTGGGCAAATTGCCGGGCGAGAAAGCGCGCCTGATCCTTCAAGCCTGTGATGAAGTCATCTCCGGCACGCTGAATGACGAATTTCCCCTGCGCATTTGGCAAACGGGCAGCGGCACGCAAACCAATATGAATGCCAACGAAGTCATCGCCAATCGCGCCATCGAGCTGGCCGGGGGCGTGCTTGGGTCGAAGAATCCGATCCATCCCAACGACGACGTCAATATGTCTCAATCTTCTAATGACACTTTTCCCGCGGCCATGCACATTGCCGCCGCCGAACGCATGCACAATGCGCTGATCCCTTCGGTGAGGCGTGTGCAGCAAGCGCTTGAAGCAAAGGCCAAAGAGTTCGCGGACGTGGTAAAGATTGGCCGCACGCACCTGATGGACGCCACGCCACTGACGGTGGCTCAGGAGATTGGCGGGTGGGCCAGCCTGGTCGAGCGCGATATCACGCGGCTCGAACAGTCGCTCGAAGGCATCTACGACCTGGCTATCGGCGGCACCGCCGTGGGCACCGGGCTTAATGCACATCCTGAATTCGCAGAGCGCGCAGCGAAAAAGATTGCCGACCTTGCGCACCTGCCGTTCCGCTCGCATCCCAATAAATTTGCGGCGCTCTCCGCGCACGACGAGCTGGTCTATGCCCACGGCGCGATTACCACGCTGGCGGGCTCGCTGATGAAAATTTCCAACGACATTCGCTGGCTCGCTTCGGGGCCGCGGTGCGGCCTGGCGGAGATCCATATTCCCGAAAACGAGCCGGGCTCATCGATCATGCCGGGAAAAGTAAACCCCACCCAGTGTGAAGCAATGACCATGGTGGCGGTGCAGGTGCACGGGAATAACGCGGCGATTGCGTTCGCCGGCTCGCAGGGAAATCTCGAACTCAATGTGTTCAAACCTGTGCTGATTTACAATTTTCTGCACTCGGTGACTTTGGTGAACGACGCGTGCCGCGGATTCGTCGATTACATGGTGCGCGGGATCACCCTGAACCGAGCTAAGATCGATGAGTACGTGCGCAATTCGCTGATGCTAGTGACAGCGCTGAGCCCCAAGATTGGCTACGATAAATCGGCTAAAATCGCGCACGAGGCATACGTTCAGGGACTCAGCTTGCGCGAAGCTTGTTTGAAACTCGGGTATCTGAGCGGCGAGGAATTCGATAAGCTAGTGCGGCCCGCCGACATGACTCATCCTTGAGGAATTACACATGAGAACGACCTTCGCGATATTGGTGCTCGCGATTTGCGGCGCGGCGATTGCACCTCGTGCGTTCGCGCACCATGGCGACGCAGGTTATGACACCTCGAAACTGCTCACCGTCAAGGGAACGGTTACGGAGTTCCACTTCCAAAATCCGCACATCGAGATTTTCATCGACGCAAAGAGAGGCAGCCACTCGGTGGAGAAGTGGCACGGCGAGCTCAACAGCCCCAATCTCGTCTCGAGAATGGCCGGCTGGAACGGGAAAACGCTCAAGCCAGGAGATGAGATCGTCATGACGGGGTATCGCGCCAAGAATGGCTTGAACGTCCTGCGTCTAGAAAAAGTTTTACTGTCGAACGGCACAGAAATCTTCCCCAAGAACGGAAACGGCGTGACGGTATTCTGAAGGGCCGCCGGGGGGAGCTGCGCTCTCGCCGTTACTGGCACCGCCTTCGCGTCATCCAACGGCTATAACGCGGATTGTGTAAGGAGCCCCGTGGACTACACACGACTTGGAACGACCGGCCTCATTGTTTCGCGCTTCGCTTTCGGCACCATGACCTTTGGGAGCGATCTGCGCTTTCCCACAGTCGCCAAAGTAGATCTCGATTCGGCAAAAGCGATGATCGAACGCGCTCTCGCTGCCGGTGTGAATTTCTTCGATACTGCCGACGGCTATTCCGGCGGCGAATCCGAAATCTACCTAGGCAAATTCCTGGGCCCTCGGCGCAAAGACGTCGTCGTGGCGACGAAGGTGGGCTTCCGCTCGGGAGAGCCCATCACGCAAGCGGGGCTCTCGCGGCGCCACATTTTCGAGGCCTGCGATAGCAGCCTGAGAAAGCTCTCCACGGATTGGATCGATCTTTATATCGTACATAAGGTTGATGCGTTCACGCCGGTAGAGGAAACTCTCGAAGTGCTAAACGATCTCGTGCGCGCCGGAAAGGTCCGCTATCTCGGTTTTTCCAATTGGCCAGCATGGCAGGCGGCCGCGGCGCTTGCCATTCAAAAAGAGCGCGGCTGGGCGCGTTTCACCAGCGGACAGATGTATTACTCGCTGCTCACGCGCGATCTCGAACACGAATTCGTGCCCTTTCTGCGCGCCACTGGCACCGGCATGACGGTGTGGAGTCCGCTGGCCGGCGGGTTTCTGAGCGGGAAATACACGCGTGAGAGCTTCCAGCAGAAAGAGAAGGAGAAGGGAAATCGCTTGGCCGGCTTCGACTTTATTCCCTTTGATAAGGAATTGGGTTTCAGCGTCGTCGAAAAGATGCGCGAAGTCGGGCGCGCACACGGGGCGAGCGTAGCGCAGGTCGCGCTGGCTTGGCTGGTGGCGAAACCGTTTATCACTAGCGTCATTCTCGGCGCCACCAAGATGGATCAGCTCGAAAACAATTTGCAGGCGATCGACGTAAAGTTGTTGGACTCTGAGGTCGCGGCCCTGGACCAAATGACCGCGCCGCCGGTGCAATACCCTGCCTGGTTCACCGCCACCACCACCGACCCGAAGCACAAAGATGCGTTGAGTGAAACTCAGCCTAAGTTGGCGGTCGGCGCGTCGGGAAGTTAGCCCTTGTCTCGAGGCCCCTTTTTCCTCCACGCTATATTTGGCGTGCAAAAATGGCTCGACCTTGGCCGAAAGGCCGCATGCCAGTAATTCCCAACCAAGATTGACAACACCTACCGGGGTGTCGTACATCCCTAAAGCCTGAGTCTCCGCCCGGGCTTCTGTGGCTTACGATCTAGAAGGAGGGCCCGTCGTGTCCGCATCTTCGGAGAAAAGCCTATCCGCTCTGCTCGATGAGCGGCGAACTTTCCCGCCCTCGGAGGATTTTCGTCGGCGCGCCGGCGCCAACGATCCGGGTATCTACGATCGTGCGTTGCAAGACCCGGAAGCTTTCTGGTCCAGCGAAGCCAAAAAGCTCGATTGGTTCACGCCTTGGCAAAAGGTGCTGGAATGGAATGTCCCGTGGGCCAAATGGTTTGTGGGTGGAAAGCTCAATATCACCTACAACTGTGTCGATCGCCACGCGCGTTCCGCGCGCCGGAATAAAGCCGCGATCATCTGGGAAGGCGAGCCCGGCGATTCGCGGGTGCTCACGTATGGGATGCTCGAACGCGAGGTGAATCGCTTAGCAAACGCGTTACGGTCGCTCGGCGTGGCCAAAGGCGATCGCGTGGCTATTTATATGGGCATGGTGCCGGAACTGGTTATCGCCATGCTCGGTTGCGCGAAAATCGGCGCGCCGCACAGCATCGTTTTCGGAGGATTTTCCGCCGAGGCACTGCGCGAACGGATCAACGATGCCAAGGCGAAGGTGGTGGTCACGTGCGACGGTGCGTGGCGGCGGGGCAGCGTCGTGCCCCTGAAAGCAAGCGTGGACGAAGCGCTGCGCGGCACGCCCACAATTCAAAACGTGATCGTGGTGCGCCGAATCGGCGATGCCGCCAAGGCTGCGATGCAGGCGGGCCGCGACGCCTGGTGGCATGACGTTACTGGAGCCGCTTCGGACAAATGCGCCGCCGAACCCATGGACGCCGAAGACATGCTCTTCGTTCTCTACACCAGCGGCACAACGGGCAAACCGAAAGGCATTGTACATACTTCGGGCGGATATCTGGTGGGGGTCTCCACGACGCACCGCTACGTCTTCGATATCAAGGAAGAAGACGTCTATTGGTGCACGGCGGATATTGGCTGGGTCACGGGCCATTCTTATATCGTTTACGGGCCGCTGGCCAACGGCGCGACTTCGGTGATGTATGAAGGTACGCCTGACTACCCGGATCGCGACCGTTTCTGGTCCGTCATCGATAAATATGGCGTGAACATTTTCTATACCGCGCCAACGGCCATTCGCACCTTCATGCGCTGGGGCACGGAATTGCCCGCGCGGCATTCGCTTTCGAGCTTGAGGCTTTTGGGTACCGTCGGTGAGCCGATCAATCCGGAGGCTTGGATCTGGTACAACGATTATATCGGGCACCGGCGGTGCCCTATCGTGGATACGTGGTGGCAGACAGAAACGGGTATGATCCTGATTTCGCCGCTGCCGGGTCTGACCGCGACGAAGCCGGGCTCGGCGACGCGCCCGCTTCCCGGCATTGTCGCCGAAGTGGTCGATGCCAAGGGCGACGCAGTTGGCCCGGGAGCCGGCGGTTACCTCGTGCTCAAACGCCCTTGGCCGGCCATGATGCGCACGATTTACGGTGATCCCGATCGGTATGTGCAGCAATACTGGTCGCGTTATCCGGGCATCTACTTCACCGGGGATGGCTGCAAGGTGGATAAAGATGGATATTTCTGGCTGCTGGGCCGCGTGGACGACGTCATGAACGTGGCCGGACACCGCATCTCGACTTATGAAGTGGAGAGCGCGCTGGTGGATCATTCTTCGGTGGCCGAAGCGGCGGTGATCGGCAGAACGCACGAAGTCAAGGGGCAGGGCATCTCCGCCTTCGTTACCTTGAAGGAAGGCGTCGCCGCTGACGACGGGCTGAAAAATGAGCTGAAACAGCACGTCGTGGGCAAAATTGGCGCCATCGCCCGGCCGGATGACATCTTTTTCGTATCTGAGCTTCCCAAGACGCGCAGCGCCAAAATCATGCGGCGTTTGCTGCGCGATATTGCCGAGGGCCGTATCTTGGGAGATACGACCACCTTGGCTGACCCAGCGGTTGTGGCGCGCCTAAAGACGCAATACCAGGAAGAAGGCTAAGCGGAGTGCACCTTCGAGCATTGACTGCATCCCCGCGGCCCTCTAACATCTATAGAGTTCCTTCTATGCCTCCGAAATTGCCAGTTCCTTTGCGGGACCGGCTGGGCCGGCCGCTCGAGAGTCTGCGACTCTCGGTGACGGACCGCTGTAACCTGCGCTGCCTCTACTGCATGCCGGAGGAGGATTACGTCTGGCTGCCACGACAGGAATTACTCAGCTTTGAGGAACTGGTCCGGCTCGTCGATATTTTCGCCGAACTGGGAGTCACTCGCCTGCGGCTGACGGGTGGAGAGCCGCTGCTGCGTCACAACTTCGATAGTTTGGTGGCCATGCTGGGGCAAAATCTGCGCATCACGGATCTTGCGATGACCACGAATGGCGTGCTCTTTGCGGACCAGGCCGAGGCGCTCAAACGCGCAGGTCTCGGCCGCGTGACCATCAGCCTGGATACTCTGCAGCGCGAGCGGTTTCGCCAGATGACGCGCCGAGATGAGCATGATCGCGTGCTTTCCGCGTTTGACGCGGCGCGCCGGGCTGGATTCACGGGGACCAAACTGGACGCGGTAATCATGCGCGGGGAAAACGACGACGAGCTTGCGGATTTGATCGAGTTCGGCCGGAAGAATGACGCGGAGGTTCGCTTTATCGAGTACATGGACGTGCTCGGCGCGACGAAGTGGAGCATGGCAAAAGTGGTGTCCCGCGATGAAATGTTGCAGCGGCTCGAACGGCGCCACGGCACGATCAGACCCGCGGCGGAAACGAGTTCGGCTCCAGCGTCGCGATTTCTGCTGCCCGACGGTACGGTTTTCGGCATCATCGCCTCCACGACTTCGCCTTTTTGCCGAACGTGCGATCGCAGCCGCATTACTGCGGATGGGGTGTGGTATCGCTGCTTATATGCCACGAACGGCACCGATTTGCGGAAGCTGCTGCGCGGCGCCTCGCAGGAGGCCGCCGACGGCGAGATTGGCAATGTCATCGCGGAAGCCTGGCGCGGACGGGAAGATCAAGGTGCTGAGGAGCGAGCATCTCGAAATCACCGCGAGGCATTCATAGGCATCGAGGAATTGCGGAGAGATCCGCATCTGGAGATGCACACGCGCGGCGGCTGATCGTGTCTAGCTGCCGGTGACGTGCCCTAATTCGGAGCGGGCCTCCACCACTCGCAAAATGGAATCGCGGGTGACGAGACCGACTACGCTGTCTCCGGTAATCACAGCAAGCTGATCGACATTGGCCGAGCGCATGCGCTCGAGCACGCTGAGGACTGGCTCTTCCGGCGCTGTCCATGGCAACTGTTCCCGCGAAATCATCGCCGCTTGCACGGAGGTGGAGGGCCAGTCCTGCCGCGGGACGGCCTGCAGCGCCTCAATGCGCATGAGCCCCAAGAGCCTGCCATCGGAAACGACCAAATGCGCGCGCCTGCCGGTGCGCGAAGCCTCACGCGCGTATCAGCCGCACGGAGCCCTTGCAGAGCGCCCTGCGTGGCGATCTGAGAGTAGCTCTGCCGGGCCGCAGTGAGCAGGAACCATCCCAGAAATATGAACCAGATGCCATTTACGCTGGAGTGCGCCACGAACGCCCAGTACGCCCCAAGAGCCATCATGCCGTAGGCGATGGCTTGCCCTATACGTGCCGCAATGCGCGTGGATCGCGAATAATTCTTGGTAATTCCCCAGATTATGGAGCGGAAGATACGGCCGCCATCGAGTGGAAAACCCGGCAGTAAGTTGAACGTAGCCAAGCCCAGATTGGTCCACGCCAGCCAGGTTGTGAGTGCGTTCAACATGCTTCCATTCGGGGTGGAAACGGCAAGTATCCCAAAGGCACCCGTCAGTAGGTAGCTTGACGCGGGCCCCGCCGCGGCAATCAGGAACTCCTGACCTGCGCGATCCGGATCTCGCGTGATGCGGGCAATCCCACCGAAAAAGAAGAGAGTGATCGAAGCGACGGGAATGCGATAGTGGCGGGCGACGATGCTATGGGAGAGTTCGTGAAACAGCACGGAACCGAAGAAAAGAACGCTGGTTAACAAGCCCAAAGACCAAAGCTGGCGGCTCGTCCATTGCGGATAGCGCACGCCGAATTCATCTCCCA
>QHYS01000007.1:11561-20503 GCA_003223325.1 Acidobacteriota bacterium
GGGAATGCCGAAAACTCGCCCGATCTTGATTCCCGTGCGGCGCATGGAAAGCCCCTCTGAGGCAGTATAACCGAATCGGGCCGGATCAACGGGAAACGGGACCAGATCACTTTCGGTAACACTGCCGCAACTTTCCAGTACCCTCGACCCATGGCTCATTTATGATTCCAGCGGCGCGGGATAACGATCCCACGCACCCTTTTTGGGGGACTTTCCGCACGCTACCCAGGCGTGGCGCCTTGGGACTGAGATAATTCGCTGCGTATCGGGCAGGACTGAACGAGATAAGTCATGAAGTTACGTACTAAACTCGCGATCTTCTCGGTAACCGTTCTTGCCGGCTCGGTAGGCGTTCTGGCGTGGAGATTGGATCGTTTTGTAAGGCAGCAGGTCGAGCGGGAGCAAAGGCAACAGTCCGATACGCTGGTCACGCAATTCCGGCGGGAATTCGCACGTCGCGGCGCTGAGGTAGTCTACGCGCTCGAAGGCATCGCGGAGGCCGAGGGAACTCTGCGCGTGGCCATCGATCTGAGCCGCCCGCAAGCCGATCCTTCTTTATATGCACATGACGCACAGGGCATCGCGACTTCGCGGCAGCTCGATTTCCTGGAAATGGTCGCGGACGACGGCACGCTCATCTCTTCGGCGCAGTGGCCAGCGCGGACCGGTTTCAAGAACGATTGGGTGACGCATCAGAGTGACTGGAATCAGCAGGGGGCTTTCCTGGCCAGGGTCGAATTGCTCGACAAAGTCGAGTTAGGGCTGCTATCTGTGCGCACCGTGAACGTAGGCGAGAGGAAGTTGTACCTGATTGGCGGCAGAAGGCTGGACAGCGATTTTCTCCAGGCGCTGGTGATTCCGGTGGGCATGCGCGTTATGTTTTACCGCAACCTGGAAGCGGCTTTTGTGCCTGAGGCATTGCTGGATTCCGTGGGGACGGCTGAACAGCCCGAACGATTCGCAAGCCTGGTCGCATCGATGCAGAAACAGCCACGCGCCGGCGAGTATGAGATTCCCGGGGCTAGGGGCATGGCGGGGACAGAAAAATTCATGGCCCTTCCCTTAACCGGCCGAAGCAGCGAATTGCTGGCCATGGTGCTGGTGGGCAGCGCACAGGATGCCGTCGTGCAGACATCGAACTACATTCGCAATGCGGCGCTCTTCATCGGTGCAGCTGGCATTCTTCTTGTGCTGATTTTTTCGTGGTCGATTTCTGCGCAAGTGAGCGGGCCTCTGGAACGCTTAGAGAAGGCGGCGCGCGAGCTTGCCGCCGGGGATTGGAAGGCAAAGGCCGACGTACGCGCGCGAGGCGAGGCGGGACGAGCGGTCCGCGCTTTCAATCAGATGGCCGCCCAACTCAGTGGGAAACGCGAGAAGCTGCTGCAAGCCGAGCGCGTTGCAGCGTGGCGCGAACTGGCCCGGAATTTTGCCGTGGAATTGAAGGTGCCGTTATTCTCCTTGCGGCTTACGCTCGAAAATTTGTCGCGGGCGCGCGAAAAAACACCGGAGCGGTTCAACGAGATTTTCCTCGAATCCATGGGGATGGCGGATGCGGAGATGGACAATCTGAAGGAGATCATTGCGCGATTCAGCGACTTTGCCAACATGCGTCAGCCGCGCATGCAGGCGGTGAACGTGAACGACGTGGTGCGCGAGGCGGTAAAGTCGTTCGAAACAGCATTCAATTCCCGCGGGCGGCCGCCAGTGAAACCTGAGCTTGTGCTGGATGAATATGCGGCGAAGATTTGGGGGGATCCGGAGCTGTTGTTCAAAGGCTTCGAGAACGTGCTAGCGAATTCGCTCAATGCCATGCCCCTGGGCGGCACACTTACGGTTCGTACGGCACAGCAGAACGGGAACGTACGCGTAGAAATCTCCGACACGGGTTCGGGACTGGAAGGCGGGGAGCCGGCAGGGGCGGCACTGTCCTATGCCGCCAAAGTAGACGGTGCCGGCTTGGGCCTGGCGACCATACAGACGGTCGTGAGCGATCACGGCGGCCGCATGTCTGTAGAAGCGATACCAGGGTCAGGGACGGCGTTTCGCATGGAGTTTCCGGTCGCCCTGACGTCGGTCAAGTCGGCACAGATCACCTCAACGCCAGCGAAACTACAGACGGAGTCGGCCCGGGCGAAATCGCAACATGCTACTGTGAAGGCAAAGCCGCCTTTGCGGCGCATGATGGATATTTAGGACGGCCTGGCTCAGGCAAACGCTGAACAGACCAGACGTCCGAGACTCATAGACATCCCCGCGGTCGGAATCCGTCGATCCAGTCCCGCAAGCAGTCACTTCGCCCGTTGCGCGGCACGACCTCGCGAAAGCGGATACGCATATACCGGGGCGCTGTGTGCTTTTGGCACAGATCTGGCAGGGCTTCAACAATACCCAAGCGGACTCATCGGAGATTGACAAAGGGCCTGATAAAAGCTGATAGCAGACGAGAGTGAGGCCAATTCCTCTCCGTGATTTTTTACCAGCGGCTATTCAAGGAGGTTGTGATGCGCAACGTGGAACCCAGAATCCTTCTGCGAAATGCGGCGACGGGCGTCATTCTCGCATTCTTGGCAAGTACCGGCCTACTTGCACAAAGCAGCGGACCGCGAACTCTCGAAGAGCTCAAGGCCGAAACACAAAAGCGCGTGGATCGAAATGTTGCGCCCGCAGGCGGTCTCAAATCCGAGGATGCGCGGGAGGCGCTGACCAACATCCACAGCTTGGATCGGGATGAGTGGGCCGCGGCGTGGAGCGCCATCGCCGACCGCTATGCAAATCGCGCCATAACAGAGGAATCCAGCGACAAAGTCAAGGCACAGCAGGATTATCTGCTGGCCTGGCGCTACTATTCCTTCGCCCGCTGGCCTGTGCCGAACTCTCCCGGCAAACAAAAGGCCTATGAGAAAGCTTTGGCCGCGTTCAGAAATTATGCACGCTTCCTCGATCCGTCCATGGAAACGGTGCGAATCCCATTCGAGGGTAAAGAGATTGTCGGGTATCTGCGGCTGCCAAACGGCGTTCGTCCGGCGCCTTTGGTCCTCACGATCAGCGCACTCGACTCGCGGAAGGAAGAGAGCGCTCAAGCAGACGCTGCTCTGCTACGTAACGGCATCGGCTTCTTTGCCGTGGATATGCCCGGCACCGGCGAGGCGCCGATCAAAGTTGACGTCGGAGCTGAGCGGATGTTCTCGCGGATTCTTGATTACGTGGAGACGCGGCCTGAAATAGACAGCAAGCGCGTTTTGGTCCGCAGCATTAGTTGGAGCGGATATTGGGCCGCCAAACTTGCTTACATCGAGCGAGCACGCCTCCGCGGCGTCGTGATCCAGGGCGGGCCGGTCGATGGCTACTTCACGCCGGAATGGCAGAAGCCAGGCCTCAACACAGACGAATATCTCTTTGACTTATTCCCCGCGCGTGCCGCGATCTATGGGGTCAAGACTCTGGACGAATTCCTGGCCTATGGCCCTCGTCTTTCGCTGAAGACGGAAGGCTACCTCGGCAAGCCTTCGGCTCCCATGCTGATCGTGAACGGCGTGAAAGACACGCAAGTCCCAATTGCCGATCTTTATGCCCTGCTCCAATCAGGAGGCTCGGCGAAAGAAGCCTGGGTAAATCCGGATGGCGGGCACACGGGTAGGTCGGAAGAATGGCCGAACGCGCGGATCTTCGAGGAAATAATTCTGCCGTGGATCAAAGCCCGGCTCGCGCCCGACACTCAGGTTAGCCGAGCCCAACGCGAATAGCTAGCTGCCTGTCAGTTCGCAAGAGCGCCTCTCTACACTGCGCGGCTCTGACTTGAAGCCGACGCAGCTTCCAGGGGGGCCCTTCGCGTCGACAGCTCACTTGCTTGCTAGTCCGTCAACGGGTTGGGTCGCAGCTGGAAGTGGACCACCTTCGGGAGTGTCCCCTTCCCGGTCTCGCTGTGGAAAGGCGTGCGAGTCCCCCAGGTTGTATAGACCCCCTTCCCCTTCCAGCCGGCTTTCAGATCGTCGAAGCGACCGTCCATACCCTTGGCGAAGAAACCCATGGGGTAGGGAATCCGCATGACCACGAACTTCCCGTTCACCAGGGCGATCAGTGAATCTGACGAGTTGCCCGTGATGATGGGAACATTCTTGCCCAGGCCCAAAGTGTCGAACTGATCGACCCAGACGTAGTAATGAGAGTCGGCGCTGCCGGAGTCGGTCACGTTCTTGAACTTGGGTCCCGGCGTCTGATAGAGCGTCCAACCTTCCGGACACTGACGCCCCGTGGCTTGCGGCCCATTCAACGGGCCTTTGCACTTGCTTCGATCGAAGCGGGCAAGATGTCCGCTGGCCAATGCTACCCAGACGATACCGTCGCTGCCGACGTCCATTCCGCGGGGAGAAAAGCCCCAAACGGGAGCCTTCGGGTCGTTCCAGGGCACTTCGTAGTATTCCGCAAGGGCTGTTTCCGGGGGATTTTTGCCTGGATTCAACCGGGCGATTCCGCCGGGGAAGCCGAGCACCGTGCCCCAGATCATCCCGTCGGGACCGATCCCGATTCCGTAAAAAGCGGCGTTAAGGCGGGTGTCATGGGCTGAGTCGGCAACGGTGTTCACGGCCTCAGATGTGCCCAGGCTTTCACCGCTCGGCGCAGTTGTGACCTTCTGTTCTCCTTCCGCGTAGGGATCGCGCTTGCCATTGCCGTTGGTGTCCAGCACCAGGGCTGTCCAGCCCTGTGATTTCTGCGCGTCGTGTGTTTTGTCCCACATCTTGGTGTTGAGCCAGCCCACAACTCCGCCACCGCCGCCGCTGCTCGTCCACAGCGTGTCGTTCGCATCCATGGCGAAGAGGAGGTGGTGCGTGCCAAAGCACGTGTCGATCATCTCCGTTTTCTTGGTCGCCGGATCGTACATCTCCAATTGCCGGCCGGAGCGCTCGACGGGAGTGAGCTGAGCTGAAGGGACGCTGGATCCCTTCTTGCAGAAGTCCGGATCAGCGGCTGCGCGGATTCGAGCGGTGTACCACAGGCGGCCGCGCTCGTCGAACATGGGATTGTGAACCGTGGTGTGAGTGTCCCAAATGGGCTCGTCATCCCAAAAATTGGAGGCTGCCAGCGGTTTCGGTTGCCCTGGCGTATCCGGATCGCGGTACACAGTTTTCACTTGAGCGATCGTGTTGTGCACCGGGTCCAGCACTGGCAGATAATCGCGGCTTTCTTCGGGCGATCCGTAAATCAGTCCGTTCGCATTAAGCTTTGGATTGCGCTTGTCCGTAGAAATTTCGTCATGCAGATAGGCCTTCGGATCGGCCCAGTCCCATTGCGTGATGACGATATTGCGCTCGATGCCCTGCGGCCGGGGAGGCGCTTCGGAGGGCAACTCGCCGTTCTTTATCCGCGTGGTCCAATCCGCAAAGAGCTCCGTAGCTCGCTTAGGACCAAGCTGGCCCAAGCCGCCCATCATGGCTGTTCCCGCCTGACCTGACTGCACGCGGCGCAACCACGCCTGCGGTGGATCGAGGTTGCTGAACATCTCTGGAATCGTACGCGTATATTTATTGCCGAGCTGGTGGCACGATTCGCAACTGTCAGTCTTAATCAGATGGATCCATTGCGCTTGGCTCCTGACGCCAGGTGAAATGCCGTTGTTACCCGTGCCCGGAAATTCGCTCTTCTCGGGCACTTTCATGAGGGCGTACCAATAATTCCCCGGGTAATATTCGGCGGCGCTCTTTGCGTCGGGTGCTACGCCGGGCTTCAAATCGACCGACATGCCGGGCTCGCATTGTACTTTGGGTGAGTCTACGAGTCCGTAGCCGCGCGCCCACACCGTGTATTTGGCCTTGGGCAAATCCGGGATCAGGAAACGGCCGTTATCGTCGGTTACCACTTCCTTGATGTAGCGCGTTGGCAGGTCGGTGGTCTCCGCGATCACCCACACCCCTGCTTCAGGTCCCTTGCTGCTGGAGACCACTCCGCCGATATCATTCGCGCCAACTTGCACCGAGGCGCGCTGCTGCGCATTGAGACTCGTCCGGACAGTAATCAGGTATCCGGTGATGGCGATAGCCACTATGCCGGCGATATAAAGAATTCTGGCCCTCCGCATGGCAACCTCCTTACGTAGCTTTTATGATCTTCCTCTCGTTCTGGCAATTTGGCTCGGGCAAATCCGCAATTTCCGTTCCGAGTTAGCTCGATAGTCCTTCTTATACACCTCAAATAGCTTCCGAGTGAATCGGTTTATTTCCTCGAGTCGCGCAACTCAGGGGCTGAGAACTGCTCGCATATGGCCATCCGGTTTGGCGCGGTGCCAAGCACGGCTTTCGCGCGGTGGAAGGGATGCAGGAAACTGGCTCCGATTGGAATGGCCGCCGCCAAGCGCTTTTGCGAATCTTCCGCAATCCGAAAGTGCAGGTCATCGTGGTCGAGCACCGCGACAGGCTGATGCGCTTCGGGTTTGAGTACATGGACGCCACTCTTGCGGGTCAGGACCGCGGCGTGATAGCGGTTGACGGTGCGGAGATAACCGACGATATTGTGCGAGAGCCGCATGAGGTGATTGTCTCCATGTCCGCGAGGCTGTACGGTAAGAGGGCCGCGAAGAGCCGAGCCAAGAAAGCCATCGAAGCCATGCAGTGCGAGTAGTGCTGAGCCATCGGATCGCGCTGGTTCCCACGGCCGCGCAAGAAGCTCTGTTGCGCCTGGCGGTGGGAGTCTCGCGCTTCGCTTATAACTGGGCATTGGCCGAATGGAAGCGGCAGTACCAAGCGGGCGAAAGACCAAGCGAAGCCGCTCTGCGCCGCTCAATTCCATCAAGCGGCAACAGTATCCGTGGATGCTATTATATTGGTTCCGAAGTCGGTGCCCCAGCAAGCCATCAAGAATTGCGGGGCGGCGTTCCAGCGATTCTTCAAGAAGCAGGGCCGCTATCCTCAGTTCAAAAAGAAGGGGGTACACGATTCGGCACGCTTAGACGACGGCCCGGGCACCTTCGTGTTTGACGGCAAGCGCGTACGCTTGCCGGTATTGGGATGGGTGAAGCTGAGGGAAGAACTGCGCTTCAGCGGCAAAGCGCTTTCCACCACGGTCCGGCGCGTCGAGGATCGCTGGTTTGTCTGTGTTCCTGTCGAGGTAGAGATGCCCGAACCTGTCTGCGAGAGCCAAGCAGCGGTAGGCATTGACCTCGGTGTGAGCACGGCGGCGACGCTATCGAGCGGAGAAAAGCTGGCTGGGCCGAAAGCGCTGGAAGCTCATCTGGAAAGACTGCAAAGGCTTTCCCGGTGGCACAGCCAGAAGCAGAAAGGCAGCCGCAACAGACGCAAATCGGCCCTGCGGCTGGCCCGCTTGCACGCACGCATCTCGAACGTTCGGCAGGACTGGTTGCACCAGACCACCACACGGTTGGTGCGCGAGTTTGCGGTGCTGGGCATCGAGGATTTGAACGTGCGCGGCATGATGGGAAGGGCGAAACTGGCCGGAGGATCGCCGACATCGGCTTTCGTGAGTTCTGCCGCCAGCTCAAGTACAAAGCGAGGCTGTACGGCGCGGAGCTGGTGACGGCCAGTCGCTGGTTCCCCAGCAGCAAGATGTGTTCGGAGTGCGGAGTCCTCGTAGAAGAACTACCGTTGTCTCTCCGGGAGTGGAGATGCGCGTGTGGCGCGTTGCACGACCGGGACACTAACGCGGCTAGGAATCTATGCCGCTATACTCTCGATAGGGCGAGTTGCGCCCGAATTAACGCCTGTGGAGAGGAAGGCTCTGGCGCGGGTCTTAGGACCAGCGTGAAACCAGCCTCGACGAAGTAGGAATCCCCCATGTCTTATTTGGGCATGGATTGAGCAACGGTATATACTCCCTTGCACCTTTTTTCACCGAAAGGCTGCAGCAGCCGAATCGATTCCCATTCGAGGAGCGACGATGACGAAAACAATGTCGAATTCACTGGGGCGAGCAATGCTGGTCACCTTTGCCCTCTTGGCCTTGGCGGCATATTCCTATGGCCAGGGGCAACCCGATTTCAGCAAGGTGGAGATCAAGACCACGAAACTCGCGAACAACTTTTACACACTGGAAGGCCAGGGCGGCACGATCGGCATCCTCACCGGCCCTGACGGCATATTCATGGTGGACACTCAGTTCGCGCCGCTGAGCGCGAAGATCGCGGCGGCGATCAAGCAGGTTTCAAACCAGCCCGTCCGATTCATTGTCAATACACATGTACATCCCGACCATACCGGGGGCAACGAAAATTTCGCCAAGATGGGCGCAGTTCTTATTTCCCGAAATGAATTGCGCGACCGCCTGGCGCATCCGATTCCGGCGGCGAATGGCACGCCAGGTACCCCGGCGCCCGCAGCCGCGCTCCCGCTTATTACCTACGAGGGGCAGCTTACGTTCCATATGAACGGCGAGGATATTAGGATGATTGCGATTCCGCGGGCGCATACTGATGGCGATACGCTCGTCTATTTCCCGCAGTCTGATGTCATCATGTGCGGAGATTATTATCGCTCCATCCAATACCCGAATATCGATCGCGCGAACGGAGGCAGCCTCAACGGAATGCTGGACGGGCTCGGGCGACTAATCGGAATTGCGGGTCCGAATACAAAGATCGTTCCGGGTCATGGCCCGGTGGTTAGCAGGGCAGAAGTCATGGCGCACCGGGATATGATCCTGGCCATTCGCGATAAGGTGTCGCAACTGGTGTCGCAAGGCAAGACGCAGGATGAAGTTCTGGCCGCGCACCCGACAACCGACTACGATGCGAAGGTTCCCAATTCTAAGGAAACCACCGAACGTTTTGTGAATCAGCTTTACGCCGAGCTAAAGCCGACGAAGTAGATCGGCGCTGAGCGCTGAACACAAAGACGATCGAGGAGGAGTCTGCCTGTGAGAGTCGCAACGTTTGCTCTGGATGCGTGCATTCTGCTGTTCATTGTAGGTGCTGCTGCGGCGCAGGATCGAATGCCGCC
>QHYS01000116.1:0-58335 GCA_003223325.1 Acidobacteriota bacterium
GACGTCCACCGCAAAGGAGGCCCACGGTGTCAGCCACGACTCCATGATCTGAGACACACTGCGGCGGTTCATCGGCTGACGGCGTGGTACCGAGAAGCAAGGATGTCCAGAGATTGCTGCTGTTGTTGTCAACCTTTTTGGGTCACGTTGACATCGCCAGCACTCAACTCTACCTCACTATGACCCCCGAGCTGTTACACGAGGCGAGCCAACGCTTCGCCCAATATGTTTTCGGGGAGGTGAGCCATGGCTGACAGCAGCCGACTCGGTCCCTGGGTCCGTCGCTTCCTTCTCGAACACCTGATCAACGAGCGGAATCTGTCCCGAGGCAGGCGACAAAGCTATCGGGACACCGTAACTCTACTGATTCCTTTCGTCGCCCGGAAGGCCCGCAGGAGCGTCGACGCCATGGAGGTGATCCACGTATCCGCCGACTTGGTGAAGATGTTTCTTCTTCATCTGGAGGAGAGTCGGGGCTGCGCCATTTCGACACGGAACCAGCGCCTGGCAGCCCTCCACTCGCTGGCCCGCTTCGTGGCCTTGCACAGCCCCGAGCACATCGCTTGGTGTGAGGAGATCTGCCTCATACCTTTCAAGAAATGCACGCAGACACCCGGCGCTTATTTGGAAAAGGCTGAAATTGATGCTCTCCTCGCGGCCCCCAACCTAAAGAGTGCGCAGGGGCAGCGCGATCACCTTCTTCTCCTGTTCCTCTACAACACCGGCGCACGTGCCGACGAAGCTGCACAGGTCCTTGTTGGAGACCTCAACTTCGCCCACGTTCCCAAGCGCGACCTTTCGTGGGTAAAGTTACGTGGAAAGGGCAATAAGCTACGCCACTGCCCCCTCTGGCCTCAGACCGTGAACGAACTGGCAGCTGCCATCCAGGGGAGGGTTCCGGCAGAGCGTGTCTTCCTAAACCGGTACGGTCGCCCCATCACGCGCTTCGGGATCTACGATTTGGTGACACGATACGTTCGAAGATCTGTGCGCGTGATGCCATCCTTGGCGACGAAAAATGTGAGCCCGCACACGATCCGGCGCTCGACCGCGACCCATCTTCTTAGAAGCGGGGTAGACATCAACACCGTGCGCGACTGGCTCGGCCACGTCTCGGTCG
The DNA here is from genome assembly GCA_003223325.1 of Acidobacteriota bacterium. Classification (GTDB taxonomy): domain Bacteria; phylum Acidobacteriota; class Terriglobia; order Acidiferrales; family UBA7541; genus Palsa-189. The sequence continues at coordinate 1,121 of QHYS01000116.1, forward strand.
ACACCACAAACATCTACGCCCGGGTGGATCTCGAGACGAAAGCGAAAGCCATCGCACACTGCGAACCCGAACCGACAAAACAAGCGAAGCCCGCAGACGAGGGACTTATGACCTTCTTACAGAGTCTCTGACCCTCGATCAGTTATGTGGCGTTCGAGCCCTTGCAGCAATTCCAGCTGCTGGGTTATCTGACCGAACGCCACATAACAGGAATCGAAACAAAACGGGACTTTAGACGACATGTTTTCCGGTCTGGATGACCATTAGTAAGGTAGACGGCTCAACGCGGGCACGCCCGGCGCCCGGACCAAAACCTCGTCTGACCGAAACCCACTTCCTGAGAGCCTCGCGCCGCCTAAACCATCGCAGCCGCGTAGTCGCGCTTGTTGAACAACGTATCGAATGCCTTCAGAACCAGCGCCTTGTTTCGTGCTTCCTTTGGCTCAGCCATGTTTTTGCTCTTAGTTAAACTACGTTTATGCTGCGGGTGCCTAATGGGTGTCGAGCCACTTCCGAATATTCGAGACGGTATCCTCGTAGAACGTCTTGTAAAGATCATGCGATACGTAGCCGATATGCGGCGTTGCCAGTACGTTGTCCAGCGTCCGGAAGGGGTGAGACGGAGGCAGCGGCTCAATGTCGAATGCGTCGATCGCCGCGCCGGCGATTTGCTTGTTCTTCAACACGCTGATCAAAGCTTGCTCTTCGACGATCGGCCCGCGCGACGCATTGATCAACCGGGCCGTTGGCTTCATTCTCTCCAGCTCCGCCGCTCCTACGAGGCCGCGCGTACGGCTGCTCAACACCAAATGGATCGTCAGGATGTCGGCCCGCTCGAACAGCTGGTCCTTGGAAACCAGGATTGCGCCCGCGGCTTTGGCGGCCTCGGGCGTCATGTTCTGGCTCCAGGCAATCAGATTCATTCCAAAAGCGCTCCCAATCCGCGCGACCTGTGATCCAATCCGCCCAAGTCCCAGAACGCTAAGGGTCTTTCCACGGAGATCCGTCCCCACTGTTTGCTGCCAGCCGCCGGATCGGACGGAGTTGCTCTCCGTCACGATATGTCGCGCGGAGGCCAAGATCAGCGCCCAGGTAAATTCGATCGTCGGGTCCGACCTATACCCCGTGTGAACCACTGCGATCCCATGATCGCCCGCGGCGGCGATGACGTTGCGGGGCAGCGGCGTCCGCTCGCGCATGACACAAACAACATCAAAAGGCAGCAACCGCTCAATCACGGCGTCCGGATCGGCGAGGTGGTTCTGAAATGCGGCGATGTCCGCTCGATCGCGGAGCACCGACCAATCGGCGCTCTCAAGCGCCACATTTTGGTAATCGTCCAAAACAGCGATCTTGTACTTCTTCATTGGCATCCATCCCGCGGTGATTGATTCGAGCCTTCGCGTCCCGCGACGTCAGGTTCCGGTGTAAGTGAATGGAGCCTTCGGCCCCTGCGTCATCAGGGTCGTGATCTTTTTATCTGCACAATGCGAATCAAAAAAAGTCAATGCGTCTTTTCTCGGATCTGACTAACTAGATCTGCCACGGTTATTTTTGCGAGTGATCTCTCGAAGCTGTCCTGAGCTTGAGAAAGAACCCCCGACATGCATTCCTTGAGGTTGCAACTGACCGGACACCTCTTTTCCACAGGATAAGAGTGAATCGCAAACGCCGGTGGTGCCGCACTTGCACGGTATATATCTAACAGCGTGATCCGTTTGGGCGCACGTGCAAGTACGCTCGCTCCGCTTTTCCCGCGTGTCGTCACGACCAACCCCGCTTTCGAGAGTTTGGAGAGCGACTTCCGGACGAAGGTCGGGTTTGCGTTCACGCTCTCGGCCAGCGTCGCCGAGGAGATTTCCTCGCCATAGTAGAAGGCGAGCGCAGCCATGATGTGCGCGGCGACGGCAAATTGGACGCTCTTGACTGACATAAGGTGTCTCGCGTTTATATGTGATGTTCAGCAGCACAATTCGGTTGCAATCTTTTATGGCAAAGAGCATCTCACCTGCGCCGCATCCGCGCACATTGGCGGCTCTCCGATCATATTCGGATTGCCGGGCATACAAGTAAAACCGTTGCTTGTTTCGCGGAGAACGATCATCTTGCCTTGGGCATCCGTATAAGCGACGCGCGCCGACACCGCAACTTCTGGCGGGACCGCCGAGAGCGCCCGCGCGATCTTGGCTTGTGTCGTCTCGACAACGTCAGCCGCCGAACTGTGATCACGCACCTCCGCAGGAGCTGCGTCTCGCGGGTTCGTTTCGTTCACGAGTAGCACTCTCGCCGAAACGGCGAGGCCGTCGCGGGCAGACCCTCACGATTGCGAAGTGGCTTGGGACCCTCGCTCCAAGCATGCTGTTTGGGGTTATCGAAGGCTCGGGTGAATAACCCGCTGCCGCGGTACAGGCGCGGAACTAGTCCACTGGCCGCGTCCATCACGCATCTCGTTTCCGTGGAAATGATTGCCTTGAAACCACAAGATTAACCCTATAATCGCGGACGCTCGCCAATTCCTCGCGGGTAAGGGCACGGATGTGGAAGCGATTGCGCCTCAGGTGGAGGACAAATTCGCGAGTGCTTTCATTCGAGCAAAAAAGCCGCAGACCCGAGCATCAGCCTGCTGTGAACCATCGTGCTGCGCTCCTGCTGAAGCACAGATAGCATGACAAAGGATCGCCGCTACAATGTTCTCTTCTTATGCACCGGAAACTCGGCTCGGTCGATCATGGCCGAGGCGATTCTCAAGCACAAAGGCGCACCTAATTTCAAAGCCTACAGTGCCGGGAGCCTTCCTTCAGGATTTGTGCGGCCTGAAGCGCTCAAGCTGATTGAGCAAGCTCGCCTGCGTGTAAATGGCTTGCGTAGCAAGGATTGGGGCGAATTCGCAAAACCCGGAGCACCGAAGTTGGACTTTGTCTTCACTGTGTGTGACAAGGCCGCGAAAGAAGTTTGCCCAATATGGCCGGGCCAGCCTATGACCGCGCATTGGGGCGTTCCCGATCCCGCTGCAGTAAAGGGCCCAGAGGATGAAATCGATAAGGCATTCCGGGATGCATTTATGACTCTTGATCGCAGGATCGGCTTATTTCTGTGCCTCCCCCTCACAAGTTTGAACACGCTTGCAATCCAGAAAAACATCGATGACATAGGAAGGCGATGATGAGTACGGAAGCCAGTTACCTCCCCGTCAAAGCGAATGTATGTTCACCCCTAAGCAGAAGCGCCTCGGCTTTCTCGACCGCTATCTCACGCTCTGGATTTTTCTGCCATCACTGCGATTCTCGGACAGTGATTTCGTGGCCGGGAACAGAACTTTTTGACCTGGGCCTAGAACAAGTGCGGAAGGAGATTATCGAGTTCCCAATCACCCGCAGCCGCCTCGCGCGGGCGCTCGAATCACGCAATTCGGGCGTGCGGCGGATTGAGTCCCGCCTGGCGGATTTTGTAAAGTAGCGACCGGTAGCTGATCCGCAGGTCTCTGGCGGCTCGTTTCCGATTCCAGCGATTTGCTTCCAAAGCGCTGAGAATAATCCAGCCCTCAAGCTCCCGCACGGCCTTACGTGTCACCTTTTTCAGCTGGATCGGGCCATTCGTGGGGAGTTCGGGTGCAATCGGGGTGCGTTCCCAACTCACCAGTTCCTCACTGATAGCTTCCTCCGACCCCAAAATCACGTACCGCTCCATGAGGTTTTCGAGCTCGCGAATATTTCCCGGCCAAGTGTGTTGCTCAAAGAGCTTCAGCAGGAGGGGCGAGATGGGAGCGGCCGAACTCTTGTACCGCTTGCGGAGCCGCTCGTAGAAGTACCTGGCAAGTTGCGGAACGTCCTCGATGCGCGAACGAAGCGTCGGCAGCTCGACCGTCGCGACATTGATGCGGTAGTAGAGATCTGCGCGGAACCTGCCGACAGCAATTTCATGCTCCAAGGGGCGGCTCGTGGCACAAATCACGCGGATCTGCACAGTAATGTCTTCCCTGCCCCCGATCCGGGAGAATTGCGCATCCTGCAGGAGTTGAAGCAGCTTAGCCTGAAGCGGCAGATCAATTTCGTCGATGCCATCCAGGAACAGGGTACCCGTGTGGGCCATCTCGACACGGCCCGGCTTGCTTGCGTAGGCACCCGTAAAGGCCCCCTTTTCATAGCCGAAGAGTTCACTCTCCAATAGAGTGCAGGGAATAGCCGCACAGTTGACACTGACAAACGGGCCAGCCGCAACACTGGATCGGGAGTGAATGTAACGTGCCAGAACTCCCTTGCCCGTGCCGCTCGCCCCTTGAATAAGGAGCGGCACATTCGTGGCGGCGAATTTTGGGATCCTTTGACGGAACTCTTGCATGGCGGCAGAGCGGCCGAAGATCAATTCCTCTGGCGGTAGGTCATCTGTCCGAAGAGTAAGTGTAACTCCCTGTGGGGCGGTCCGGACCACTGTCAACTCCCCCGAGGAGTAAAAACCTCCGGTCCCTCCGCGGCGCAACGGAAGTTCTGCCGCAAATCGAGCTTCTCCTTGCAGAGATGTTCCGCATATTCCTGATTCAGCAGTCGTTCCAGACAGCGGTTATCGTGGAAGGAATAGGCCTGGTTAGAGATATGTTGGCCTTCGCTTATCCAGCGAGGGTCGGCCAGGGCGATACAAGAATTGCAACCGGCGCAAGTGCGTTCGGCAACCCTGATCATGCTGAGAGTCAAAGTTTCCACTTGAACGGCGATCCCCCAGGGTCGTAGGCGATCACGCTCAACCACCGTCGAACCTGGTTCAACCGGAAACGACGACAGACTGAGCCGTGTCATCTTTTGACCGCTCGCCTGCCTTCCTTGATCCATTGCTCTGCTGTCTCGGCCACGGCCTCTCTACGCCATGACGGAAAGATACCGCCACTGAGGCGTATGTCTTTGCTTTTCCGCAATGCAATGATGTCAAATTCTGGTGTGTAGGCCGGGGCTAAATCAGCCGGAGTACGCCGGCGATGCTGTGAAGTCTGCGGACTTCTTATGCCGGAACGGAGGTCCGATATTTTTTAGCTCAGTTGCTCCACGGTTTTTTAGGTTGGAACCTACCCGCTCTTCGCCACCCAGCGCGTTTGGGCCCCTTCGTTTGAATAACACGGAAAGTGGCGAACTTCGAGATGGAGTATCGCGAACAGAGGCTACCACCATCCAAACTGGATAGCGCTCAGATCATTAAAATCGAAGAAGGTCCAGAAGCGCGGTTCTGATCCGCCCTAATCCGTCCTTCGGGGCAGCTATCAAGGACTGCACCTCAGGCTGACACATCAACAGCTCATTCCAACAGAACTGTGTAGGCAACGTTGATTGGAAATGCTTCCTCTAGCCACAAAGTAGGGCACGCCGCCTACGGAATCCTCTGCAACGACACCGACCAAGCGTGCGAGCGTTCCCCAATGTCGAGGATGCGGGCGGCGTCGGCTCACGCGAACATCGGTGGCATAAAGCCTAGCCGATACTCAGTCTGTGAAAGTCGTGTGAATATGCCCCTCGGTCACGCAAGCTCTGACTCGCTATTTCGGCTCCATAATCAGCGGTAGTCCATTCTTGCTGTTACCGATGATCACCACTTTGGCGTTGCTACTGTCTGCCAGCTTCTCGGTAGCTTCGATGCCTTTCCACTCGAGCAACTGCTGACTAATCCCCTGACTGACGGTTTGTTGAAAATCACGGACGCCTTGGGCCTCGATGCGCTTGCGGTCTGCTTCCTGCTTTTCCTTTTGCAAAACGAAAGTCATGCGCAGCGCGTCCTGCTCGGCTTGCTGTTTCGCTTCGATCGAGGACTTCAGCATGGGCGGCAACTGAATGTCGCGCAGCAAGACGCTCTGGACCTCGATGCCCCTGCTGCCCAGTTGGCGTGCGAGTTCATCATAGATCTTCTGTGCGACCTCTTCGCGGCCTCCGGTATAGAGCGCACTGGCATTATGCGCAGCCGTGACGGAACGGATCGCCGAGCGCATGTTGGGCTCCACCACTACCTCAACGAACTGGGGGCCGATCTTCTGATAGACCTCAGCAGCTTTCTCGGGATTCAATCGAAAAAGCAGCGAGGTGTCCATGGTCATCACCAACCCTTCCTCTGAGGGCACGCTGGCCGTTTCCTTCAGCTCTTGCGTGCGAATGGACATGGTGTTGTTTCCCTTGAAGGGATTGACCAGGTGCGTGCCTTCGGGTAAGACGTCGCCGGTCACGCGTCCAAATAGCGTCAGCACGCCCACATTTCCCGCGGGCACGTAGGCCACCGACGCGTACAGCAGAATCAGCAGCAGGGCTCCGCCCAGCGCGATTCCCAACGTGCGAGGCAAGGAGCTGCGCACGGTCGTCAAGTACCGTTGCATCACTTCATCTTCTGAACCCTGATGAAAAGTGGCCATGCTCTCCTCCGGTGGGAAGATGCGTGCCTGAAACTCACACAGCGACATTCTACATGGCTTCGCGGACAATGCAGCGGTGTACTAGCATGCCGCTACTCGGACGGCAAGCACTGCACGTCAAGAACTGGTCTACTGAAATATTTTTCAGACCCTTTACCGTTTTCACTCTTCTGTTGACACGCCTACGAATCGCCCGAGTGTTTCCCAGTGCCGTGCATGCGGGCGACGTCGCCCTGTGCGAATATCCGCAGCTTGCGACTCGCCCGACAAGAAATAGAAGACTAAACGGTGTGGTTGCGCACCGGAGAAATGGTCCCCCGATGACGATTCTCGCGACAGAAATCAGGCCGATTTGGCCTTTCGCTTCAAAGCTCCACGAACCGCATCAATGCCAGCAGCACTAAAACGATTATCAGCACTAGGACCCAATGCCAACGCGGGTTGTCCTCCCACAAAACCTCGACCCAACTCCGTCTGGCGCGGCGTTCCAGTTCACGGCGCTTGCCGTCGCAGTCCTGGCAAACGAGTCCTCCCGGAAGTTGTGCCAATGTTCGCCCGGCGGGGTCTATTTCTCCGCCGCATTCAATACAACTCACTGTCCCGTTGCCAGCCGGCAGTCCGACTGCATCGCGCATTTCCATCGCGTCCTCCACTTAACAATGCACTATTGCAGCGCCTCGTTGAGAAGAAAAGCTAGTCGGTTTCCCGCCTTCTGAAGCTGTAGGCCAATAGCGGGCCCCGCAATGCGAAAGTAGCCTATTCCAAGATCGGAAGTCTCTCCAGGCGGCAGCGCACCATAAGCCACTTTCTGAGCCACCGCATGGCTTTCGAGCACCCAATCTGCGACCGTTCCCTCCTCGTACGCACTCATGTTCGAATCCGTCAGAGCAGCGTCAAGTCTTTTCGCGTAACTGTCCGGATTGGGATCAATACGCTCGATGAGCAAGGTGTCCCACACGCTGTGGAGGTTCGCGGTCTCCCCGAAGAACGTGACATAAGTCTCGTTTCCACCCCTGTCGTGGTTGTCTGCACAGTGTAGCGGCTGGTGCAGGTCGGCTACAAAGTGCACCACGAACTTCAGCGCTTGGTTCTTTACTTCTGGACTTGAGGCGTTATCGCGCAGTACCGCGACAAAGCGGGTGATCGCGGCGGTCAGACAATCCCCGTTCGGGCAATCCCTGGCCGAGTCAATCGCTGAAGCATCGAGCGGAATATCGATGTAGTGCCAGGGAGCCGTCTCCGGGCGGGAAGGCCGGATTTCATCTGCCCATGTGGAGACTGCCGCCAGCGACCCTTCGGAGCCAAGGATCTGCCGCACACGGTCACGAGCCCTGGCAGTTAAGTGCCTTTCTGCGATGGTCGCAACGACTCGATGGCCCTCCTGCCCCCAGCCGAGAGCATTGCTCGCGACCAGTAACGTGACGGCGCATGCAGTTCCCGCTCGGCGCAGACGCGAAGATTTCTTGTTCACAGCGCTCTCTGCTGAATGCCGCTTAGTTGACGGCGACAACTTGACCGACTGCCGTGATGAGCGTATGTAGAGCACAGTAAACACCGTCCCTGAATACCCGTGAAGGATCCGCCATGTCAATTACGCGGGCAAAGCGCCTGAGTTCAATTGCCGCCATCGGCCTTCTCGGAGCGAGCGCCACAATCTTGGGCCAGGGTAAGAAGTTCACCACGGTGGAGGCCAAAAACCACATCGGCGAGCAAGCTACCGTTTGTGGCAGAGTCGCGAGTGGCCGTTACGCTGCATCCACGCGCGGCAAGCCGACTTTTCTGGACCTCGACAAACCTTATCCCAGCCAACTGTTCACGGTGCTGATTTGGGGAGAGAATCGCGCCAAGTTCGGAACGCCCGAGGAGACCTATCGAGATAAGAATATCTGCGTGACCGGGCGGATACAGTCTTATCAAGGCAAACCGGAAATCATCGCTTCTGATCCGGCGCAGCTGTCTACCGACTCGCGATAAGATCACACGTTATCGGTCGCGCATCCGAAGACAATGCCGTCGCTCTCATCGAGTGCTGTCATCAATCTCTCGTTCGTAAAGCGCCCTTGATGGACGTCCTGTCTCCGGATTTCAAGAATGCTGCCACTCACACCTTCGACGACGTTTACACCCTTGAGGATGGCCTCGGCCAAAAATCTCGTATGTCCTCGACTAGAACACTATTACCAGTTGGGATAGAACTCGCGCACGCCAGCTTGTAGGTGAAGGGTTACCGTTCTTGCCCTTTCGGTTGCAAGGCGGGTTCACAATTCCACCGTGACTAGGTTTCGCGAGGCCCCCCTATAATGCCACGTTTAGGCTACACCGTGACATTGGAGCAAAAAGCCGCCGCGTGACCGGAGCCACCACCGGCCGGCCGCTGAACCCTATTTTCATAGTTCTTTGCGATTTCGTGCTATGGCGGAGGCACTCCAGCTCAGAAGCGAGGCGACAACAAAGAACGGTATCGAAGGGTGGGCTGGGCATCGTTCCAATCACTTTCGCGATAGACTATCTTGCGACCCAGTGGTGTAGGATCTTTCAATGGAGGCGGCCATGATGAAGATCAAAACTCGGACTATCGTTATCGGCGCAGTGCTCGTACTCGGAGTCTTGGCGATCGTAACCCGAGCGTCTCACCTGCAGTTTGGCTCGCGATATACCAGTCCTCCCGCAAACGTTGCCGCCACGGTTGGCGGGAAGCGCATTAGCATCGACTATTATGCGCCATCGATGCACGGACGAAAGATCGTCGGAGGGCTGGTGCCGTTTGGCGAGGTCTGGTGTACCGGGGCAAACTGGGCAACAAAAATCACAACCGAGGGTAATCTGGAAATGGGTGGCCTGAAGCTCCCCGCGGGAAGCTACAGCATCTGGACGATTCCAAACGAGAAAGAGTGGACCCTAATCATCAACAAACAAACGGGCCAATTTCACCTCAACTACGATTCCTCTCGTGACTTTGGCCGCACAAAGATGGATGTCAAGAAGCTGTCCGATCCGGTTGAGACGTTCACGATCGAATTGAGATCTGATACGGGCAACAAGGGAACCCTGGCGCTGATGTGGGAGACAACCGAGGCGTCAATCCCGTTCACGGTCGTTCAGTAACGGTGTACCAAGCCTGAGACATCCGCGCCTCTCGCAAACTACTTGACGAGCTCCATGCCTTTCGCCTTATAGGCCTCCGCCGCCTTCGGGCCCGTTAGGAATTTGACCGCAGCTTTGGCGGCCTCGCTGTTCCTGGCGTCCGGGCTGACACCCGCGGCAAACCCAATGTAGGTCTGGAACTCCTTGGGCAGCGGGCCCGCTAGTTCCAGCCCCGTCGCGGACGCAATCTCGCTGATTAAAGTGATCAAGAGTTCGGCTTTACCGTCTCTGACCGCCGCCGTTGTTTCTTCGGCTCCCGGCAAAAGCAAGGTCTTCGACTTAAGGGCATCGGCAATCCCCATACGGTCGAGCATTTTGTCGGTTGGCGGTCTGCTGGCTCCCGCTGCGGCGTAGGTAATTGACTTCGCGTTCAGCAGCGCCTTCTTGAGCGCTTCAGGTGTACTGACGTCGGGCTTGGCCGCGCCCGCGCGGATGCCGATGCCGATACCGACGCGGGCGGCGTTCGCACGTGAGTCTGCCGCGACCTTCCGCTCTTTGATCAGAGCGTCGATTGCTTCGGAGGTAAGAACGGTGAAATCAAACGCCTCGCCGCTCTCGATCCTTGGTTTCAGCGTTGCCGTGGTACCGAATTCCACCGACAAGGGATGGCCGATGGCGCGCTCGCATTGCGGAATGATTTCGTTTAGCGCTCCCTGCACGCCATTGGAAGCCAATACGCGAACCGTGGGCGACTGTGCAAACGCAACCTCAGCAAACAGGAAAATAATTCCGCCAATTGTGATTGCTATGGCTCCGCCTAGAGTACGTGTCTTCATTGGCTTCTCTCCTTTTCGTACGATGATCCCTGACCGCAACAGCGCAACCGCGCGAAGAAATCTGCGAGGCAAGCACGTTCGCCTCTGAACTTGTCATCAGTATGCATTGTCTCCAACATGATCATCGATATTGCCATGAACGATTGGCAGACGGTGCTAGTGGAGCAGGTTAAGGCTTGCTCGCCCATGAGAAACGGGCAACGACGGCAGTCACCACAAGGAACGCAAGCAAAAATCCCTGATTTAATGAGGAACTCTGGGCGAGCCCGGAAGCCGCCGCGAAAGAGACCAGCGCAAAAATTAGCAGCGCCAGCACGATGCAGATCGATAGGAGTAGCGGACCAAAACCTCGTGATTGTCCATTCCGGACCGCACGTGAAGCGCTAATCACGATAGTCAAAAGTACAAGCAGGTCGGCGATGCTCAGGGCAATTCCCATTCGAGCCGGATTGTACGTCTCGTGGCACAGCGAGCGCAAGGCCCCGGTTACACGAACGAGGTTCCTTGCGGCAGATGGGAGTGGAACACCGAGTTTCCTGTCTTCTTTATAGGTGACGTGCTTCCAGTTTATAGGTGACGTGCTTCCAGCCATCTGCAAGCTTCTTCATAGTCCTCTGGAGCGTTCATGTTGCGCAGCACACGTCCGTGCGGATCGATACGCCGCCAATCGCGTTCGGTGACGAATTCGATGCGGAATTGCTCAACGGCATCGGTAACTTTGCGGACTCCCCGCTGCAACGCCGCAATAATCGGTTCGGCGCACTCAGGTCGATACATCGCCGCGAGCGGTTCAAGGCCCCCCGCGGTGCGCGGCATAATGATTTGCCGTTTTGAAGCTTTCGCGCGAGCAAGCAACCAATCCACCCACTCCGCAGTGAGGTACGGTAGGTCGCACGCCAAAATAAGAGTCCAGAAGGTCCGGGTCGCCGTGAGCGCGCTAGCGATTCCGGCAAGAGGCCCTGGAGTTCTTTTGCGCTCACGACGACGGGTGAATTGCTGGTCCTCGATCACCCGCAGTCCGAGATGTGCGTAACGCTCGGGAGAACCGACCGCCGTCACCTCAGAAACCAGGGGCTCGAGCAGACGAGCGATTCGAAGGATGAGTGGCTGACCGCCAAACTCGAGCAGGCCCTTTGCTTTTCCCATGCGCGAGCTTTCTCCGCCGCTAAGGATGAAGGCTGACACTTCTTCGTAGCGTTTAGTGACCGTCGCGGCTTCTAGTTTGACGATATCCACGAATTTTAAGTTAGTGCATTCGGCCTGCTGAGAAAAGGCCGTGCCACTGCGTGCCACTGCCGCACTTCTTAGCGACGACGTGCCATTGCCGAGACCGGCGCCATAGAAGTCCCGTCGAGCCGCGCCTGCGCAGATATTAAACCCGATTTACTTAGGCTCTTTTCTGCACCTTTACCTCCTGCTATTCTGTGGGTTGGTGCGGCGGTAAGGGGGAGGCACATGAAAATCAATGTGACGCGGGAAGATATCAGGAATGGAAAGCCTGGGAAGCCGAGCGAATGTATGGTGGCGCTCGCTCTAAAGCGGGAGCTTGGAATCTCTTATGCCAGTGTGGGCTACAGGGAAGCGAAGATTCTGGTCGATGGACAGTACACGAAGCTCTATTTTCCCAAAAGAGTTGAGAAGAAAATTCGGTTTTGGGACGGATTCCATTTCGTATTTCCGTTCAGCTTCGAACTTGTGCCCGCGGGTTTCCTGACAGGCTCAGCAATCACATTGCGGACTGCGAACCTCCGTCCCGCGCCTGTTTTGATTTGCACTTTGCCTCAAGCCGCCTAAAAGATCCTAACCGGCGGTACATCAGACACTCTCCACTCTCGGGGCGCCAATTCTGAGGTGGCGGGATTGGCTCGGAATCCGAAGGCCGAGCCAAATCGGATTAATTCACGATGGCTTGACTGACTGCGACCCCGGCAGCTGGTATTACCCTCGACTATGGTCCTCTCCTGCTTAGGATGCATTGTGCGTCTTGCACGAGTCACTTCACCGCAGGAGGCAAGACAGGTGCAATGTAAGACCATTACCTTTGCTGGTGGGCGAACGACGTCCTGCTCATCTCTTGCTCGACTGCCGTAAGCACTTGCTCCAAGGTTATGGAAAGCATTTCCGGAGAATAAGAACGCCCTCGAACATAATCGCCGCGCCGGTAGTTGGGAGGATCAGACGAGTGGTTTTGTATGACTACGCCGCGCGGCAAGGGACCATTCCGGGAAGCATTGGTAGAGCCGAACAATGCCACCACTCGTGTTCCTAGCGCCGCGGCGAGGTGAAGCGGCCCCGTATCGCCACCTACTACAAGAAGAGCTTGGGACAGCAACGCAACCAGTTCCGGCAATGCTGGGCAATAGACGATGGGCTTTGCCGGAATTGAATGCGTGACGACGGTTTCGCCCAGCTGCTGTTCGCCCGGAGCAAGATTTATCACCGAGCGTATTGCGTGACGACGCCACACTTCAGCGCACAATGCGCCGAAGCGATCCGCCGGCCAGCATTTCGATTTCCAGCCACCGCCTGGGCTCACAACAACGTAGTTTTCGGCGCCTTGCTGTCCTAGCCTTGCGCGCACTTGTCGGAGGTCTTGGGCAGCCGCTTGGATGGGAAACTCCATCGCGGCGGGACGCAAAGCACCTGCATGCATGGCCAGGCTCATGCTCATTTCTGCGACATGCTGTCCCGCAGGAGCAACCCGGTCGGTGTAAAATCTAGCCGCTCCGCGTTCGCGCGCGGAGTTTCGATCGCGGCCGATCCGGCGCTCTGCACCTGAAATCCATGCTAGGATCGCCGATCTATAAATACCTTGGAAATCGATGACACATGAATACCGCGCCTGCCGCACTCGTCCCATGCAGCGTAAATAACCGGGGAACGAAGGTCGCAGGGGTATGACCTCATCGATTCCGCGAACGAGCTGGATCAACGGCGACCATCTCCAATCAACGGCCCAGTCGAGCTGGGCATCGGGAAAGGCCGAACGCAGGGCGGGAACTACCGGAAGAGTATGCACCAAGTCGCCGAGGGAACTGAGGCGCACTGCGAGAAGCCGGTTCGAGTGGGAAGTCGACACGTTAGTGCCGTTCCAACTTGTTGTAACGAATTGCGGCAAACCAAGAAGCAAGTCGTTGTTTCAGATAACCCCTCCTCATCCCGAGCTCAAGTAACCCTCCCGTCGGTGGGCGTCGTCAGTGCTCAAACCTCCCTCGTAGTAGATCAATCGCAAAGGCCGGCGATAAGCGGTGGAACGTACCGCGGCTGAGTGTGTTTCTGCAATCGTGCCCGCAGGTCCCCTCTGCTGCCAATGTAGAACCTTCCATCCTGGTCGCTTAACAAAAGTTAGACGGCCCTAATCTTGGCGCTGGGCGGTTGAAGGCTTCGCCCTGCGCAGCAGATGCTTGACGGATGCAGAGAGACGGTGTCTTAAGAATACGATCGTCTGATTGCGCTTGTTCGTTACCCAATTGAACTGAACCACGCGGCGCTCGCCGCTGAATGGCAAGTGCCCGTGCCAGGAATGATCCGAACGCAAAAAGGCCACGAGGTTACCCCCAGAAGGAACCACCTCAGCTGCGACGTCTTCGATGTTTTTCGCGCGCAGCAGGCGCAGGCGGCCGCCGGAATCATGCCAAAGAGGATTCAGATAAATTAGAATCGTGATAATTTTACCGACGGAGTCGGTATGAATCTGGCCGTCGCCGCCAGCACAACGTCCGCGAACAGTAATTGTCGTGGGCCGACCGGATAAGTCCACCTGAAATTTTTCTTCGAAAGCTTTGCGAAACTGGTCGGACTGGAGTCCATCGACTAGCGGCTTGAAACCCGGCCCAAACTGGAGTCCTTCTACCGGGAGGCTGCCCGTATCCTCGATGGCCGGGTAGTCGGCGTTGATCTTCTCCAAAGCCCCCGGTTTCACGAATCCGCTTACGATGACATGCTCATACGGATCGCGGCTCAATGGCGTTGCTCGAAACGCTTCCCAATTGAAGAGATCCACCGTGTTTCCTCACGCCTTGTGCGGACCGACTCCGCAAATTGGGTGCATTCGTTCCGGAGCCGTGAACCGATTCTAATGGAAAATTGATTTGGGGTGTATCGGAATTGATCTAAGGTGCAAAGTGCGCCCGTCTCAGGCCGTGCGCTCCGAAGCACGTACTTATCGAGGTACGTTTTTCGCCGCACGAGCGAACTCCTAAATCCGATTTCGTCGGCCCAGTGCTGTGCTGTAGACTCATCTGGCGAGCACCAAACGTTTAGCTGAGGTCCGCGGAGGATAACTGATGAGCTTTCGGCTTTCGAGCAACGATCTGAAGGAGGGGCAAAGAATGCCTGAGGCACAGGTATTCAACGGAATGGGCTACTCTGGCGGTAATCGCTCTCCCCACCTGGCTTGGGAGAGTGCTCCTGAAGGGACCAAGAGCTACGTCATAACTTGTTACGATCCCGATGCTCCCACCGGTTCAGGATGGTGGCATTGGGTTGTCGTCAACATTCCCGCTTCCACGAAGGAACTGCCTGCGGGCGCAAGCGGGGGGAAGAATTTGCCCGCCGGAGCAATGCAAACGCGTACGGATTTTGGTAAGTCCGGCTATGGCGGCGCCGCACCGCCGCCTGGGCCGGCTCATCATTACATCTTCACAGTCCACGCCCTGAAAGTCCCTCGGTTGGATCTCGATGAGCAGTCGAGTGCAGCGATGGTAGGCTTCATGGTGCACATGAATAGCCTTGGCAAGGCGACGCTCACGGTCACTTACGGGAAGTAGGTACTCCTCATCGCATCTTCTGAATGACGGAGAATCAAATGAGCATGGCTGAACGCTGGCTTCGCCACCCGCAAAGCGTCGGACTACGGAAAGTGCTGTTCCAGGTTCACCTTTGGACCGGCCTTATTCTCGCGCTGTACGTTCTGGTGATGAGCCTTACGGGCACCGTCCTGATCTATCGCCGTGAACTTGCCAAGGCCTTCTCAACTCAACCGCATATTGTCGCGAGCCCGGGGCCTCGCATGAGCGCCGACGAACTCAAGCGAGCGGCACAACGCGCCCACCCGGGCTACCAGGCGAATCGAGTCTTCGAATCAAAATACCCGAACCAGCCTGCGGAAGTTTGGCTGGAACGCGGCCCCAAGACAATGCAGCGGCTCTTCAATCCCTATACTGGCGATGATTTGGGTAATTCTCTGCAGGCAGGATTCCGCGTTGTGCTCTGGCTCGTTGACCTCCACGACAATCTGCTCTCCGGCAAAGCGGGCCACCTCGCCAATGGCGTCGGCGGGGCCTGCGTAACCCTTGTGTGTCTGTCGGGAATCGTCATTTGGTGGCCGGGCATCGATAAGTGGCGGCGCAGCTTGATCATCGATTGGAATACGAATCCCAGAAGCTTCAACTGGTCGCTGCATAGTGCGTTGGGCTTTTGGTCTCTTGCGTTTATTTTTATGTGGGGAATCTCGGGAATTTATCTTTCTTGGCCAAGTCCGTTTAATGATCTCGTCGACTATTTCGACGCACCGCACTCGAGAGATGTCCGATTCGGCGATCAGGTTTTGGCTTGGCTCGCGCGGTTACATTTCGGCAGATTCCCTTCGCTTCCCTTGAAGCTGGTCTGGACGGTTTTTGGGCTCGTACCCGTGGCTTTGCTCGTTACCGGCGTTGTGATGTGGTGGAACCGTGTGTTCGGACCGTGGTACAGGCGAACGCTGGCAGAGAAACGTCAACTTCACATACAGACTACCCCGCAAAGCCGCGACTCAGCGGCTGTCTACAATTCCCGCAGCACCTCGTACTAGCTTATCGCAGCCGGAACCTTCCTGTGACTAGCAAGACACGGCGACACAAGCTACCAGCGGGGCTCCCTCGGCTGGCGAGCCGAGTCACGATAGTCCTCGTTCGAAAATCCGCCGCGGCCACGCGATCCCCCAGAGCCTCTTCCGCCGCGCGAACTAAAACCCCTGTTGGCGGGAGGGCCGCCGCGTTCCGGTTTCGGAGTGGCTTCATTCACCCGCAACGCACGGCCGGCTACTTCCTTGCCATTAAGTTCAGTCATTGCTTTGGCTGCTTCATCGTCCTTGGCCATTTCGACGAAAGCAAATCCACGTGGCTGGCCCGTTTCCCGATCATTTACAATGTGGATGCGAGTGATTTGCCCGAAAGGCTCAAAGAGGGCGCGCAAATCGGATTCCGTAGTCTGAAAGCTCATATTGCCGACAAACAAATTCTTCATGTTTAACCCTATTTAACCTTTTCTGACCTACTTACCCTTCCTTTGACTCAAAATGCTCCTCCGAATACCGTCTTTTTCTGTTTTGGTCGCGCATATTGACGTCCCGTCCCCGGTTTTTGCCGGGGACGGGAAACGCCTAAGGCCATTCGGATTAGAGGGCGGTAACGTTCGCTGCCTGCAGGCCCTTTGGGCCCTTGGTGACATCGAACTCAACCGCTTGCCCTTCGGTGAGTGACCTGTATCCATCTCCCTGAATGGCGGAGAAGTGCACGAAAACGTCCTCACCCGATTGCCGCTGGATGAATCCGAATCCCTTGCTGGCATTGAACCACTTTACTGTTCCTTGTTCTTTCACTTAATTTTCCTTTTTTAACTAGGCTATCTGATGCGTCTCGAACGCCCTCAGCAGAATACAGAAAGGGGCCGCAAGTTTTATTGAACTCGCAGCCCCTTTAAACAAATCTAAAGGTTTTACAAGAGCAACAAACGCAGCAGTATTATAGCACAGATTTAGCCTTCACCTCGCTTGATCCGATGGATTCGCGCTCGTCTGCGGATCATCTGTGTGGTCAATGAAGCTTGTGACCTTAGAAACGAAATCCTCGGGATATTCTCGAAAAGGAAAGTGGCCGGCATTATCCACGATAATTATTCTAACGTGCGGATTTTTTTCCGCAATTGCGTCATACAGCGCCTGGCCACTGGCGATCAAGGCAGAGGGGTCGTTACGTCCCCAATAGAGCAGCACCGGCATCTGCAGCACGCCTTCTTTCCTTATGCGCGCATACCACTCCGCTTTCCAGTTAGGGAACCCTTCCGCCGTGGCAAGTTCGCCGCCGGCTCCAGCCTTTAATTTCGCGACAGTTTCCTGTGACTTCGGCAGCAGCGACATGTATTTGCCCGCCATAAAATATTCGTCATCGAACGCTTCGTCAGGCAAATAGCTCCTGGACCGGACCCGGCACTTCCACTCCTCCCAGTCCGGCTCCTTGGGGCACTTGCTGAGAGCCTCCTCACGCGCAGTAGGACTTTCGGGAGCTGCCGTGTTGCTATCCACGATTACCAGATCTCGGACAACTTCCGGGTGTTGCAGGGCTAAAAAGAAAACGCAACCGCCTCCCCGCGATTGCCCCACCAGATGGACCATGCCGAGCTTCATCACCCCAATGAAGTCATAGATATGGTCCACTTCTCCCTGGATATTGAGTTCGTTATCGTCCTGGGGATTGTCGGTCATTCCGGATCCGAGTTTATCGGGCGCAAAGACGTGAAATCGCTTTGCAAAGAGAGGAATGTTTTTCGACCAAACGTTGGCGCTGGAATGTCCCGACCACCCTTCCCCATGCACTAACACCATCGGCTCGCCTGCTCCCATTTCGTAGTAGCGTGTGCGAATGCCGTTTACCTCTATAAATTGCGCTCTCAGTCCGGCCACTTCGCCGTTAGTCGTAAGCTCCGCGCGCGCGCTCCTAGCGCCGAAGACCGAGAGCCACAGGGCCAGCGCAAAGCCCGTGAAGAGGAGCTGCCGACTTGAAGCCAGACGCCTCTGCCCGCCGAGCCTTGAGAAAATTTTTCGACCGATTCTCATCTTTGGTGCTCCCGATTCCCCTTGGCCGCTTGTAACATTTAGGGTTCGCGTGCGCAAGACGTGGTTTCCGCTTAAGTGCCCATGAATTCAGCAGTGAAAGATTCCCTTTGGTTACCGAAGCCGAGACTTATGGCGGATGCTCAAGTAAATGTAGGTTGCCGGACTAACAAATGGCTCCCCTTCGACGTCCTCCCGATGGCCCGGTTGTCCCCTCCGAACACCTCCGAACAGCCTACTCTTGACACTTAGTAACTTCATTTATACAATGAATACATAGTTAGAGAGGAGGCCAAGTCATGTGCAGTTCAGAAAGCATGTCCAATCCAGAAAAGGTGTTTGATCTCTAAAAACACTGGGCAGGCCCACTGCGACGATTGCTCAGGAAACAAGCTCGCCATCAACCGACATCAGGTGACACGATCACCTCAACCCTTGCACTCACGCCTGAATTTGGGAGGGCGTTGACTGTGTGCGCACACAGTTGTACTGAGCGCGAGAAATTTGTCACAAGCTACGTTTCCGCGCACAAGACCAAAGGGAAGCTTTATGGTCCTCGCTTCTAAAACGAACATCAAGATAGCCGACGAAGTCTGGATCATCACCGCCCTCTTGCATCGCGAGCAGGCTCAGGAATCCGATTTCACTGTGGAGGAGATCGTCGAACGAGCCAGGAAAGAGTCTATAAACGGGCCTATTCGCCCGGGGCTGTACGTCCATGTCGTTCAGCACTGCGTTGCCAATCGGCCGCCCAACCCGGCCCGGTATCGAATGCTGTTGGAGACTAGGTCGCGACGGCGCCGCCTCTTCCGCCAAGGAGATGCCTATCACCCAGCGCGTGAAGGCGCCAAAATCACGCCGAATCCCGTAGACCTCCCTCAAGACTATCGCGGCTTGCTGGCTTGGTATCGGGATTGGTGCGCGACGCTCTCTCGCACTGCTCCTGAAGATTCCCTCTTGGCCTTGGTGGGCTCGGGCAAGCATCTTTGGAAAGATGAGCATGCCGATGATTACGTGCGCCGCCTGCGAGAGGGTTGGGAATGAGCCGTATTTTTTGGGATACGAACCTTTTCATTTACCTCTTTGAAGGTCAGGGGCCACTTTCCAGGCGTGTAGCGGCTCTCCGCCAATCGATGTTGGCGCGTGGCGATCAACTTCTGACGTCCACCCTGACCCTGGGTGAAATCTTGGTCAAACCCACGGAACGCGGCGATGCAGAGCTTTCCAAAAAATATGAGGAAACTCTTGCTGCAACATCGTTAATAATCCCTTTCGATCTGAAAGCTGCGAAAATATATGCATCGCTGCGGGGTGATCGTTCACTTCGCGCTCCCGATACTATACAACTGGCATGTGCTGCGGGAGTGGGTGTAGACCTCTTCATCACCAATGGCACGCGTCTACAAACTAGGCAAATCGCGGGTATTCAATTCATTGTTTCGCTGGAACGCGCGCCCTTGTGAGAGTGCTGCCAGAAGTTGACAATGGCCGTAGATCCTGCCAGAATTATGTAGGCGAATAAAAAGCGAAGTACGTAGGTCGTCCTCGGCTCGCCTCTCGGGTCCATCCATGGCCGTAAATGTTGCTGCCTTGCGCTTCCAAGTCGAAACCGCTCTCGCGGGACGCGTCCCGGCACCCTTCGCGCATCGTTCTATTCAGGTCGAAACCGCTCCTTTTAATATCGCGGAAATCGATCAGCTCACGGGCGGTTTGCCTCACGGTGGTCTGACAGAAATCTCTGGCCCTTTCTCGTCCGGTCGCGCCACTTTATTGCTTTCTGCCTTGGCTTCCAGAACCGCTCATGCACACGTATGCGCTCTTGTGGATGGCCGCGACACCTTTGATCCTTATTCGGCCGAAGCCGCCGGCGTAAAGCTGGAGCGATTACTTTGGGTGCGCTGCCGCAATATCGACCAGTGCCTGCAGGCCACGGATCTTCTTTTGCAAGGCGGCGGCTTTGGCCTGATTGCTCTTGATCTGAGTCTCCTCTCCCCTAAAATGGTTCGCTACGTCCCGCTCAACGTGTGGTTTCGTTTTCGGCGTGCGGTAGAAAATACGTCCACGATTTTGCTTCTGCTGGACCAGGAGTCGAGCGCGGGGAGCTGCGCATCTCTCGTTTTGCGGCTCGGTTTGGAATCTTGTCGCTGGGCAACACCCCAGACGCAGCGAACGCTTTTTTCCACAAATTCCTGCGCGTGTTTGTTCGGTGGCTCACAACTTCATGCCGAATTGGCTCATTCTCGCGTGAAATCCGCAACATGGGATCACAAAGCCCAGAGCTTCACGCGCATGAATGCGACGAACCATGTAGCAAATTTTAGAACCAGAACAATGTGGAGAGACTTCCGAGAAACAGTTATCGAAACGAAATGAGTCCAAACACGACGCAGAGATTTCGTTCGCCATTAGCGGCTCTTTTTATGGCTTTCGCTTCCATCTACGTTCCCGATTTTTCGATTCAGGCTGTGGTACGCGCCGAACCGGCCCTCCGTCAACAAGCCGTCGCGCTTGTAGACGGATGCCCGCCGCTCGAGAAGGTTGTGGCAGTAAACCAAGCCGCGGCGCGAGCCGGACTCGATCTGGGGATGACCAAATCTCAGGCCATGCAATTTCGTTCTATCGCCACCCGCTCGCGTTCTTGCAAGCAAGAACAGGCCGCGCATGCAGCTTTGCTGGATGTCGGATGGTCAGTTTCTCCGCGTGTCGAAGATACGGCCGCCGATTCGATTGTGGTCGATCTCACCGGGCTCGCTTCCTTATTTGGTTCGAACGAAGAGATTGCCAATCTTCTGGCGCAGCGTGCTTCTGATCTAGGCTTGATCGTTCATGTGACCGTCTCTTCCAATCTGGAAGTAGCGCTGCACGCGGCACGAGGGTTTCCCGGCATAACAGTGATCCCGCCAGGCGACGAATCCCAGCGGCTGGCCGCGCTACCGGTCCAGGTGTTTTCTCCACCCCTCGACATTATCGAAACTCTCGAGCGCTGGGGCGTGCGCACCTGCGAGGCTTTGGCAAAACTCCCTGTCCTCGATCTTTCCGAACGGCTGGGACAGCAGGGCGTTCGGCTCCATCAATGGTCCCGCGGAGCAAGCCTGCGTTCCATGATTTTAGCTGAGCCCAAACTATGTTTTGAGGAAGAGATAACTCTCGAATATGCCGTCGAAGAACTGGAGCCACTGGCTTTTCTGCTTGGACGTCTGCTCGATCAATTATGCGCGCGGCTCTCGGCACGCTCCCTGAGCGCCTGTGCCATCCATCTGCGATTCGACTTGGATGCTTCTTGTGACCATGAATTTTTGCCGCCCCAAACTCCCACCAGGCGCTTGGACAAAAAGAGTTACGAAAAGCTTCTCACCCTGCCCGTACCCACGCGCGACTCCAAAATGCTTTTGAAGCTGCTCCGTCTCCATTTGCAATCTGATCCCCCTAGCGCCCCGATTGTGCATATTTTTTTGGCTGCCGATCCTGCTCCACCGCGTGTGATGCAAGAAGGGTTATTCCTGCCCTCTGTTCCCGATCCTGAAAAGCTGGAGCTTACAATCGTGCGCCTCGCAAACCTGGTAGGCAATTCTCAAGTTGGCTCGCCCCGCTTAATCGATAGTCATCGTCCTGATGCTTTTCAAGTGTGCCGTATCTTTCCTCGGTGCGACGCGCCCCAGATTCATCAAAAAGATGGTCGTCAAAAAAGTATAGGTGTCCTTGGAAAGCGCGGACCTGTGACGGCTTTCCGCGTTTTCCGCCCCAGTCCACGCGCAAAGGTGACATTACGCGAGGGGTGTCCGGTGCATATTTCTTTTTCCGGTATGCATGGCGAAGTGACTGCCGCCTCCGGACCGTGGCGCACCTCCGGAGAATGGTGGCGTGAAGATGCCTGGCATCGTGAGGAATGGGACGTCGAGATCCATCGACCATCCGTATCGAGCGCCAACACAATCGAAAATGCGCCTTCAGCGGGGCCGCAAAAAGGCGTCTACAGAATCTATTACGACGTGGTAGGCCAGGCTTGGTTCGTGGCGGGAATGTACGACTAATGTATACCGAACTTCACGCGCGCTCTGCTTTCAGCTTTCTAGAAGGCGCCTCCATCCCGGAAGAGTTGGCCGGCGCTTGCGTCCAACAGGAAATGGGAGCAATGGCCCTGCTGGACCACGACGGCGTGTACGGCGCTCCGCGGTTTCATCTGGCCGCCAAGAAGCTTTCTATCAAGGCCCACATCGGCGCGGAGATCACTGCACCCGCCGGCTGGCGCTACGCATTGCTCGTCGAAAGCCGTGCCGGATATCAAAATCTTTGTCGCCTGATTACGCACATGAAGTTGCACGCGAAAAAAGGCGAAGGCCACATCGCAACTGCAGACCTCGCCGGGCGCGCTGCTGGCCTGATTTGCCTCACCGGCGGCGAAGAAGGGCCGCTGGCGCATGCGCTCATGCAAGGAGGAATGGAACAGGCAACACAATGCGTTCAGCAACTCTGCCATCTTTTCGGCCGTGAGCGTGTTTACATTGAACTGCAACGGCATTTCTGCCGCGAGGAAGAAGCGCGTAATCAGGCGGCGCTGGTGATCGCGCGCAAATTATCGTTGCCTCTGCTGGCCACAAACGGAGTGTGCCATGCCTTTCCCCATCAGCGCGAAGTGCTAGATGTCTTCACCTGCATTCGTCACCATCACAATTTAAATACTGCCGGACGCCTGCTGTCGCACAATTCCGAACGCCATTTGAAACCGCCTGCCGAAATGGAACGCCTTTTTTCGGACCTTCCGGAAGCCATCGCCAATACGCAAGTTCTTTCGTCTCGCCTGCAATTCACCTTGAAAGATTTGGGCTACCAATTCCCGAAATATCCGGTGCCCGGCGGCCAGTCGCAAATGCAATTCCTGCGCGAGCGCACCTATGAGGGAATGACTAGGCGTTATGGCTCTCGCGACGCCGTGGCCAACGAACGCACACGCAAACAGATTGAACGCGAATTGGACCTGATCGAAAAACTCGATCTTCCTGGCTATTTCCTGATCGTCTGGGATATCGTTCGCTTTTGCCGCGAGCACAATATTCTCGTGCAGGGCCGCGGTTCCGCTGCCAATAGCGCCGTGTGTTACGCGCTGGGAATTACTGCCGTCGATCCGATCGGCATGGACTTGCTTTTCGAGCGCTTTCTTTCCGAAGAACGCGGCGAATGGCCCGATATCGATCTCGATCTGCCCAGCGGGGATCAGCGCGAACACGCCATCCAATACATCTACGAACGCTATGGAAAATTAGGCGCGGCTATGACCGCCAACGTGATCACCTATCGCGGCCGTTCGGCGGCGCGCGAAATCGGCAAAGCTTTATCCATCGAGCCGGAAACTCTGAATCGTCTGGCCGGCTTGGTGGGCGCCTGGGAATATACGGATGCTAATGATACTCTCGCGCGTCAATTTCATGACGCCGGCCTCGATGCCCGCCATCCGCTGATTCGCAAATTTTTGGATCTCTGCGTCCTGGTCCAGGATTTGCCGCGCCATTTGGGACAGCATTCCGGCGGAATGGTGATCTGCCAAGGGCAGCTCGATTCGATTGTTCCGCTCGAGCCGGCCACTATGCCCGGACGTGTCGTGGTGCAATGGGATAAAGAAGATTGCACCGATATGGGCATCGTGAAAGTCGATTTGCTCGGTTTGGGCATGATGGCTGTCCTCGAAGATTCGCTGAAAATGATCAAGCAGGATTACGGCGAAGTGATCGACTTAGGACGGCTGCCCGCCAATGATCCTGCCGTTTATGACACGCTGCAAAAAGCCGACACAGTCGGCATGTTTCAAATCGAAAGCCGTGCGCAGATGTCTTGCTTGCCGCGCCTGCGGCCCAAGTGTTTTTACGACATCGTGGTGCAAGTGGCCATCATCCGGCCCGGACCGATCGTGGGCAAAATGGTGCATCCCTATTTGAAGCGCCGCCAAGGACGCGAGCCGACCAATTGTCTTCATCCTTCGCTAGAACCAGTCC
This sequence comes from Acidobacteriota bacterium, assembly GCA_003223325.1. Taxonomy (GTDB): domain Bacteria; phylum Acidobacteriota; class Terriglobia; order Acidiferrales; family UBA7541; genus Palsa-189. The sequence continues at coordinate 25,217 of QHYS01000116.1, forward strand.
TCAAGCGCACCTTAGGCGTTCCCCTGTTTCAAGAACAATTGCTGCGTATGGCTATGATCGCCGCAGGATTCACCGGCGGCGAAGCGGAAGAATTGCGCCGGGCCTTGGGATTCAAACGCTCCGAAGCGCGCATGAAAGAAGTAGAGAAAAAGCTCCGGCGCGGCATGGAGCGAAATCATATCGATCCCGAGACGCAAGAGAAGATCGTTCAATCGATTGTTTCTTTTGCGTTGTATGGTTTCCCGGAATCGCACGCGGCGAGCTTCGCCTTACTCGCCTATGCCAGCGCCTATTTGAAATGCCATTATCTGCCCGCGTTTACCGCCGCGCTTTTGAACAATCAGCCCATGGGTTTTTACCATCCGGCAACGATTGTCAAGGATGCCCAGCGGCATGGCCTTAAAGTCACACCTATTGACGTGACCCGCTCTGACTGGCTGTGTACGCTCGACAAAAATGGCCCCGGTTTTGCTCTCCGACTGGGTATGCGGTACGTCAAAGGATTGCACGAAGATGTGGCACAGGAAATTGTCCGTCAGCGCGCGCTGCGGCCATTTAGTTCGATCGACGATTTGAAAGTGCGCGTGCCAGACCTGCAGAAATCCGAATTGACCACGCTGGCCGAAATCGGAGCCTTGAATTTTATTGAATTGCCGTGCAGCGTGCCTCAAATCGAACTCGCAAACAAGAGAAGAGCCCGCTCGCACCGTCGCGACGCCCTTTGGCAAGTGGAACGCGCGGCGCGCAACGCAGGTCCCCTCCTCCAGGAACGTGGTGCACTGGAATTCAATCCAGAATCTTCGTCAGGTGTTCCATTGCCTGGGGCAGGCTCACCTCTGCTGCCCATGACTGCCGAGGAAAAGCTCGTCGCCGACTTTCGTGGAACCGGAATGACGGTGGGACCGCACCCAATGGCCTATCATCGCCATAACCTGCAAAAAGAAGGCATTCGCTCCGCCACCGAGCTCCACCACCTTCCCGATGAGACCCTCGTGCGCATCGCTGGCAGCGTGATTGCTCGCCAGCGTCCCGGGACCGCCAAAGGATTTGTTTTTTTAAGTCTGGAAGACGAAACCGGAATCGCTAACGCCATTATTACGCCGCAGCTTTTCGAGCGCAGCCATGTCGTGATCGTGCACCAGCAATTTTTAGTGATCGAAGGAAAGTTGCAGAATCAGGAAAACGTCGTCTCGGTCAAGGCCGCATCCGTCCGCCCGCTGAATATCACCCAAGCGCAACCTGCTTCGCACGATTTTCACTAAGATCTATTCGATTGAATTTCGCTGCAAACCCTGAATCGCTATCGCGAATTGTACACGCCCAGATTGTGCACGCCGCTGCCCAGAGAAACGGCCGCGCCCACCGCCTGCGGCAGCCACCACGTATGCCGGACCCACCCATGCCGGCTGTTCATCATCCGGCGGCTGACAAAATCGAGAATCGTGGGAGCCACCTGAACCGCGGCATACATCGAAGCGTTCCCGGCAAAAGGGCGCAACAGTGGATTCATCTCCCGCGCCTGTGGCATGGAGGAAATCACAAGGCGTGTCGACCAAGCGTCAAATCCCGCGGCACTATGCGCGGCGAGGCTCAAGACAAGCCGTTCCCGATTTTGCCGCTGCTCGGAGACGGCCCTCATGGGTACTTTGTATGCCGGTACAATCGGTGCCGGCTCAAACGCGGCGGGAGCAGCAGGAGCAACGGGATCCGCCGGCGACGAATTCGCCGGCTCTGCGATCAGCCGTCCCGGCGCAAAAGCCACGGAAGACTCGGCATCCGATGAGAGCCTTGCGGCGCTCAAGACTTCTTTTGCGACCAAGGTGGAGTTCTCGGAGCTGTCCGAGCCCGCCGAATCATCGGCCGCCCGAGCCACGGCCGCAGGTTCGCTTATCTTCTCGGCAGCCTGAATCTTGTGTAGAGAGAAAGCCGGAAATTGGAATAACAGTGCGGCTACGGCTAGTAACATTCAAGCCCCCTCAGTACGGCAGAGCGTTCCGCGAAGATCGAGGACGCGGCCGCATGAGAGGCAGAGTAGTGGCTGGGTCCGCTAGCTCCAATAGGCGCTCAGTTTCAGACGTCTTCACCAACGGTCCTAGAACCTTGGTTCCATACAGTCCTGGTACCGCCGGTGATCACATCATGGGTATGGTCATTCCGTTGAAAACGACGAAAGTCCCTGGTTGAGTCAGCAACCGATCGGTACCCGCCACGATACCTTCAATTTCCGACGCTCGCATCACGGTTCCAGATACGATCAGGGCTAAAACCGCCACCAGCGCATATTTCGTGGTTTTCATAGTCCCCCCCGAGAGAACTTTTCACCCAGGACGAATGGGCAATTACGTTGACACTTTGGCCATTGCTCAAAAGAAGCAATCTACCGACAGCTAGAGACATTTCAGAGAAGAATCTCCGTTTGGACCCGGACCGCAAATGGAGGACTCGTTGAAGTACGAATGTAAACGCACGCTATGCTTATGTCTCGAGTGACCCCTTGTCCTTGTAAACGACCCTGAGGGCCCTGCCAAGCGAACACTACAGAAGCCCTAATCGGGTAGCGCACAACGCTTCTGAGTTCCACTCTTTAGCTCCAGAATGAAGGGTTCGTGCGCCATACACTCTACGGGCGGCTTCGACCGCTCCGTTGGAGTCTGCAACCGGCACGCCACTCTGCCAAGAGTCAGCGGCGGCTAAGCTGAACTGGGAATAAAGGGGATACGAGGACCCAGCCCCCGTTACCGGTTGACGAGAACCTTACGTATCTATAGGCTTATGAACATTCTCTTCAAAAGGACTATAGGAATCCGTAACAACTTTCCAGTGACATGAAAAGCCAGAGGAGACCAGCAAAAGCGCTCCTTCGTCTGCTCATTTTCACGGCGGACTTTACCTAACAATCGTGCGTGGGGGCCAGAACATGAAACACTTTGGAGTGTTAGGCATGGTCATCCTCGGGATGGTTGGCGGAGCCAGTCAGGCCGCCTTAGCCCGGCCTTAGCCCAACTTCCACGGCGGTCGAGTTGATTTCCTGCAAAAACCGGGATCGTCTTCAAAGAAATGGTTTGTTTTCAGAGTGCGTTGGGGTAAATGGTCATAATAGTGACTAAAGTGACGCAGGGTGTACGAGACAAAAGTGGGGGCTACGGAGTGCGAGAGGCCCAAAAGTCTTCAAATCGACCAGAGAGAATGCCACAACGCAGGGCAATGAAGGCATTGGCTCCGCGTACGGACCAGCGCATTCCAGATTGTTTAAGGCGCTCACCGATTACCGTGCGGCAGCCTGCCTCGACCACACCGGAGCCAACAAAGAACTTCTTTTCACGATATTCGGCATAGCGCATCTGCGACACATGGTTCGCGAAGTAGCGCAATTGTTGGAGCATCGACTTTTTGGGCGGGGGAGTATACATCGGAACGACAAAGCGAATGCAAGGGTTAACCGTTTCGACAAAAAATCAAGCCTCTCCCAAAACGGGAAGAGAGACCGAGACTATCGCCGAATCTGTTGGCCAGGTCTGGGAAACTCCGTGATCAAGAACTTCCCGTCCGCCTCACGTTCAAGCGCCGGCGCATACAGGCCGATCAGTTCGCGCCGCCACCAAAGCCCCTGCTGCTTTTCCCTGCGGTCGCTGAACCAGTACTGCCAAACCACCGCCCGCATTTGCATGGGAGGTGCACTCGGAAATGGGTCGCCGGCGAATAGCGCGAGTACAGAGGGCGAGCCCGTCATGAGCCTCTCTTCGGCAGAGATCACGAACCGATTCTGTTGCCAGTTGTCGAGGGAGGCGAACCAGAGATTCCAATCGAACCGTGGCTGGTAGGGGGCGAACATCCCCGGCGCCTCGTGCGGATCCTGTGGCTTATAACGAAAACGGTAAGGCGTCCATGTCTTGCGGTCGTTCGAGCCTTGAAATTCAATTTCGTAACGGCCCCTCGTCATAACCGCAAACAGTCCGTATTGATTTGCGATGCGAAATGGCTCCAGCACCGACACCGGCGAGGTGGGAATCGGGAACTGCGGAACGACCATCCATACGAGCTTGGCCGCAATAACAAAAAAAACCCACCCCTGAAAAAATGCTGCCGCCCATAAACCGATAGAAGAAACCACCCTCCGCGCAGCCACCCATCCGCCTTGGCCCGTACTTTGATCTGCAGCACTCGACTGGGCCGCGGACAGATCAGCAGGAACCTCCGCTGGCTCGGCCAGACGGCGCCGCAGGAACGTGGCCAGATATTTGTCGTCTAGAAGCAGGATTCCCAGCGCCAGAACAAGGTAATTCAGGAAGGCATAGTTGCTTGTGAGGATAATTCCGATCTGTACGGGCGTCACCATCCAAAAGAGTACGAGGCGAAATCGTCGTGGCAGCAACGCCATCCAAACCAGCACAAGCTCCAGCGCGAGCGTGAAGCCGGCCGTTCCTACGTGAAACCAATGCGGCAAATGATGCGCATACCAAGCAATCCAAGTGGGTAGCGGCCCGTTTTGATAGTACTCATCCATCGCTGTCAGGTTGCGCCACTCGGGATCGCCGCCGGCGATTTTGGCCACGCCGGATTCAAAATAGATCGTGAACCAGACCACCAGCAGCAGAAATAAGCTTGTGCGCGAGGCCGGCTGGTGCTCGCCCCACCGCGGCCGGAATCCCGGCGGTGCAAGAAACAAACTGATGAATCCGGCGCTCAGCAACATGCCATCGGATTGATAGGACGAAAAGGTCTGTAAAGCGCTGATGAAGGAAAGATAGGCGACCAGGCACACGAAAATCGTCCCACGCGGCCAAAAATTCAGAACCAACAACACCGAGGCGATCAGCCCTAGGCTGGCGAGTAGCAGCAGCGAACGCGAATCACTTTTCAGCCACAGCAGCGTGGGCACATACCAAAATCGCCATGCCCCTGCCACCTGCCGAATCGCTTGTAGATATTCTTGCGCGGGAAGGAGGCCGTCTGGGCCAATCAATCCGCGTACTTGTCGCAGGAGCGAATAGAAGGCGGAGAAGAAAATCAACCCCAATGCGCGCAAGAAAAGCCAGCGTGCCGCCAGCCGGTGCGGCGATCGCCTTGGGTCGGAAGCAAATAGCCACTCAAAAATGCCTAGGGGGGAAAGCGGCATGCTGCCGCCATTATATCTGTAGCGCCGAGGCGCCAATATTTAGGCGGAAGGGATCATGAGATCAGAATGAGGAGAAGAACTAGGCTTGCGACTCTCTAACGGCCAGCCATCGCCTACGTGGCATATTGCTCAACACGCGATGGCGAAGGAAGCCAAACATCCGGTTCACCAGGTGAGCCCGAGGCAAAAATCTCACGACCGGTGGCCGGCGTGTGGCGAGCTTCCCTATCTCGCTCTGCAGCCGCATGTCTGCGGGCATGTACTGCAGACCTCGCGTCAAAGTATCAGCCGCCGCCTGCTTCCGTCCCGAGGCTGCATAGACTTCTGCTAGGTTCAGGTAAAGCTGCGCCTGGCGCCGGCCGCGACAGATGGCCGTATGGCACAATCGTTCAGCATCCGCCCACTTGCCTTCGGCGTACGCCAGACTCAAACCGTAGTAGGAAAGGTAATAAGGATTTTCGGGGTCCCGTTCCGACGCTTGGCGCAGGAGCGCCTTCGCCTTTTCCGCTTCGCCATCACGCATCATGGCCAGCCCTTCTCGAAATTCCCTAAAGGCGAAGAGGTCAAGCATGATGCCTCCGATAGCAGCCAGCAGAAAGCCTGGCAGAGTAGGCTCAAAGCTACAGTCCTTAACGGATTAGAAACGACTGGTCAAACGGACAATCGAGGAACAGGTACGCCCGGTCAGTTTTTTTCGGAAGGTCGCCATTCGGCGATTCTTTGCCCGTTTTGCTCGCATCGCCGATGCGCAAACAGAGGCGCTCTTCCGTTCGACGCCGCGGCTGATGCCATTAAAAAGTCTTGACACTGGCCCAGAAGAGAGTGTTCAATGGTCCAATCATTGGACCAGAACAAAACCGTGCAGGCATGGCGCTAGCCAAACCCGAATTTGAAGCCGTCCGTAGGACGAAGGTCTATGAGCAGGCTGCTCAGCAACTGCAGCGGATGATCCGGGACGGCCTGATTAAACCCGGCGAGAAATTACCGCCCGAGCGCGAACTGGCGGAAATGTTGCAAGTCAGCCGCGGCTCTCTGCGCGATGCGATCCGTACACTTGAGCTCATGGGCCTGGTTGAGCCGCGCCAGGGCGAGGGCACGGTCATTTGTGACCCTTCGGCCAAATCCTTGATTAATCCGCTCGCTACCGTGCTTTTCCGCCAGCGCGAACTCATCGGCGATCTTCTTGAGTTTCGGCGCATGATTGAACCAACTCTCGCCGGCCGTGCCGCCGAGAATGCCACTGACGAAGAATTGGCCTACATGGAAGACATCCTCCGTCGCCAAAAAGACAAGGTAAATCAGGGCCAGTTGGCCATCGAAGAAGATTCAGAATTCCACTACGCGATAGCGCAAGCTGCCAGAAACAGCGTGGTCTTGAAGGTTGTGGATGCCTTTATGGACCTGTTGCGCGAGACGCGCGAACGCTCGCTGCAGTTGGAAGGTCGCCTGCAAAAGTCATTCGTGGGTCATCGTCGAATCCTGGACGCGATTCGCAAGCATGATGTACGGGCGGCGGGAAAAGCCATGCGCCAGCATATCGATGAGGTTGAAGGCATCGTTTTAGACCACATGTAATCGCGAGGGAGGTATCGATGGGCCGTTTGTTCGCAGTCGAAATCGTTTATCGCGGGATCTTTCAGAAGACCCTGGCCAAGCACATTAGCCGCGCCATCGTTTTGGCCGCACACCGGGAAGGCAAACCGGGCATCTCGTTTGGACGCTACGGGGACAGCCCGGAGCGCAACGGAATCCCTGCGAAAGCCTTCGCCATCGTCGCCACCGACGACATCACCCTCGAAGAGGGGATGGCGAAATACGAGCCGAAAGAAGTCGACATCACCATCAACCTGGACGATACCATGTGCAAGGGAGTGGAGTCTTGGGCGTGGTACGGTTTGCAGCCCATCAACCGCCTCCTCAAGGCCAACGGCACCCTCATCGTCACCTCACGCGAAGAGCCCGAAAAATTGATCGCGATGTGCCATCGCAAGGAGGCACCTTATAAACTTGCCATTGTTAAGGGTATCCCTAGCTTCTCCGGGCTGTGGGTTTTTAAGGATGACCACACCGATGTGCGGGTGCTTGGCGCTGTCGCACGTGTTTTGCCGGAACTATTTTCCATCGAATCTTTGAAGCAAATGATCCTGGACGACGGGGAAAACCCTCTCAAAGCGACGTCCGCCCAGCGTTCCTACGAGCGACTTACCACCGTGACTGTCAAGCCCAATCAAGGCAACCCTGAAAAGCCCTACGAGTTCGAGCTGTTGAAGTGGACCGAGATGCGCGACGGCATCACCATTCCCGCCATAACTCCGGGCCATGCCATGAAGGATCCCGTCACCGGGCAGACCGGCGGATTCCAGCCCGAGCGCAACGCCACGTTCAAGAAGTTCTCCACTCGCACCATGCGGCCCGTGGTTAATTTCGACACCTGCATCAAGTGCACCCTCTGTTGGCTGCAGTGCCCGGACTCCTGTTTCGACGTCACGCCAGAGGGCCTCTACGATGCGAACATGGTCTCCTGCTGCGGCTGTGGCGTATGCGAGGCGGTCTGCCCCGTGCCCAACTGCGTCACCATGGTCAACGAGATCGGCTTCAGTGATAATGCCGGCCAGTGGGAAATGTGGCGCAAAGACAAAGAAGGCTATGGCACCTGGCTGAAAGACAAGATCGAGAGCCACCCTGTTCGTTCGCATGGTTTCCGATATCGTGGTCAATATGAAGAGCAGGTCCCCGAGGCGCTGGCAGCCGCCGAGGGAGACTGAGCTCCGTCTTAGGGGGGAACTTTCATGACGCCGACAGCAGTAGCAGAAAGCACTAAGGGAACCGAACAAACTGCCCTGATCACCGGCAGCGAGGCCATTGCCGTCGCCTGCAAATTGGCCGACGTGGACGTGATCACGGGATATCCGATTCGCCCGTACGACACGGTGATTCAGTACATCGCCCAGCTGATCGCCGACGGAGAAATGGATTGCGAGTACATCGTGGCCGAAGGCGAACACTCGCAGTTCGAAATCGTTAAGCACGCTTCCACCGTCGGCGCTCGCGTGTTCTGCGGCAGCAGCGGCGTAGGCTGGATGTACGCCTTCGAATGCCTAACCGTCACGCCCGCTCTCCGCGTGCCCATGGTCGTCATGGTCGGCAATCGAGCGCTCGACGATCCCGGCGCCTTTGGCGTCGAGCACAACGATGCGCTTGCCGTACGCGACTTAGGCTGGCAGCTCGTGTGGGTCGATAGTGCGCAGGAGGCCCTGGACACGGCTCTCATCGCCTATCGCGTCGCGGAAGATCGGCGCATCTTTCTTCCCTGCGCCATTAGTTGTGACGGCGCCTTCCTCACGCATTCCCAGGCGCATGTAAAGATTCCGCCGCAAGACCAAGTGAACCAGTTCCTTCCGCGCTACGATCGCGGCGATTTGCTGCTGCATCCTGATAACCCCATCTCCGTGGCGCCGCAAGCCAACGAGGACTGGCTGATGGAGATTCGCCGCCAGACCGCTGCCGCCATGGATCGCTCGATGGGCGTGATTCGCGAAGCCTATAAGGATTACGAGAAGATCATCGGCCGAAGCTATGGCAATCCCTTCTTCGAAGAATACATGACCGACGATGCCGATATCGTGCTCGTAGGCATGGGTACCCTCTCAACACCCGTCAAAGTGGCGATCCGCAAGATGCGTCAGGAGGGTAAGAAGGTCGGCCTCGTGCGCGTTCGCTGGTTCCGACCTTTTGCCGCTGAGGAGTTGGCCAAGTCCCTATCGCGGTTCAAGGGCATTGGCGTAATCGATCGCGACTTCTCGTTGGGCTCGCCGTATGCAAGCGGCGTCCTGACCACGGAAGTTCGCACCGCCCTCTACCCTGCAGCCAAGCACCCGCCCATAATCGGTTTTATTTGCGGGCTGGGTGGACGTGAAGTCACCGTTCCCGATGTCGAGAAGATGTCCGATATAACTTTTGCCGCTGCGGCGGGTAAAGCGCAGCCGGCCACGCAGTGGATTGGTGTCCGCGAGTAAAACATTTCTTTGCATCGCCGCATACGCTAAATAGCGGCGAGGAGGTTAAAAGCGATGGCGACGATCGATTATCCACTTCCCAAGCTCGAACCATTCAAGGGACAAAAGAAGATTCCGCTCGAGGAGTTCTTCACCTCGGGCCACCGCACCTGCCAGGGCTGCGAATCTGCGCTGGTGATGAAGATGATGGCCAAGGCTGCCGGCCCGCGCACGATCGTGCTCGGCAGCACGGGCTGTATGTACGTGGCTAACACCACCTACTACAGCACCTCCTGGGTTATCCCATGGATGCATACCCAGTTGGGGAGCAGCGGCTCGGCCGCGCTTGGCACGGCGGCCGGCCTGAAAGCGCTCATGCGTAAGGGCAAGATGAAGAAAGAGCCCATCAACGTCATCGCCTTCTGCGGCGATGGTGGCGGCGCGGATATGGGCCTCTCCGCCATCTCTGCAACGCTCACACATCCCGACTACAACCTGCTCATCTTGATGTATGACAACGAATCCTACGCCAATACTGACATCCAGCTTTCCGGTAGTACCCCTTACGGCGCCAATACCACCTTCAGCCCGCCGGGCAAGGTAAAGCGCATCCTACATCATCGCTGGAAGAAGAATATGGCCGGCATGCTCGCGGCAGGGCACCCCGAGTGCAAGTACATCGCTACCGTTGACATGTCTTACGGCTTGCAAGCCATGAACTGCGTCCGCAAGGCGCTGTCTATCGGCGGCCCCACCTTCATCCATTCTCTTGATCCCTGCCCCAAGGGCTGGGACTACGACCCCATGATCTCACACGATTTAGGCGAACTGGCGGTCACCACCGGCGTCTGGCCACTTTATGAGATCGAAAATGGCTTGCTCAAGCTTTACGGCAAGACGAAGGAAATCGCCGAGGGCCGCTACAAGCGGCTTCCGGTGCGCGACTACCTGCTTAGGCAGGGACGTTTCGCCCACTTTAAGGATGAAGATTTCGACTACTTCCAGAGCAAGATCGATCAGATGTGGGAGAAGTGGCTATATCCCGGCATCATTCCCTTCCGTGCGGAGCTCGATAAGGAATAACGCCGGCCCGACGCTACCCAGAACCAAAAGGCCGCTCGATCGCGAGCGGCCTTTTTATTTGCAAGCAGCGATTCTCGGGCGCGCCGCCCAGGAACTCAATCTGCCGGCGCCAATGCGGTGGCTTCTCGCCTTCGCACTTCGCGCAGCCGCAGAGGACGCACAATGCCAATCATCAAGAACGCTGCGACGACGTCAGCTAAAGCCGCAACCACAAGCGTCGTGAACCAGCTGCCCGTCATGGATGCGATCTTGCTACCGAGAGGCACAAAAAGCGCCGCGCACCCCTTGGCTGTGTACAAAAGCGCATAGTTCGTGCTCGCGTATTTTTTGCCGAAGTGATCCGAGGTGAGCGCCGGAAAAATGCTGTAAATATCGCCCCACACCAAAAAGGTAAGCGCCGCCACGATCACAAAACTCACTGGATTGCTTCCGTATCTGGCCAGCGCCAATACCGCAAATCCCTCAACCAGAAAGGTCACAAAGAGCGTGGATTCGCGCCCGATCACATCGGATATCCAACCAAAAAGGGGCCTGCCGATGCCGTTCATCAGGTTATTGACGGAAAGCGCGAAAGTAAGCGCCGGGATCGTAAACCCGAGCAGCGTGACGGGAACCTTATCGATTTTGAAGCCTGTGGCAATCGGCGCAAGTTGTGCGGTCACCATTAGCCCGCTGGCACCAACCAGCACAAACGCCGCATACACACCTGGGTTTGCAGCAGATGTGGATTGGATTGCCTCGCCACGGTTCCCTTTGGCGGCTTCTTGAGCGCAACCGCCGCTACCAGCACCACAATTCCCTGAATCAACGCGAACTTAAAAAATGTCGCCTGATATCCGCTTGAGCTCAGCGAACGGGTCAGGGGCACGACTGTGAGCGCCGCGCCCGCGCCAAATCCTGCCGCCGTCAGACCGGCGGCCAGGCCGCGTCGCTTTTCGAACCATTTCACCGCATTCCCGATACATGTCCCATACACCAGGCCCGTCCCGATGCCGCCGATTGCCGCTCCGACATAGAGCGCGTTAAGCGTTGCGGCTCGCGAGTAAATAATCCAGCAGAATGCAATCAGCAATGCCCCCACCATAACCAGTGGACGCGGACCGAAGCGGTCGGCCAAATAGGCCTCAAATGGCACAAGCCAGGTTTCGAACAGGACAAACAAAGTGAACGCCCACTGAATTGCCACCTTGCCCCAGTGATAATGCGCGTCAATGGGGTTGACAAAAATGGTCCAACCATACTGGAGGTTGGCCACCATAGCCATGCACACGACTCCAAAAATAAGCTGTACCCAAGGACGGGCACGAGAACCCGAAGAGACTAAAGCTCTACTCGTTTCGCTACCGGCGCTGGAATAGGCAGGCTTTGCGGCTGAGGCTTCCGACATCGACGCATCTCCGGCCAGCGGATTACCATCCGATGTTGCCTCCTGGCTCAGAGGCTTTGCTGAAAGGAAGAAAACCTGGATGGCCCCGAGATAGCGATAGTGTCTCTATTAAGTGCAGTAGTCAATGCATTTTATCGCCTAGACCAGCGCATCCTTTTTGTCGATCCGCAAAGGTTGTCGATCCGGAAAGGGGCCCACGTTGTCAGCGGGCAGGTCGATGTCGCCAGCCGGCTGCGCCATTCACAAGTTTGTAACACGCTTTCAATATGCTTCGGGACGAGCGGGCACTGTTAGGTCGCAAATCCGCCCCTGGCTCAACATGGGTTAGCATGTAGGGAGCTTTTCCCTGGATATGGAGGCAAAAGCTTGAAGCGTATCCTCATCATTGAAGATGACCGGGATATTGTGGAGTTGGTGCGCTACAACCTTGCGAACGAAGGCTTCGAGGTCACCGCCTCGGCTGAGGGCTCAGCAGGTTTGGCGCTGTTGCGCAAGAGCCCGCCCGATCTTGTGATTCTCGACCTCATGCTGCCCAAAATGCCTGGCCTAGAGGTCTGCAAAGAGATTCGGCGTGACCCGACACTGAATCGCTTGCCTATCCTGATGCTCACGGCGCGCGGAGAGGAGGCCGATCGCGTCATTGGGCTCGAAATGGGCGCGGATGATTACGTCACCAAGCCCTTCAGCCCTCGTGAATTGGCGGCGCGGGTCAAAGCTCTGCTCCGACGCGCTGAACCCGCAGGCGAAGTCGAGCGGGCCATCGAAGTCGGCCGGCTTTCGATCGATCCTTCTTCCTATCGCGTCACGCGAGCGGGCAAACTGCTCACGCTCAGCACCCTCGAATTTCGTCTGATTTACTATCTGGCGGCCCGCCCCAACCGCGTCTTTACGCGCGATCAGCTGCTCGATGCTGTATGGGGAACCGACCGGTTTGTTACACCTCGCAGCGTAGATGTGTACATTCGGCGGTTGCGAGAAAAAATCGAGGCGGACCCGGAAAATCCGGTTCATTTGAAAACCGTCCGCGGCGCTGGATACTTGTTCGAATCGGCGGTGGGCCGGCTGAGTTAGTCTAACGGGTTTCTCGTACAGGAGTTGCTGCGCTTGAATTTCTTTTGGCGATCAAATCTTGCCATTCTGGCCCTGGTCCTTGTCGTTCTGGCCGCGGGAGACCTGTACTCCTGGCGCGCAGTCGGAAGGCAGGCGCAGCAGGCGGGCTTCGAAGAACTCGCTGCCTTAGCGCGCCTCGTTCGCTCGCATCCATCCGATCTCGATGATTCAACGGCGCTTCACCATTGGGCTGCAGAGATCGCCACAATCGGCGCACAAGCAGCCCTTGTTCGAAGTGACGGCCAGATATTGGCCGACTCTGTCCCTGCCTCCAACGTCAGCGTCAGGGACCCCGAAATCCAGCAAGCTCTCTCAAACGGCGAAGGCCGCTCGATACGCCACAGCAATACGCTCGACCGCGACGTTCTCTACTACGCCGTTTCCTATTCTCCAACTCCGTCGCCATCTTCGCCGGCGTCCCTGGGAACGTCTAGAGCACTCGTTCTCCGTCTAGCCCTCCCCCTTGCTGAGGTGGACCAGCAATTCTCCGCCATGCGCCGTCCTGTCTGGACTGCATTTCTGATTTTGTTCGCTTCCGCCATCGCGATTTCGTTATTAGACCTCCGCAGCACGTCACGGCGAATCCGCAGCCTCAAAGAATTTGGCGCTCGCATGGTCTTAGGCGATTTTCGGCCTGTGCACGCCGCCCCCGCTGGCGACAGCCTCGACGAACTCGCCCGTGCGCTCAATGAAACTGCCGCCCGGCTGAACGCCAGCATCAGCATGTTGACCGATGAGCGCAATCGCTCCTCCGCTATCCTGGGCAGCATGATCGAGGGGGTCGCGGTGATCAGTGGAGACGAACGCATTATCTTCTCCAATCGCGCATTTTCCCGAATTCTCGGTTTGGACGACGTTCGGGACATTGAAGGCCATCCCTTGCTCGAAGTGACCCGCCAATCAGACCTGCTAGCGGCCATCAAAATGGCACTGAACGGTCAGGAACAGGTGAGCAGCGAGATCGTCGTGGGCACGGTCCGGCCCCGAAGCTTCGCCGTAACGGCCGCGCCAGTGCAGGCCTCGGCCCATAAGGGAGCCGTTCTCGTGCTGCATGAAATCACCGACCTGCGCCGCCTGGAACGTGTCCGTCAGGATTTCGTGGCCAACGTATCGCACGAGTTCCGCACGCCCTTGACCGCCATTCAAGGTTTTGCCGAAACACTTCTGGCCGGGGCCCTGGAGGACCCGGGCAATCGCCGCCGCTTCGTGGAGATCATCCGCGAGCACGCCACGCGCCTCGCCCGTTTGACCGAAGACCTGCTGAAACTCTCCCGCATCGAAGCAGGGCAGTTGAAGCTCGAATTTCGCCCAGTTTCTGTGACTGAGTTGATCGAATCCTGCGTCGAAACGGCCCAATTGAAAGCCGTTCCCAGACGCCTTGCACTCCATGTGCGCCTGCCGAACGAATTACCCACTGTGCGCGGAGACGCCAATAGCCTTCAAGAGGTGTTACAAAATCTCCTCGATAACGCACTGCAATATACGCCCGCCGGTGGGAAAATCGAGGTTTCTGCCGTGTGCTCGGATGGCCGTGTCGTCGTCACCGTTGCCGACACCGGTATCGGAATCCCGCAAGTGGAGCAAGAGCGAATCTTTGAACGGTTCTACCGGGTCGATGCCGCGCGTTCCCGCGAGGCCGGCGGTACCGGCCTGGGCCTCTCCATCGCCCGTCACATTGTGGCGGCGCATGGCGGACGCCTTTGGGTGGAGAGTGCCGTTGGAGAAGGGTCGCGCTTTCACTTCAGCATCCCCGTTACTCCTTGAGTCACTTTTCGCAGCATTCATCCTCCTGTCACTGGTCTGTAACTTACATTGCCGAGTATTGTGGGCGCGCTCACTGACCTCTGCCTGTCGGCGTTGCCCGGCGCCAAGAAGGAGGAGCGAATGGCGACACTCGCAACATCAACGCCTAGCATCCGTCTGGAAGTTCTCACGAACTATCTGGTTTCCATGGCCCGAAGCGTCGAAACGAACGTCGACCGTGCTCTGACAGCCCTGCTGCAGACTGGCTCCTCCGAACCTCGACAATCGCCCGGTGAAATATTCCTCTTGGAGCCTCGCGTTAACGAAATGGAGATCATTATTGACGATCATGCAATCGGCATGCTCCGGGGAGGAAACCTATCATCAGCGGAAATCGCCAGGTGGTAGCCACCCTTAAAATCACCAACGACCTCGAACGCATGGGGGACTTGGCCGTAAATCTCGGTGAAAGGATCATCTCTCTCACAGAAATGCGCCCCGTGGTCGCTCCGCCGGAGCTCGAGCCGATGGTCGTAGCGGTGAGGGCCATGATCAAGAAGAGTCTAGGCGCACTGATTTTGAAGAACGTGGTCTGGGCTCGCGAAGTGCTGGAGAGTGATGACCTGGTGGACCGCTACCGTGACGACATCTTTGAACGGCTCCTGGACGGCATGCGGCACCGTCCTGGCGACATTGCCCCCAATCTGCAACTCGTCCTCGCCAGCCGCTATTTGGAACGGTTAGCGGATCACGCGACGAACATTGCCGAAGACATCATCTTTTGGGTACGCGGCCTCGATGTACGCCATGGTCGCGTTGCGAATCTCAACCCCCAGGCTTCTCCGTTTACCGAGAATTCATAGTTTCGTGATGCTGACCGCAGTCCGTTACGCTCCGGCTGCTTGCGATACTCGGCCCTGCCCGAGTCCAGCAGGGTCTTACCCTCAAACCAAATACCCCTCGGGCCAGCGCTCCCCTGGTGCTGGCCCTTAGTTTTCCACAGGACCCGCCCACCAGGCCTTGTAACATAGAATTAACATTTCTGTTACAAAAGGATTACCTACTCCGCATAGCTTTGCTAGGGGTTAATTTGCGCATGCGGGGCGTTCTCCGCAATCGGAGCCTTCACGTTAGCTTCCAGCTCAAATTTGAGGGAGGAACGAATGCGATTATCCTTGGGGTGTATCCTGGCTCTCGCCCTTAGCGTATTGCCTGCATTAGCAGCAGCGGGCACTGGGGCAAATAATAGTTCTGCGGACGCAAAATCCACCGCCGCGTCCGAGACCAAAACATCACCTGAGACCACCGCCAAATCGGAGGCCAGTGCTGAGCCGGCAAAATCCGGCTTAGATTTGGAAGTTGAGGAGCTCCGCGAGCAATTGCAAGCACAAAGCGAGCTCATTAGACAGCAGCAAGAAAGGGTGCAAGCGCTTGAAGAGCAGTTGAAGGTGAGCACCACCACCCTGCGAGAAGGGTTATCCTCGTCTCCCGCCGCCAAGCCCGCAAACGCTGCGGCCGGCCTTGCTCCAGCTGCCGCCGTCAGCGCAACGGCGGCGTCGGCAACGGTAGCCGCTGCGCCGCCTGCGGCCCCGCCGGCTGCTCCTCAGAGCACTAACGCGCCTCCCGAGTCGCCCCTCCAACTCCGTGTTGGCACGGCGTACATCACGCCCGTAGGCTTCGTGGATTTCACCGGCGTTTGGCGCAACCACACTGGCGGTAGTGGCATTGGAACGAATTTCGCCGGCATACCTTACGGGCCTGTATTTCAGAATAACCTCAGCGAATTCCGCTTCAGTATGCAGAACTCCCGCATCGGCTTCCGCGTTGACGCCCTGGTTAAAGGCGCTCACGTGATTGGCTATATGGAGTCGGACTTCCTGGGGAACAACCCAGGAAACGTTGCCGTAAGCAGCAATAGCAACACGCTGCGTTCCCGGTTGTATTGGGTAGACGTCCGCAAGAGCGCTTGGGAGGTACTAGGCGGCCAAACCTGGAGTTTGATCACTCCCGGCCGCACCGCCATTTCGCCTCTGCCAGGCGACCTCTTCTATTCGCAAGATATAGACGTGAACTACCAGGCGGGGTTGGTCTGGGGACGTATACCCGAACTTCGACTTGTGTACCACGCTTCGCCTAAAGCCGCGCTGGCAGTTGCCCTCGACGCCCCCGAGCAGTACGTAGGAGGCTCGGCAGGGTTAGGTTCAAGTAGTAACCCACCAATTACGCTTCCAGCGGCCTTTGCCAGCAACGCGGCCTATTCTCTCAGTGCGACAAGTTCTGAATTCAACAACGGTGCGACTACTCTAAACGTACCCAACGTTGCTCCCGACGTGATCGTCAAACTCGCGTTCGATCCGGCCAGCAGATTTCACTTTGAGGTGGGTGGCCTAGAGAGACAGTTCAAGCTCTGGAATCCCGCCAGCACGACAAAGCTCTCCGCAACCGGTGCCGGCGGTTTCATCAACCTCGGTGTGGGACTATTTAAGGGCTTCCGCCTCCTAACCAATAACTTCTATAGCGAGGGAGGCGGCCGTTACATTTTCGGGCAAGTGCCGGACTTCGTCGTACGCACCGACGGCAGCCCATCCCCGATTCATGCCGGCTCAACCGTTAGCGGCTTTGAATTCACCCACGGCAATGCATCCTTCTACGGTTATTACGGTGCCATCTACGTTCTCCAGGACGTCATCACCGATACCACCGGCAAACTCGTGGGCTACGGATGGGTCGGGGCAGGAGCATCGTCGTCTCAGAACCGGACCATTCAGGAAGGCACGTTGGGCTTTAACCAAACGCTGTGGAAAGACGCGCGATATGGCGCGTTGAACTTAATGGGGCAGTATTCCTATCTCACGCGGAGCCCATGGTCGGTAGCTTCCGGCGCGCCACGGGATGCTCTCTTGAACATGGTCTTCCTCAACCTGCGCTACACGCTGCCGGGTGGTGCTCCTAACCTGGAGCGGTAGGCTTTTTTCGACCAAGGCGAGCGAGGATGGCCCCTGCGCTGTAAGCCTTGTGTGTCTGAGGATTGCGTCCAGCGGCGGCTCCAACGGTGTCACGCAGAATTTACGCACAATGGAAGGTGTATCGATTGTACTCGGTTATTTCTTATGTTTCAAACCAAAGGCCAAATTCACAGACGCGTAACAGCGGCGTAACAATCCCGTAACAGAGAGTGAGAGAAAACACCCCAGAAAGGACCGGATACGAGCATGCGTAAGGTTCTCGGTTTCGCCCTATTGGCGGTTTTGACTGCAACTCCCACCTGGGCTCAAAATATTAACGCGGCTGGTGCTACGTTTCCTTACCCGATCTATTCCAAATGGTTCGACGAGTACCATAAGGCGCATCCCAGCGTGCAGATCAATTACCAGTCCATCGGATCGGGCGGCGGAATCCGCCAGCTCTTGGATAAGACCGTCGATTTTGGCGCTTCCGATGGCCCCATGGCGGACGAGCAGCTTCAACAGGCAGGCTTCAAAATCCTGCACTTCCCCACTGTCTTGGGCGGAGCCGTACCCAGCTACAATATCCCCGGCGTCAGCGCTGAGTTGAAGTTTACGCCTGAGGCGCTAGCTGCAATTTTTTTGGGCAAGGCCAGCAAATGGAATGATCCTGCCATTTCCGGCCCGAACCCGGGCGTAAAACTTCCCGCCGAAGACATCGTGGTGGTACACCGTTCCGATGGCAGCGGCACCACCTATATCTGGACAGACTATCTCTCGAAAGTCAGCGAAGAATGGCGCACCAAGGTGGGCAAAAATACTTCCGTGAACTGGCCGGTTGGCTTGGGCGGTAAGGGCAACGAGGGAGTTGCCGGTCTGATCAAACAGACGCCGTACTCCATCGGTTATGTTGAGTTGATTTATGCCGTTCAGAATAACCTTCCCTACGGTTCCCTGAAGAACGCATCCGGCGAATTCGTCAAGGCGAGTTTGGCTAGTGTCTCCGCTGCCGCTGCGGGCGCGGCCAAGTCCATGCCCGACGATTTTCGCGTCTCTATCACCGACCCGCCCGGAAAAGAAGCCTATCCGATCTCTAGCTTTACTTGGCTGCTCATTCCGGGACAAATTCAGGATGCCGGGAAGAGGTCTGCTATAAAAGATTTTCTGGCATGGATGCTAACCTCAGGGCAGCAATTCTGTGAACCGTTGGCTTATGCCAAACTGCCCAAGGAAGTCGCGGCCAAGGAGCAAAAGGCTGTTGCCCTGATTCAGTAGCGCCAGCCCATGAAATGGCAACCGCGCCCACCACAGCCGAAGCCGCGGGCTTCCCCTGGGGCCCGCGCGCGCTCATCCGCCGTGTGCGCAGCGGTGACGAACTTGCCCGACTGACCACGCTCGTCTTTGCGCTCGTGGTGGTCTTGCTCGCGGTCATGCTGGTCGAACAGCTTTGGACGAATTCCGCCGAGGCCAGACATCGTTTTGGACTGGCCTTCCTGTGGAGTAGCACCTGGGATCCAGTATTTAACCAGTTTGGGGCGTTGCCCTTCGTTTATGGCACGCTCGTTACTTCCGCGCTGGGGCTATTGATCGCTGTTCCCCTCGGGCTCGGTGCGGCAATCTTTCTGGCGGAATTGGCTCCCCGCAGTCTTTCTGATAATCTCACGTTCCTAATAGATCTGCTCGCCGCCGTGCCCAGCGTGATCTATGGTCTGTTGGGAGTCTTTATTCTTGTGCCGCTCATGCGCACAGAAATTCAGCCCGCGCTGAAGCGCGCGCTGGGATTTACGGTTCTTTTTCAGGGTCCCTTGTACGGCATCGGGTCGTTGACGGCCGGCCTGGTGCTCGCCGTCATGATTGTCCCTTTCATTATTTCCGTCTCCCGGGAGGTCTTGCTGGCTGTGCCCGGTGACCAGCGCGAAGCGGCATTGGCTCTAGGCGCGACGCGCTGGGAAGCCACCTGGAAAGCCGTCGTCCCCTACGCTCGTACGGGCATCATGGGTTCTATTTTCCTGGCCCTCGCGCGCGCCCTCGGCGAAACGATGGCTGTAACCATGGTCATCGGGAACAATCCGCGCATTTCCGCATCGCTTTTCGCCCCGGGTTATTCCATCGCCGCAGTGCTTGCAAATGAATTCAGTGAGGCCACCGGCAATCTTTACCTCAGTGCGCTCATCGAACTGGGTTTGGTGCTCTTCCTGCTGACCTTTGTGCTCAATGGTTTGGCGCGCTTGCTGATTCTATTGACCACCAGTCGGGGAAGCGTGGTGCAAACATGAACCTGCGCATGCTTTGGCGCAAGTCCGTGAACGTGCTGATGCTTAGTTTGACCGGCCTCTGCGCGCTGGTAGCCATCTCGTTACTCTTTTTTATCCTTGGGTATCTCGCCTATCACGGCGGTAAAGATGTGAACTGGGATTTTTTCACCAAGCTGCCTAAGCCCGTCGGAGAGACGGGCGGTGGCATGGCCAACGCGATCGTAGGCTCCGGAAAACTTTTGTTGTTGGCGGCCCTTTTTGGTGTTCCCGTCGGACTGCTGGGCGGGATGTATCTGGCCGAATTTGGCGGCCGTGCCGTCCCTTTTGTTGTTCGTTATACGGCGGATTTGCTGAACGGCGTGCCTTCGATCGTCATCGGCATCTTTGCTTACGCGGTGGTGGTGATGCCGGTACACCACTTTTCCAGCTTGGCAGGAGGTTTTGCCCTTGGCGTGATGATGATTCCGATCGTGCTCCGTAGTACAGAGGAATTCTTGCACGCCGTTCCGCGCTCCATGCGCGAAGGCGCCATGGCCCTGGGCGCTAGCAAATGGCGCACCATCTCCAGCGTCGTTTTGCCGGCAGCCTCCCGCGGTATCCTCACCGCCGCCTTGCTGGCTCTCGCCCGTGTCGCCGGGGAGACTGCACCCTTGCTCTTCACCGCCTTCGGCAACCGTTTTTGGAGCCCCGGCTGGAGCCAGCCGATCGCCTCCTTGCCTGTTATGATCTTTACCTACGCCGTCGGACCTTACGAAGACTGGCACCGGCAGGCGTGGGCTGCGGGCCTGGTCTTGCTCGGTCTAGTGCTCGTCACCAATATTGTCGTCAGAACCCTACTCTCGCGCGGAACTTCGCCACCAAGGTCATAGATATGACCCAGACTTCAGCCAAACCTGCTTACAATATGACGGAGTCCGCAGAGAGTTCGGCGATGGGAGCCATGGAGACTGTTCTTAAACCGCCTATGCCCAGTGGTTCACAGACGGTACTCGAGGCGCCCCTACGGATGCAAGTCCGCAACCTCGATTTTTACTACGGCAAGTTGCACGCCCTGCACTCGGTCAACCTGCAAATCACCGCCAATCGCGTCACTGCACTCATTGGTCCTTCCGGCTGCGGCAAATCTACCCTGATTCGCACTTTTAACCGCATGCACGAGACCGTGCGCGGCACACGCCTCGAAGGTGAAATCCTGCTCGATGGCGAAGACGTATTCGCACAAGATGTTACGCGCCTCCGGCGCCGCATCGGCATGGTCTTTCAGAGACCTAACCCCTTTCCCAAATCAATTTTTGAAAACGTGGCATATGGATTGCGAATCAATGGTCTCCCGGCAGCCCGGCGCGGCCATTTATCCGATGCTGTGGAACATAGTCTGCGGCGTGCGGCGCTGTGGGACGAGGTCAATGATCAGTTACACAAATCTGCCTATGCGCTCTCCGGCGGACAGCAGCAGCGACTGTGCATCGCGCGTGCCCTCGCGGTCGATCCCGAAGTGCTCCTTCTGGACGAACCCTGCTCTGCGCTCGATCCCGTCAATACCGCCAAGATCGAGGAGTTGCTGTTCCATTTGAAGCAGAACTGCACCTTGGTCATCGTAACCCACAATATGCAGCAGGCCGCACGCGTCAGCGATGCCACTGCCTTCCTGCTCAATGGTGAGTTGATCGAGTTCAGGCCAACGCCGCAGCTCTTCACCACTCCATCCGACCCGCGCACCGAAGCTTACATCACCGGCCGTTTCGGATGAGCCCAAAGTCTTGGGCAACCTCTCACACAACGGGCATATTCTTAAGAGGCGCAAACAATGGAACGACATTTTGAGATCGAGCTGAATGGCGTAAAGGAAAGGCTCCTCTGGATGGGCAGCCTGGCCGAACGCGCCGTCCATCAGGCCATCCACTCCGTGCTCGATAGCAACGCCTCCCTGGCCGAGGCCGTACTTGACGAAGAGCCGGCCATCAATGAGCTGCAGATGGAAATCGACGACCGGGTCATGCAGCTGCTTGCGCTCCACCAATTAATGGCTGCCGATCTGCGCTTCGTCCTCGCCATTTCCCGTATCAATAATGATCTCGAGCGCATCGGCGATCAGGCCGTCAATATCGCGCAGTCTTCACAGCGCATCCTGCGGCATCCCCGTGTCAAGCCTTACGTCGACTTGCCCCGCATGAGCGAACTTGCCGAAGGAATGGTTCGCGATAGTTTGAACGCCGTCGTCCGCCGCGACCTCACCCTGGCCCGCTCCGTACTGGTCCGTGATGACCAAGTGGATAACCTCCGCGATCAAATCTTTCGCGAGTTGCTGAGCTATATGATGGGCGATTCGGCCGTCGTCTTTCAGGCCTTCGAGCTGATCCTCGTCGCCAAAAATTTGGAACGTGTCGCCGATCACGCCACCAATATCGCCGAAGACGTCATCTACATGGTCGAGGGTCATGACGTGCGCCACGCTGCCGCAGACCGCCGCTGACCATTAGACGCGCAAAGTCGACTGGCACTTACAACTGGAGGCTCCGCTCGTCAAAGATTCACGCCTCGTCTACCTGCTTCCACCACCCGCACCCGCTCACGACTCTATTCCGCGGCGGCCAGACTTGGTGTACATTGACGCGCTGCCCTGATGGCTTAAACTGAGAAAGAGAACATGAATCCAGTCAAACCAGCAGCCCAATCGACCCTTCGAGAGGCCAATCGCATGACCCGGGACTCGCTCACCATCACCGACAACCGTACCGGTAAAACCTACGAAATACCCATTACCGACGATACCATCCGCGCTCTCGACCTCCGTCAGATCAAATTGAATCAGAACGATTTCGGAATGATGAGTTACGATCCCGCCTTCAATAATACGGCCCTGTGCAAAAGCAAGATCAGCTTCATCGATGGCGATAACGGCGTCCTGCGCTATCGCGGATACCCGATCGAGGAGCTAGCCGAGCGAAGCACCTATCTTGAGACCGCCTACCTGATCCTTTTCGGCGAACTTCCCACCCGTAAGCAATTAGAAGAATGGATTTACCACGTCACCCATCACACCTTCATTCACGAAAGCATTAAGAAATTTCTCGACGGCTTTCACTACGACGCCCACCCCATGGGTATGTTGATCTCCACCATTGCCGCCCTCTCGACTTTCTACCCCGACGCACGCCATATCTTCGACGCTGACTCCCGTCGCAAGCAAACGTATCGGCTGATTGGCAAAATGCCGACGCTCGCTGCATTCGCTTACCGCCACAGTCTCGGAATGCCGTTTGCCTACCCGGACAACGAGCTGAGCTATCCCGGCAATTTTCTGAACATGCTCTTCAAGACTACGGAATTGAAATACCGCCCCAATCCTACGCTTGAGCACGCGCTGGACATTCTCTTCATTCTCCACGCCGATCACGAGCAGAATTGCTCCGCCGCCGCCATGCGCAACGTCGGCAGCTCCCACGTCGACCCCTACTCCGCCTGTGCTGCCGCCACCGCCGCCCTCTACGGCCCCTTGCATGGTGGCGCCAATGAAGAAGTTCTGCGCATGCTCATGGATATCGGCTCCATCGCCAACGTCCCGTCGTATATTAAGCGCGTCAAATCCGGCGAAAAGCGCCTGATGGGCTTCGGTCATCGCATTTATAAGAATTACGATCCTCGCGCGCGCATCATCAAGCGCATTGCGGACGAAGTCTTCGACGTCATGGGCCGCAATCCGCTCCTCGATATGGCCCTAGAAATCGAGCGCATCGCCCTGCAGGACGAATATTTCGTCAGCCGCAAACTCTATCCCAACGTCGATTTCTACACAGGTTTGATCTACCAATCGATGGGTTTCCCGGTGACCATGTTCCCGGTGTTGTTCGCTATTCCGCGCACCAGCGGATGGATCGCCCAGTGGGAAGAGATGTTACTCGATCCTGAACAGAAGATCGCTCGCCCCCGTCAGATTTACATGGGCCACGACAAGCGGCCCTACGTGCCCATGGATCAGCGCTCCTAGCTAGCCCCCTCTACTCACGCTCTCTCGTCTCTCGGGCGACCTTCGGTCGCCCTCGATGGCAGTGGGGAAATAAGGTGGAAAACTTAGAAAAAATAGTGCAAAGCCAATTAGATATCGACCGCATTCTCCACCGCCGGGCTTGACGCGGCGCAACCATCAACTAGAATCGTTTTAGCTCTTACTGTTCACTGGCCTGCAGGAACACCTTCCTTCCGCTTGCCATAAAAGGTATTTCCGCTCCGTTATTAATCGTGAAGGAATGCGCAAAATCCTCGCTAGCAAGAGGTGCCATGCCGAGCCCACAGATTCAAATACTCTTGATCGAAGGGGACCCCATGGATGCGCGCCGCTTGGTGCAGATGTTACGCTCCCGCCGCGCCGTGAAGTTTCGCCTGCGCCGCGCCCGCGGGCTCGGCCAAGCCAAACGTCATCTGCAGAATGGCGGGCCCGACGTGGTCCTGGTGGATCTAGCGCTGCCGGATGCCCAGGGATTGGACGTCCTGGTCGAAGCACAGCGGACGGCCCCGAGCGTACCCTTCATTGCGCTCAGCGGGGCGGCCGATGACTCTCTCGCCGCTCAGGCCCTGCAGCTCGGTGCCCAGGATTTTCTGGTTAAATCCGAACTCGGTCCGGCGCGGCTCGCGCGAGCGCTGTCGTTTGCCATTGCCCGTCAGCAAGCCCAGTTGCGCTTGCGCAGCCTCTCGCTCCTTGATGAGCTGACCGGTTTGCATAATCGCCGCGGCTTCATCAGCCTGGCGGAACAGCACCTGAAATTGAGTTCTCGCGAAGGCGTGCGCTCTACGCTGATCTTCATCGATGTCGATAATCTCAAATACATCAACGACAAATTTGGCCATCGCGAAGGCGATTACGCCCTCCAGCAAATCGCCGGCCTGCTGCGGGAGTGCTTCCGCGAGTCCGACATCATCGGACGCCTCGGCGGCGATGAATTCTGCGCCTTGCTTTCCCATCCGGGGCAAACAGGCGATGTCCTCGTTCGCCAACGTCTGCTTCGTTTGATTCGTAAGAGCAATGAGAATTCCACGCGCTTCTACCAGCTTTCCGTCAGCTTGGGCATTGTTGATATCGCCGGCCCCCATGAGCTCGAGCGGCAGATTAGCCGTGCCGACGCCCTTATGTACGAGCACAAGCGCACCAAGCAGTTTCGCACTGAGCGCCTCACCCACCTTCGCGAACTCGTATAGATTCTTTATTACCTGCGTTGAGCAAAGCGCCGCAGCAAACGCGCGCGATGACGGCGGAGATCTCGCGGTTTGGGGTTCTCCGGAAAAGGCACGCCATCGCCCATGAGGCCGGCCCAGAGAATGCGGTTGAAGTGCGGCGTATCCAGCCGGTCTTCAGACGCAAAATCCATGCCTTCGGTTCTAACCTCCCAGTAAGCCGCATCGTGACGCGGCCGCCTAAGAGGGCTATCGACTCCGGGACTCGAGGTATCCGCAGTCGCGACGGGCAAAGGCAACTGCGTGGTTCTGAGCACGGCCGGCACGATGGCTCGATAATCCCAAGATTGCAGTGTTCGGTCGAAAATCGCGGTCATCGGTTCAACCGAGCTGTCGTTCAAACCTAAAGGCTCTATCCCGAGTACGTCTTCGATGGTCCTGAGCACATGCACCGAGGTGTAGCGCTCGGAGACCAGAGCGCGCTGCCGCACATACGGCCCCACGACAAATGCCAGACTGCGGTGTGCGTCCACGTGATCGGGGCCATCTTGCGCGTCATCCTCGACCACGAAAACGAGAGTGTCGTTCTTATAAGGGCTGCGCGCGATCTTTTCGATCACCAGCGCCAGGGCGTAGTCGTTGGCGGCCATCTGCGTGTCAACGGTGTTGACGCCATCGATCGCTTTCGCGAAATCTCCAAAGTGATCGCCGCCCAAACGCACAAGTTCAAGCGCGGGCAGATTGCCGTTGCCCACGTAATCGTCAAATTCGTGCTCCCATTCCTTGAACCGCCAGTAATCCGGAACACGCTCGTCGAAGCCGCGATAGTAAGGATCGGTGAAAGGAACTAGATCCGCATTCGCGGCAAAGGCGACCTGAGTCCGCTCAGCGCGCGCGTCGCGAACGGGCGGGAGATATCCCGGCGCAACGTCGGGCAGGCGGTAGCGCAGGAGATCGACGAAGAAACCATAATTGCGCAGGGTAAGCTTGGCCCGAAATGCGCCATCCCAAAGGTATCCGGCGCCCACGGAATTCTCCTCATCTTCCGCGGCGTCTGGCGCGCTGACACTGGCTGTGCCCGGAAGGAGATCTTCATCACCCGGCGTAAGCGGATTCGCCCGCAGGCGCTCAGATCGGGACGCAATTCCCGTATTGATGTTCCGCCCTCCGCCTTCGTAGGTATAGTCGAGCCCATGGCCGGCATATTGCACCGGAACCGTCTTTTCGACTGAATCGGTTGCGCGCGCTGCGGTGCTCCAGTTCCAGCCGTCACCGCTCACTTCCCCGCTGGCGTAAAAATTGTCGAGCGTCACAAACCGGCGCGCCAGGTCGTGATGATTCGGCGATATGGGCTCAGGCAGCGATGTGAGCGTGGGGTCGCCGTTGCCCCGCTCCAGGTCGCCAAGCACTTGGTCGTAGCTGCGGTTCTCCTTGATGATGTAGACGAGGTGATGAACCTTACCGCGCAGGAACTGCATCAGGGCTTGATCTCTGGCCCCCACGGCGCGGAAATGATCATTTTGCGCCACTTGCTCTGTCAATGCGCCGAGGGTTTTCTCCGATGGCGCGGGCAGGGTGAGAAATCCCGCTTTGGTGCGCTGAAAAATGAACGCATTTCTTGCGTGACACGCCGCGGGCGATGGCGTGTAGCCGCAGCCGCCGGGGTTCGATCCTTCCGGGCCTTTGCCGTTCACGATGTAGAGCCGTGCCCCATCACGGCTGACGCTGACGGAATTTGGATACCAACCAGTAGGGATCAAGCCGGCAACTCGCCCCGTATCGCCCTCCATTTTGACCACTGCCAACGCATTCGTTCCGCCGTCGGTGACGTAAAGCGTGCGCTCGTCGGGCGAAAGTGCCAAACTATTCGGGTTGCTTCCCTTGAAGCCGCGCGGATTCAGGAACACATCCTTGGGCGCGGTAACTGCGAATTGCGTAATCAGCCGGTCGCTCTCCGTGTCCACAATTGCCACGGAGTCGCTGTTATCGCAGGCAACGTAAAGTCGCGAGCCGCTGCGGTTGAAGATCATTTTGTTAGGAGTTCCGCGCACGGCGATTCGACTCACCACACGTGGCACGTCGCTCGGGCCCGGCCTCATTGCCACGACCACAATCTCGCGGTCCCGGATGCTGGAGACATAGGCTTTGTCATTGCCTTTGACAACCACCCAGAATGGATATTCCCCGCCCGCCGCGCCTTTTTTCGACGGGTCGCTCTTTCCCGGCCTCAGGTCGAGTTCCGCAATCTTCGCACGCGAGGCGATGTCCACGACGCTGATCGAATCATTTTCGTAATTTGTGGCAATCAACTGTGTACCCGCCGCGTTCACTCCAATCCCCGCGACTTCGGGCGGAACGCCCAGCCCGAGGCCCGCCGCATGCCCCAGCCGTACGGGCGCGCCGGCTTCGGCCCACACGGCGCCTTGGCGCGCAAAAACATGCACCACGTCCTGCTCGCCGCCCGAAATATAAAATTCGTTCCCACTAGGGTTCCACGCTAAGCCATTGAACGCCGTGGCCACCTGCAGGACCTGCATCTTCCTGGGCGGCTGGGTCGTAATGTCATAAACGAAGACGTACTCATTCGATTCTTGCGGGGTCAGATTGCCGCTCGCGTCATAGCGAATGTTGTAACCGCTCGTAAGAATCAGCAGCGTGTTGCCGTCCGGACTGACAGCTGTACTGACGGCTTGGCCAGCCGTGAACTCGGGCGAGCCGGGCAGGTTCGGGTTCAGGACAGAAAAACGAGAGCCAGAGGCGGCCGTTGGAGTGATGCGCATGCCCGTCGGCAAATCGGCGGTTCTGGCGGCGCCGTCGTCGTCATCGTCAAGAAGGCTGTGTGCTTCGATTTGAAATAGCGCACCTCGTCCGGCCACAAAAAAAAAGAAGACCAAAAAGAGAAGAATGAGGCGGCGCCGAGTTCGCATCTCTCTGACTCCCATGCCAAACACAACTCGCGAGAATCAACAACTAAAGGCTCGCCGATCTTACCAAAAGGCTGATTGCGGCACATGACTGGTGCATGAAACACGTGACACAGACATTTCTTCCGGTACAGCGCTGGTTTTTGTATCAAATCATGTAAATCCAACCACTTAGAGATTAACTGCTCAGTTCGTGGCCGTCGACAAAAGCCCAAAATTGTGATATTATGGTGTTGCGTTTGTTACTCTTGACATTCCTTTTGACTCGTTCAGAGGGCTGCAGGAACAAACTTGCAGCCCATTTTTGTGCGGGTTAGAGGCGCCAGCCGTGGTTCGGTTGGAAAAGGCGAGAGTCGGCGAACAGCTCATTGAAGAAAGAGAAGGACGAAAGAAGTGAAGGAACAAGGAACTGTAAAGTGGTTCAACGCCAGCAAAGGCTATGGCTTTATCCAGCGTCAAACCGGTGAGGATGTCTTCGTACATTACTCGGCCATTCAGGCGGATGGATACCGTAGTCTGAATGAGGGTCAAGCTGTGGAGTTCGAAGTCCGCAAGGGCCCTAAAGGATTGCAGGCGGAGAACGTCGTAGGCCTCTAACCCATGCGGGGCCCGTTCGGGGAACGGGCCCCCAACCTCCGCGGCGCTTTTCGCAGAAAACAAAGTCCCCGAAGAGGCAAACGGCTCAAGGAGGCAACGTGCAGGTTCTTTCCACTGGGCAGCAAATCAAACACCAGCAATATGGTCTCGGGATCGTGACCGAATCCGATGCCGAGCGCACCGCTATCGAGTTTCACGACCACGGCCGGAAGCTTTTCGTAACGAGCCTGATGACGGCCGAGCTGATTGGCGACGCTCCGGTCAATCCCGTGCGCGCCAAGCGGCGCAGCCGTAAACCCACCCGCCGCAGCTGACGAGCCGACCTGGATCGTCATCCCGAGCGAACGACGTGAGCTAGCGAGGGATCTCTCCATCCTCTCCGTTTGAGTTATGTACCCCAGTTCGTCCCAATGCGGGGACCTCAGCGCGCTAAACAGCCCGAGACTTCTTCAATTTAGTCACCGAACTCCTTGCCTTCAGGCACGCTGCCCCGGCGCCTTGGATCGCAGCGACGCCTGTACCTTCTGAGGAGTCATCGGAACCTCGCGCATGCGCACCCCGATCGCATCGTAAACGGCATTGGCGATAGCCGCCGGCACTGGCACGGTTGAGGGTTCGCCGCCCCCAAGCGCGGGCATCTCTTTGCGATTCAGCAGAACAATCTGGATATCAGGCACACGGCGGAAGGTCACGATTGGATAGCTTACCCAGTCGAGGTTCTTGACCCCCTGGGCATCGAAGCGCACCTCTTCGAGCAGCGTGCGGCTCACTCCTTGAATGATGTTGCCCTCGATTTGGTTCCTCAGACCATCGGGATTCACAATCAAACCGCAATCGTGGGCCAGAGTAACGCGCTTGATTGTAATTTCCCCGCTGGACTTATCCACCTCGACCTCAGCCACTGCCGCCGTAACGGTGCCGTCCCGGCCCGAAACCGAGACTCCCCTGCCCATTGCTTTGGAGCCGGAAACCGGGGCCGAGTGCGATACGTGTTCTTTCCATTTCGCGGCCTGAGTGGCGGCAACCAGCACCTCCGTAACGCGCTTGTTGTTTTTTAGGTACCGAAGCCGAATTTGAACCGGATCGACATGCAGATCCGCCGCGATCTCGTCCAGCAACGATTCGCTCGCAAACGTGCGCGCCAAATCTCCTGGCGCGCGAAGATTGCTTGTGCGCAACGGCGTCGGCGTATCCTGCGACCAAGGAATCAGCGCCGCGATGATCCGCTGGTTCTCAAACTCGTACGCTTCTCCGCCGCCCGCTGTTCCATTGCTTTGGCCGGGACTCACGTTTTTCATCCCGATTTGCCGCCCGGCGAGCAACGGATTTCCCGCCGATTCGCTCCAAGGGAAGCCGCGCTCCATATAATCCCAGGCCACGATATTGCCCTGCGCATCCACTCCGGCACGTACGGTTACGAGCTGCGCCGGTCCTTTCGGCTCCCAGCCATGCTCGTCGGCACGAGTCCACTGCACGCGCACCGGTTTGCCTACCGCGCGCGAAAGAAGTGCGGCATCCAGGGGAGCGTCATCAGGACTGAGCCGGCCGTAACACCCCGACTCTTCCCGAAAGATCACGCGGATGTTCTTTTCCGGGATGCGCAGCATGTCGGACAGGGCTTTCCTTGTCCGGAAAGGCCCTTGCGTGCCGGACCAAACGGTCACGGAATCGCCGCGAACGTCAGCCACGGCGCACGATGGGCCCAGCATGCCATGCAACTGGAAGGGCCAGCGGAACGTCGCCTCATATTTCTTGCTGGCTTGGGCGAAGGCCGAATCTGCATTGCCCCTATTGACAACAACTTGATCGTTGAAGCTCTTCGTATCTTTCAGATACGCATAGAGCTCATCGGGAGTAGCGGGCAGAGTTGTGCTGGGCGTTGACCAGGTTACTTTCAGCGCCTTTGCCGCCTGAATCGCCGCCCACTCCGTTTGCGCTACCACCCCCAGGAAATTCCCCTCTTGTACGACTTTCACCACTCCCGCGATCTGCTTGATCGAACCCTCGTCCACGTTCAGCGGCTTCGAATTCACCACCGGAGGACGCACCACACGGCCATGCAGCATCCCGGGAAGTCGCACGTCTTGCGCGTAGGTGAATTCGCCGGTGAACTTTC
Source organism: Acidobacteriota bacterium (assembly GCA_003223325.1). Taxonomy (GTDB): domain Bacteria; phylum Acidobacteriota; class Terriglobia; order Acidiferrales; family UBA7541; genus Palsa-189. The sequence continues at coordinate 55,657 of QHYS01000116.1, forward strand.
CGGGCAGGTCGGTGCGCGGCACCGAGGTGCCCACAATTTTGTAGTCCTTTACATTCTTCACCGGGACATCCGGAGAGATCTTCAAGTCCCAGCCAAATCCGCTGGCCTCCATCTTCACGTTGAAGCGCTTATCGCCGACGAGCTCGCTATAAGAAACCTTTCGCACCGAAGCGCCACTCGCGCTGATCACCCCATCATTCACGGTGAGCTGATCGGCAGGAGCATTGAGGCGCTCCGAGGCCTGCCGCAAAAGCTCACGCCTCGCCACGGCCGCAGCCTGCCGCAACTGCGGTCCGGCTCGCTCGATCGTTCTGCTCGCGGCAGTGACCGCTTGATCGACGCTCTTCGACGTGTCCCCCGCCTCCATATGAATCCGGCTGAACGGCACGTCGAGCTCTTCGGCCACAATCTGCGCCAGGGCCGTTTCCGTCCCCGTCCCCAGCTCCACCTTACTGGTGAACACGGTTACGGTTCCGTCTTGCGCGATCGCCAGCCAGGAATCAAGCGATGTTGCCTCCGGTTCGCCGCCGGCCGCCGCTTGCGCCAGAGCGCGACTCACGGAGCCAAAAAGGCTGAAGCTCACGACCAGCGCGCCGGTTCCTTTCAGAAGCTCTCTGCGGGAGATGGTGCTGGTTTCCATTTGCGCTCTCCTTATATTCGAAACTCGCGCCTAGACGCGCTCGCTCGCGGCTCGCTTGATTGCACGCATCACGCGCAAGTGGCTGCCGCAGCGGCACAGATTGCCTTCGAGTGCCCGCTTGATATCGTCGTCACCCGGATGAGGGTTCTTATCGAGCAAAACTTTGGCGGTCATGATCATGCCGTTCATGCAATACCCGCACTGTGCCGCCTGCTCTTCAACGAATGCCCGCTGCAGGACATGAGGACGTGCGACCGTCCCCAAACCCTCTAGCGTGGTGATCTGCTTGTTCTTGGCCGAGCTCACCGGGAAGCTGCACGAACGGACCGTGTTGCCGTCGATGATCACCGTGCAGGCTCCGCACTGCGAAAGCCCACAGCCAAACCGCGGGCCGTGCAGCTCCAGATCGTCCCGCAGAACGTAGAGAAGCGGGGTAGTAGGATCGCTATCAACCATCCGGGCCTTGCCGTTCACATGCAGTGTTATTTGGGCCATGGTGAACTCCGTTTCAGAGGTTCTTCCTTCGAAGAACCTCCGCTCTCGAGGGGTCACCTCGAGGATTCTAGAAGATGAGCCTTTGAGAACCGCTTTGCGATAGCCCTACTATACCCCCGTCTCACTCCCATCGAAAAGAGATGATGATGCGCTGCGAATGCGACCATTAGTCGGCCAGTTCCAACACGCGACCTATGCGCAGCCAAGATGAACAAGGCTGCGCGGGCCCCAGGTTCCACCTTTCCGCTATCCCGCTAAATCCCGCTAACCGATTTGGCTTGACATTGCTTTTCCTTAGGTATAAACCGCGCCCATACTCACCTAAGTCGGCGGAGGCCAGACATGCTAGCTAGAGTTCTTCCGAAAAGAATTACTATTACTCTCCCGGTGGCTGTTATTTGGGCTCTCAGTCTCTTTGCTGCTCAGGGCTATGCGCAGGTGTCCGGAGCGACGCTCTCCGGCACAATCACGGACCCCTCCGGCGCGGTGATACCGAATGCGCAGGTGTCTGCTAGGAATACGGAGACGGGCGTCATGCGAGAGGCGACCGCCGATACAGCCGGCTTTTACTCGCTCCCCAACCTTCTGCCCGGAAGCTATGAGGTCACCGTCACGTCGGCTGGATTCAGCACTGCGCGCCAATCGAACCTCACCCTTGCCGTCGGCCAGGAGCAACAGATCAACTTTTCCTTGAAGGTCGGACAAACAAGTCAAACCGTCGAGGTCACGGAAGCTGCGCCTCAGATACAAACCACCTCCTCGACACTCAGTTCCGAGGTCGAATCCACCACGGTGCGCGAGTTGCCCCTGAACGGCCGCGACTGGGCGTCGCTGGCCACTCTTTCCCCCGGCGTCACCGGCCTCAATGGAGAAGTCCAATTGCCCTTCGAGAGCGGCGCGCTCAGAGGGAACCGGGGCTTTGGCTCACAACTGACCATCTCCGGGGGCAAGCCCACACAGAACAACTACCGGCTCGACGGGCTCAGCATCAGCGATTACACCAACGGGTCGGGCAGCGTCATCGGCGGCACCCTGGGCGTGGATGCCATTCAGGAATTCTCCGTGATCACCGGCAACTACTCGGCGGAGTATGGCAGGACCTCCGGCGGGGTAATTAACGCCATCAGCAAGTCGGGGACGAACGCTTTCCATGGCGACGTCTATGAATTCTTGCGCAACGATGCGCTGGACGCGAACGACTTCTTTTCAAATCGTAACGGGCGGCCCCTACCGACTTTAAGGCGCAACCAGTTCGGCGCCGCGGCCGGCGGCCCCATTATCAAGGACCGGACTTTCATCTTCGGCGATTATGAGGGGATACGCTTTTCTGAGGGAACCGCCAGCGGGAATTCAACTGTCCCGTCCGAGAATGCGCGGCTAGGAATCCTCGCCGGCGGAACTCCTGTGAACCAGCCAGCTGGAACACCCTGCATGAACTCGTGGAATAAGTCCGCGACACCCGATGGACGCTATCTGTCTCCCCTGGCAACCGTTTGCGTGACTGATGCCGCGGCGAAGTACTTGGCGCTCTATCCTCACCCCAA
>QHYS01000116.1:58372-62244 GCA_003223325.1 Acidobacteriota bacterium
GATAAGGATAGCGTGTTCGTGACCTATAACTATGACAACTCGCCCTTCACTACGCCGGATGGCTTCGATACCACGTCGGTCCTGAGCGGGGTCAAGCGCAACGTCGCCGCCCTCGAATGGACCCACACTTTAACCCCGGCCCTGCTCAACACTGCGCGGCTGGGTTACAACCGGAACGACACGACGAACAACCTGACGACGGGGGCCATTGATAGCCACTACGGGGACCCTTCCCTGAGCATGATGCCAGGATTTGACGCGCCCGGCATGATCGTGAAAGGTTTGGCGCGGACCAGTGGGGGTTTGCCCGGCGGATTTACCTTTTTCCGTTGGAATTCCATTCAGTTTTACGACGACGCCTTTTGGACCCGAGGAACCCATGCTCTGAAATTCGGGTTTGCCATGGAGAATATGCGTTACAATCCCTTTAATCTGTATCTCCCCACCGGACTGCTGCGTATTTCCTCCGTGGCGAATCTCCTCACCAACCAGCCCAAGTCCCTTGAGGCAGGGCTTCCGATCAATATTGGCCCGCGGGGCTACCGTGAAACTCTCTTCGGGGGATATGTTCAGGATGACTGGCACTGGCGCCACAACCTCACCCTTAACGTGGGGCTGCGCTATGAGATGAGCACGGTGGTCAGTGAGCAGTATGGCAAGCTCACCAGCCTCCGTAGCATGACGGACCCGTTACCCTACTGCGGGACGTCGGCTCCGTCCGTGACTGACGTCTTTCTCGGAAAGCCGGGTTGCGCCGGCGTTAAACCTATCACCTCGAACCCCACACTCCGTAATTTTGAGCCGCGCATCGGTTTCGCCTGGGATCCGCGCGGCAATGGGAAGACGGCCGTTCGCGGGGGCTTCGCCATCTTTGACGTGCTGCCGCTGCCGGGATACTATTTCAGTCAGGCCTGGGCGCCGTTTTTCCTCACGACTACGCTTGCCAACTCGTCTACTACGCCGCTCGCCGGGACAATGGGCGTTCCCCCCCTCAATGCCGCTGGAGCTCCCAACCCAGGGAGTGCATATGCGATCTTCGCACAACCTCAACCGGGATGCACGTCGCCCCTGGGAAATTGCACACTCACCGCCTCGTTTACCGAGCCTAATCCCAAGCGAAATTACGTCGCGCAGTGGAATATCAACGTGCAACGCGAGATCGCGCCCAACTTGACGGCGACGGTGGGTTATGTGGGCTCCCATGGCGTCCACCAGCTCATACGAGGCGATGATTTCAATCAGGTCCTCCCCACGCTGACCTCCGCGGGATGGCTGTGGCCTTTTAACCCCACCGGCAAAGATATGAGGATCAACCCTAACTTCGGAACTATCCGGGGGCTCAGCTGGGGAACCAACTCCTCTTATGAGGCGCTTCAGGTTAATGTCCAGAAAAGGATGAGCCACGGCCTCCAGTTCGGAGGTTCTTACACCTACGGCAAATCAATGGACAACGACTCCGGGACCCTCTTGGGCGACGCCTTTTCGAATTCCATCACCACCTGGTTCTGGCCGGCCCCTTCCATCAGCTGGGCTCCTTCGGACTACAACATTACCCATACCGCGTCCATCAACGGCATCTGGGATGTGCCCGGGCCAAAGTCTCTCCACGGGTTTGCCGGCGCGATGGCGAACGGATGGGAGCTAGGCGGCATTCTCAAGCTGAATAGCGGAATCCCGACGACTCCCCTCATCTCAGGGGACCCCATGAATGTGGAAAATAACGGCTCCGACACGTTCGGCATTCCGGATCGCGTTCCGGGATGCGATCCCGTGAACCACAATTTCAAGAGCGATCCTTTCCTGACTTACATCAACACCAATTGCTTTACGGTGCCCATGGCCACTCCGGCGATCGCACCGCAGTGCGTGCCTTTCACTAAGGTTACGGGCAGTTGCTCGAATCTCCTGGGCAATGCCGGCCGCAATAGCATCTACGGTCCGGGGCTCGCCAATGTTGACCTCTCGTTATACAAGAACTTCGCGATTTCGAAGATTTCGGAGAGCTTCAGCGTGCAGTTCCGGGCGGAGTTTTTTAACATCTTGAATCGCGCGAACTTTGGGCCGCCCTTGGCCTTTCAGGGCAGTAAAAGTGCCCAGATAATCGACGGTACGACCGGGTTGTCGACCAAGGCTGGGGGGTTGGCGAACCCGCTGGTCACGAAACCCAGGGAGGGTCAGCTCGCGCTGAAGGTCATCTGGTAAGAAGCTTTGCCGAGAAGAGAGCCCCTCACACCCTCCGGGCTTATAGGGTGACCGCGCCTACGTCCTCGCCGCTGCGCTGTCGTGCGACGGCGGCCAATTCGAAACTGGGGGGCAGTGGGCTAATTCACAGAATTAGCCCACTGCCCGAAACTGTTTCACCTGAAAACAGAGTGGAATTTCTTTGTCATTCGAATACCATAAAGGAAAAAAGCGCTTAAGAAATAAAGCTCAGCGTACTTCTGCTCTCGAACTTGCGACATTGTATTGATTCGGTTCCGGCAGGTCGGGCATCCCGGCACCACGACTCCCTTTCCGCCTTGTGCCACAGATGAAGGATGACCCACAAATCTCCGATTGCAGGGCTGAAGCAATTACAAGCTGATCGCTCGGGGGATAGGATATATAGGATATGGGTCGCTTGTCCCAAGCGGCTTCAAATTGATATCATTAGCGCCACTGAGGTTCCCACCCAGCCTTGTGACCTCCCGGAGGCTACTCGTATGTGGGAAGACAGTCGTTATTGTTGGCTGGTGCTCTGCAAAAACCATTGGTTCCACCTTCGGCACAATCTAGTTTTCAGGCACCGAATCCTACTTGCCGAGACGGACGCCGTCGCCTCTCGCCCTCCGGTCGACCGCCCCTTCAAGGTCCGATGCGATGAGTGCGGGAAGGAGTATGTCTATAAGCCCGCAGAAGTGCTAAAATCCGCACTAGAGCCTCCTGCGTCGTTCACTCCACATCCGCTATTTCGTGATGAGGCCGATCCATACCCCGGAGAATCTGATGCTGAAAAGAGTCAGTTGAACATCGGAAGCCCCAGGCGGATCGAACGGCGTCGCGCTACCCGCCATCTCTTCGGAGAAACCGCCGAAGTGATCAATATAGAATCACAGAAGCAACTCACGTCACTTACTCGGGACCTCAGTCTCTATGGCTGCTTTGTTACAAGCAAGGCTCCTTTCCCCAAAGGGACAAAAGTCAGACTGAAAATTACAAATTCTAAAGCGAACTTCTCTGCTGTAGGTCCTGTGGCCTATAACCTGCCTGGTGAAGGGATGGGCATCGCGTTTGTCCAGGTTGAGCCCACGCGGAGTAACGGGCCGGCTTTCTTTGCCTTTGCGTCCGCAAAACGCCGTGAATGGAAGCGGTGATGTAGTGCAGGCCAATTCCAGATAGAAAGCAAGCGCGTCCCGAACAATAACTCAATCTGGCGGATTACTCAAAGGGTCAGCTAACCATCCTTCGAGGATCGCTCGATCATTTGACTCGATCTCTGTAAAGACGATGCCCATACCCGTTGGTGTAACGTTTGCGGTGACGTGACCTATAGCCGCGAACTCTGCGCCAGAATGCGTAATCCGTATCCGTACCAGCGTTCCCGTGGGGAAGGGAGTCGTCGTCTTCACGAAACAACCGGAGGTGCTCAGGTCGCGAGTAACTGAGACCAACTCGCCGGGCTTGTCTAGGTCGATGATTTCGGCGATTGCTGCAAAGTAATAGCGCGTAGCGCCACGACGATCCGGGTCGGATTTATTGGTTGGATGCGCGGGAGATTCACTTTTCAAGTTTACAGAGCCGGGATGCATCTCGCTACTTGACCGAGGCCGAGACCAGCGTAGGAGCAGCCGTCGAAAGCGAATGGCCCTACGCAGTGAAGGGACCACTCACGA
>QHYS01000117.1 GCA_003223325.1 Acidobacteriota bacterium
CTTGAATCCCGGACCATCATGGACTGTCAAGAAGACTATCTTTGTTGAGGGCGGGATGCGCCGAATCTCAAACGCAGCCTGCACACCATTCGTTGATGTCCAGCAGGACAATATCCGGCTTCGTCTCAATAACTTTTTCGATGGCTTCTTTGCCGTTCTGGGCGTCCCCGCAGACTGGAAAGGAATGCCAAGCTCGCGAATGGTTATCCGCGCCGCAGGGTGGTCGTCTACAATAAGGATTCTCGGTGATAATTCCACTCCATTTCCCTTTTCCATCCTTCGCCTCCCAACTTCATTTTCCTTACGGGCGTGACAGAGTGCGAGCGGCGGGAAGTACAGCCGTGCCTTACTCGTCAGCCAATTCTTTAGGGCCAATTGGCTGAGCGGAGGGTCAGCCTTAATCCTTGAATCGCGTTGCCACCGCACTGACACCACCCTCTGCATTCTCGGCGACATCCCATCGGACGGAATTGAGGCCAAGCCGAAAGGGCATCCCAGAAATCACATCAAATTCCGCATCAGAAAGACTCTGGAAGCCAATTACCCAACGCAACGTCTCTGGATTGAAACCCACAGTAAACCGATCCTTCAGTAGGGAGTTTCGAAGTCTAGCGACTATCGCGTCATGAAGTGTACGTAATCGCGCCGCGTGCTGTCTCATACCTAGCAGCGTTCGGTCACAGGAGTCCACCGAGAGGTGACTTACGGCCACGTAGCCGAGTAGAAGATAGAAGAGGTTTCGGCGCTTATGGTCCGCTACTCTTATCCCTGACCTGAACTAGTATGCGGAGACTAATATAATCTTCTGGTAAATGGAATAACAAAAAGTCAAACTAGAGCGCTATTATAACACCTACATTCCGCACTCTGACGGTGTAGGTTTTCAGCTGAGTTCCTGTTTGATTTCAAGAGCATAGCATTATCGGGGCTCACTCCAGGGCGCATTCGCCAGCGCCTCCTCTACAATCTGGCCGAGTTTGCTTTGGAGAGTGCGGTAGTTTTCGATCCTCTTCTCGCATTGTTCCGCCATCTCTTTGCTAATCGTCTTGGTGGTCCGCTTCCCCTTAATGAAACCGGTCCAGCGATAGTACGTACCGTGGAGTTTTGGTGGGCGGGCCTTACAGGCACAGTTCGCCTTTCCGCATCGGCTTTGGGCCGTGGAAATCGAGCTCGGAAGAATATCAGGGTCTTGTAATACCACGCCGCCGCCGCATAGCTCGGAACGTGGAAGATATAGGAGCGGTCGTCGCCCAGATTAGGCTCGATGGTGCCAAAGTCGAGTCCCGTCGAGATCAGTACGATACCGTTAATGTAGATTCCTCGTTCCGACTGCAAATAGTTAGCGAGCGCGACGGACCGAAACGTTCCGTAGCTCTCGCCGATCAGGAATTTCGGCGAATTCCACCGGCCATTTCGGCTGATGTAAATAACCATGAAATCTGCGAATGATTTAACGTCCTGATCAACACCTCAAAAGTCCTTGGTGTCCCCCTTGGCGACGAAGCGGCTGAACCCGGTACCTACGGGATCGATGAAGACGAGATCGGCTTTGTCGAGCAGACAGTTCGCATTGTCAACGAGCTGATAGGGACCGGGACCGGTGGGCGCAGCGTTTTGAGTGACAACACGGCGCGGGTCCGAACGCACCCATGTGCAGCCAAGCGGAAGACGCGCCGGGGCCGCCGTTATAGACGAAGGCTATTGGCCGCTGCGACAGATCTTTGACGTCGCTGCGCGTATAAGCGACGGAAAAGATGCTGGCCACAGGTTCGTCTTTGTCGTTCTTCAGCAGCGTAGTAGAGGCGTTCGCTTTGTAAGGAAGGGATTGCGCCCGAGGCGGATGATGTGATCGGTCGTGGAGGATTCTTCTTTTGGTTGCGTCGCTTCGCTGGCCTTAGTCTCCGCTGCCTTAGGTGCAGCCGATGTGCGCTGTGGAGCGGGTGCTTCCTGAGCGAATAGGGCCGGAATTGCTAAGGCCAAAACGATAACCACGCAGGATCGTCGCATTCGCATGATCGTTGTCTCTTCGTTTGCATCTAGTGTCTATCTGCCCAGATGAACTGGATTGTACGCCTGAACGCCAGAGACCGGACAATTGGTGGAATTCGGGGATCTAAGGAGACGGGTGAAAGCGCGACTGAGCCCATCATTGATTGGCCGCGGCTTCGAAGCTCGCCGTTTTTGTATCTGTCTTTGTGACTGCGAAACTAGATTTTCTAGACTTTCCGAGAGTTTTTACGACGCTAAACGCTTGATTCTGCTGTAAGTTGCTGATTCTGTGAAAGGCGCTTGCATTTAGAATGCGCACTGACGAAAAAACACCCGGGGCAGGGGATTTCTGTTACGTTGGCGACCCAAGCGTCCTACTTCCCGAAGCCTGACAACACCTGCTTTCATCAGGCGCCTGCGGGGCGGTATGCTTCTCGAATGTACCCGGTTCCGGAGGTGCACTTCATGAGACGCCCGATCCTGATCCTTTGCGCTCTTTTATGCTTGGCGGGAGTCGCCGCGGCAGACGAGGGCATGTGGCTGTTCAATGTCCCTCCCACGGCACAGCTCAAATCCCAGTACGGCTTCGATCTCACCAAGGCTTGGCTTCAGCACACGCAGCTTTCCTCGGTACGCTTTAATAACGGCGGTTCGGGCTCATTCGTCTCGCCGGATGGCCTGACCTTCACGAACCATCACGTGGGCTCGGAATGCATCCAGCAGCTCTCTACCGGCGGAAAGGACTATCTCAAGACCGGCTTCAACGCAAAGACTCAGGCCGAAGAAGCCAAGTGCCCCGACCTGGAGCTAAACGTCCTCCAGGAAATTGAAGACGTCACCGCGAAAGTGAACGTCCCGGCGAAGCCGGGCCTGTCCGTTGCCGATCAAGGGCAGGCCCAACGCGCGGCGATGTCCACCATCGAGCAGCAGTGCGCCGCCGAGACGAAATTGCGCTGCGATGTGATCACTCTTTACTCCGGCGCGATGTATCACCTCTATAAATATAAGAAGTACACCGACGTGCGCCTGGTCTTTGCGCCGGAATTCGATGCCGCCTTCTTCGGCGGCGATCCCGATAATTTCGAATATCCCCGCTACGATCTGGACGTCTGTTTCTTCCGCGTCTACGAAAATGATAAGCCTGCCCATCTGGACAATTACCTCAAATGGTCCACGGCTGGCGTCAAAGACGGCGATTTGATCTTCGTTTCCGGCAATCCCGGCTCCACCAGTAGGCTGAACACCATGGCGCAGCTCGAATTTCTGCGCGACACCGGCTATCCGCTGCTTCTGTATCGGCTGGCTCGTCGCGATGCTTTGCTCAAGAAATTCGGCGCTGAATCGAATGACAACGCGCTCATCGCCCATGAAGATCTCTTCAGCGTGGAAAATTCGCTGAAGGCCATTCGCGGCGAGAACGCGGGCCTTGTCGACAAAGCGCTCATGGCGAAGAAGTCTGCGGAAGAAAGCAAGATGCGCCAGGCCATCGCCTCCGATGCGGCCAAGAAGGCAGAGTTCGGCGATCCCTGGGCCGAAATCGCCAAGGCCATGGACGCCGAAAAGCAGATCTATCTGCCGCTCACTTATTTCGAGCGCCGCGCAGGCTTTAGTGGCGATCTGGCAAGCTTTGCGCGCATTTTAGTCCGCGCCAGCGAAGAGCGCCCCAAGCCCAATGCTGATCGATTGCGCGAATATCGCGATTCCACTTTGCCTTCTCTCGAGCAGGACCTGTTCTCCACGGCGCCGATCTATAAGTCTCTGGAGCGCACCGAGCTTGCGGATTCGCTGGCGGAGATGAAGGAAAAAATGCCCGATAACGCTATCGTCAGCCGCGTGTTGGAGGGGAAAACTCCCGCTGAGCTGGCACAGTATTTGATCGACAACACGAAACTCGACGACGTCGCTGTGCGCAAACAGCTTTATGAAGGAGGGAAGGCCGCCATCGCCGCGAGCAGCGATCCTCTAATCCTGGCCATGCAGGCGATCGAGCCGGAGGCGCGCGCGGTTCGCAAACAATACGACGACGAAATCGATGCGGTCGTGCGGCAAGACGGCGCCGCCGTTGCGAAAATTCGTTTCGCCACCGAAGGCACGGCGAGCTACCCAGATGCCACGTTTACTCTCCGGCTAAGCTACGGCGTGACCCGAGGCTATACGGAAAATGGCGAGGGCACCACACCGAAAGGAACCAAACTCCCCTACTTCACCACCGTGCGCGGCGCCTTCGATCATGCGGCCGAACACGGAAACAAGGATCCCTACAAGTTGGCGGATAGCTGGACCAAGAAAAAGTCGAGGATCAAGCTCGATACTCCTCTGAATGCCGTGGAAACCGCCGATATTATCGGTGGCAATTCGGGTAGTCCCGTGATCAACAGGGCCGGCGAGTTGGTGGGCATCATTTTCGATGGCAATATTCAGTCGCTGCCGTGGAATTTTGTCTACGATGACTCCATCGGCCGCTCCATCCACGTCGATTCGCGTGGGATCCTGGAAGCTTTGCGCGATATTTACAGCGCCAATTCGCTCGCGAATGAATTGACCGGCAAGGCACACCCGACGCCACCGGAACGCTCGAGCGCAAACGGATCAAAGATCAGGAAGAGTCCCCCTGCGTACTGATGGGACAAACGCGGGTTCGCTTCCTCGGAAGCTGCGCGCGCCCCATAACCAACGCGACCGCGGCCTAGTCTTCGCCACCAAGTTCGGGGTGAGTCTTCAGCCAGCAAATTCCTGCGACCAAAAAGAACCCCAACGCATCGGCTCCACAGCGCCCCATGAACTCCCAGCCTGACTCGGAAAAGTCCGTGAGAATCAACATTCGGATTCCCACCGCGGCTGCAACCATACCTCCGGCCACAGGAAGAATGAATGTAAGCCGGTTTCTCCACACAGGCCACCACTGCTTATTCAACTTCGCCTCCAAAGAGTTAGGAAAGAAAAAAAGGAGGAGTTATAGTGCCCCTTTTTTAGGAAAGAGGGAAGCTCAAAAATGAGGGCCTCTGGGGCGGTGGTCAAACCGGTCTCCCGAAGAAGAGGGGTTCGTGCTTAGGCTTGCCCGAGAAATGAGCGACAGTCTCGGTCCAGCCCGGAAGGGATGTTGGTGGCCTTGGCCGTAGCTGCAGTTGAGGTCTTGTCGCTCTCGTCATTCCTTTGGAACTGGTCTGGGCCCAGCCGCAAGAACCGTGAAGGTTTGGACCGCCATACCCTTGAAACCCTAAGACCAGACAACGAATCCAGCATGCGAAGGCACATTAACTGCGTCAAAAACCGAGATATAGCAACCCCTTTAGGGACCACGTTTGTACCTTCCGACTGCCTTCGGTAATCTAAGCGTGTCACGCTTCTTCGCGGCGCGGTCGGCCGAGCCGACTGACAAATTCAAAGACGAGACCCTTATGGATCGACAACGCAAAATGATCGAGGCAGTTCTATGCATAACGCTGGCGGCCCTAGGCGCCCGCGCTCAAACCATGGCGCCCGGCCAGTATACCGATCTCGGAGGCTCTCCCGGATTACGGCAGAATTCGTTTCAGAACCAAACCATGGGCAGCGTGCCTACGGGAACCGTGAGCCCACAGCCCATTCCCCTCTCACTTGCCGACGCCATCGAGCGCGGCCTGCGCCAAAATCTCGGGGTTCTGCTCTCGAGCGATGCGCAACTCTCCGCGCAAGGACATCTCACGCAGGCGCGCAGTCCACTTTTGCCGGATTTCTCCGCCAGAGTCTCCGAAACCGCGCAAAAAATAAACCTCGCGGCGGAGGGATTTTCCAAAATTGCCGGCCGATTTCCTGGCTTTCCGTTGCTTGTCGGTCCATTCGGATACTTTGACATGCGCGTTGCGTTCTCGCACTCTCTGGTGGACTTCAATCTGCTTGCCAGCGAGCGGTCCTCGCGACAGAATGCAGCAGCTGTCAAATTCAGTTATCAGGACATGCGCGAAGCCGTAGTGTTGGTGGTGGGCTCCACCTACCTGCAGGCCATTGCGGCCGCGGCACGAGTGGATACGGCAGACGCTCAAGTCCAAAGCGCGCAAGCGCTCTACAATCAAGCCTTAGATATGAGAAACGTGGGTATCTCGGCGGGCATTGATGTGCTCCGGGCTCAGGTAGAACTCCAAAGTCGGCGCCAGCAGCTGATTTCCGCGCGGAATGATTTTGCCAAGCAGAAGCTGGCTCTTGCCCGAGTCGTCGGCCTGCCGCTCGGACAGGATTTCACACTCACCGAGAAAATCCCCTATGAGACACCTGAGCCGATCACGGTTGAGGAGAGCCTGGACCAAGCCTTGAAGAGCCGCGCAGACTTTCAGGCGGCTCTCTCGCAGGTTCACGCGGCGGAACAGATGGTTCGGGCGGCCACCGCCGAACACCTTCCTTCCCTATCCATCTATGCTGATTACGGCGCGATCGGGTCAACGCCCTCCACCGTGCTTGGTACTTTCACGACCTACGCGGCGCTTCGCATACCCATTTTCGCAGGCGGGCGAGCTCATGGGGACGCTCAGGTGGCCCAGGCAGAACTAAATCGCAGCCGCCAGCAGCTCGAGAATCTGCGAGCGCAAGTCGAGCAGGACGTCCGCGACGGTATCCTGGACCTGCAGGCGGCCGCAGATCAAGTCTCCGTGGCCATGAGCAATGTCGATCTTGCCGAGCGCACGCTCACGCAAGCACGAGACCGCTTCGCCAGCGGCGCAACGGATAACATCGAAGTGGTTCAGGCACAGGAGGCGGTGGCGAGTGCTAACGAATCCTATATTTCGAGCCTTTATGAGTACAACCTGGCGCGAGTGGAACTCGCCCGGGCCACGGGTTCCGCGGAACGCGGTTATCGCCAATACTGGAAGGAAAAGTAGATCATGGTCGAGCGCACGCAAGTGGATCGGGCAGATGTGCCAACTGAAAGTATGACCGCGAGGGCCACGGGCGAGATGCCGAGCCTGAAGCTCTCGAGAGAGCCAGAGAAAGCCTCAAAAAAGAGCTCACTGGTTCGCTGGGTAGTTCTGGGAGTGGTGATCGTCGGCGCTGCGGCCGGCCTTTTGGTGTGGCGGTATCTGAATACCTACGAAGATACAGATGATGCCCAGGTCGACGGCCATATCAACAACGTCAGTGCCCGCGTTTCCGGTTACGTGCTCAAGGTGAACGTAGACGATAATCAATCCGTGGAAAAGGGCGCGGTGCTGGTGGAAATCGATCCTCGCGATTATCAAGTCGCACTCGAGCGCGCCAAGGCCGAACTAGCAGATGCCGAGGCCACGGCTCAGGCCATGAACCTGAATGTGCCCGTTGAGACAATCGGGACGACGACACAGGTCTCCTCATCAGAGGCAGATGTAGAGGCGGCCCAAGCCGGTGTTGCCGCCGCACAGGGGCAGCTCAATTCCGCCCAGGCGCAACTTCAGCAGGCAGAGGCGAATAACGTGCGGGCGCAGGCTGATGTCGCGCGGTATACCGCGCTGTTGGCAAAGGACGAGGTCTCCCGGCAAATATACGATCGGGCGAACGCCACCGCCAAGGCGGATGCCGCCGCAGTCGACGGTGCTCGAGCCGCTGTAGCCGCAGTCGAACAGCAGATTGCGCAGGCGCGGAGCCGCGTCAATCATGCCCAGGCGGCGCTGCAATATTCACACACAGGTCCGCAGCAGGTGGCCGCAACACAGGCTCGGGCGCGCGCGGCAATCGCAACGGTGCAGGAGAAGCGTGCGGCACTCGATAAGGCCCAATTGGACTTGGATTACTGCACGGTCGCCGCTCCGGTAACCGGCGTGGTCAACAAGAGGGTCGAAGTGGGCATGAACGTCCAGCCGGGCCAGACACTTGTCTCCGTAGTACCGCTGGATGATGTGTGGATCACGGCGAACTTCAAGGAAACACAACTGCGCAGCATGAAGGTCGGGCAGCGCGCCACGATCTCAGTTGATGCCTACGGCCGCCAGTACCAAGGCCATGTGGAAAGCATCGCCGGTGCAACGGGCGCACAATTCAGCCTTTTGCCGCCCGAAAATGCCACCGGCAATTACGTCAAGGTAGTGCAGCGAGTTCCTGTGAAGATCCTGCTTGATCCGAGCGAAAATCGGGACCACCTGCTGCGGTTGGGAATGTCGGTTGAACCCAAAGTCTGGCTGCGATGAGCGAAGCCGTGGCCGCTCTTCCGGCGAGGCAAGTCTATGTGCCTCCGGAGGTAAATCCGTGGTTTATCGCGCTCACGGTGACGCTGGCCACGTTCATGGAAGTTCTGGATACGAGCATTGCCAACGTTTCGCTGCCGCATATTGCAGGCGGATTGGCCGCAGGAGTCGATGAAAGCACCTGGATTCTGACCTCCTACCTTGTGTCAAACGCCATCGTGCTGCCGATGAGCGGCTGGTTTTCTTCTCTGATCGGACGCAAGCGCTTCTACATGTCTTGCGTGGCGCTCTTCACGATCAGCTCCTTTCTCTGCGGACTGGCTCCCAATCTGGCCACGCTAATTTTATTTCGGGTTCTGCAAGGCGCGGGCGGAGGAGGCTTGCAGCCGAGCGAGCAATCCATCCTGGCGGATACGTTTTCGCCGGAGAAACGCGGTATGGCTTTCGCTGTTTACGGCATGGCCGTGGTCGTGGCACCGGCGATCGGCCCCACACTCGGCGGATTTATTACCGACAATTATAGCTGGCGCTGGATTTTCTACATCAACGTTCCCATCGGAATTATCTCCATGCTGCTCACTTCTCGCGTGATCAAGGATCCGCCGCATCTGAGCGGTTCTCGACAAAGAGGAGGAATCAGTATCGACTATATCGGCTTGGGATTGCTGGCTACGGGTCTGGGTGCGCTTCAAGTAATCCTCGACAAAGGGCAGCGAGAGGACTGGCTCGAATCGCATATGATCTTGACTCTCAGCATCATCTCCACCGCCGCACTGATCGCGGTCATCTTTTGGGAATGGCACCATAAGAATCCCATTATCGATCTGAAACTTTTTCGGGACCGCTCATTTGCCATCGGAAATTCGATGATGTTCATGCTTGGGTTCATCTTGCTGGGCACGACATTACTGCTGCCGCTTTTCACGCAGACGATGCTGGGCTATACGGCGGAAAAGGCTGGCCTGGCCTTGATGCCGGGCGGATTGGTGATTCTGTCGTCCATGCCGATCGTGGGATTCCTTCTGTCGAGATCTGATCCCCGCAGAATAATGATTTTCGGGCTATGTATGCTCACCGGCGCGCTTTTCTACATGAGCCACTTCAATCTGTACATCGACTTTCAGAATGCCGCCCTGGCGCGAATCATTCAAGGATCTGGACTGGCTTGCCTGTTCGTGCCCATCAATACCGTGGCCTATTCCTATCTGCCGCCGGAGAAAAATAATGCCGCCTCAGGCCTGATCAATCTGGCCCGCAACGTCGGCGGCAGTGTGGGCATATCGTTCGTGACTACCATGCTCGCCCGCCGCCAGCAATTCCATCGCGCTCAACTCTCCGCCCACCTCAACCCGGCCAATCCGCGAGTTCAGCAAATGTTACAAGGAGCCTCCGGTGCCTTACGATCAGCGAGCGGCTCAGAAGCGATGCGGCAAGCCTATGGCTTGCTTCAGCGAATGTTAGAGCGGCAGAGCACCATGCTCTCCTATATCGACAATTTCCACGTGCTCGCGATCGTAACCATGGCCATGATCCCGTTTGTATTCCTGATTCGCAAGCCGAGGCGTCGCGGGGGCATGGTCGCGCACTGAGGAAGAGCCTCGCGAGCAACGGAGAAACGTAAAGGTCCAGCGAACGCCGCTCACCTCCCGGGCGGCAGTTCGATATTTGTTTCGACGGGCCGTTGGTAATCCACCCCTTCCACGTCGAAGCCGAACAAATTGCGAAATTGCCGTTGAAAACTAGCGAAATCTGCAAGCAAGCGAAGATTTTCGGTGGTTACCTGGGGCCAGAGCCGAGCGATTTCAGCCTGCACGTCCGTACGCATCTCCCGATCATCGAGGCGCAAGCGACCGGTCTCATCAGTTTCGAGATCCGCGTTGGTACCGAGATCAGCAAATAAGCGGCGCATCTGCTCGATCGGCCCCTCCTCAAGCCCCTTTTCGGTCATCACCTTGATGAGCAAGCTTACGTACAAAGGCACGACGGGGATCGCGGCAGAGGCTTGCGTGACTACCGCTTTATTCACGCAAATCAGAGCCCGGCCCCCAAACTTAGGCGAGAGAAAGGCATCGAGTAACCGCGCGGATTGTTCCAGATCATTCTTCGCGCGGCCTATGGTGCCGTCGCGGTAGATGGGCCAGGTTAACTCTGGGCCGATGTAGGAGTACGCGAGCGCGCGCACGCCGGGCGCAAGAAGACCTTCCTGCGCGAGAGCATCGATCCACATGCGCCAGTCATCGCCTCCCATGACGGCAACAGTGTCGGAAATTTCCCTCTCGCTGGCCGGCGGGAGAGTGATATTGACCACTTTCTCGGAATCGAGTTCTATGGTGCGATTGGAATAGGGCTGACCAATGGGCTTGAGCACGGAATTGTGAACGACTCCGGTGCGCGGATGGGCGCGTTTCGGTGAGGCGAGACTATAGATGATTAAATCGAGCGGAGCCAGTTCGCGTCGCACGATTTCGATTGCTTCGCGCTTGCACTCATCGGAAAAGGCGTCGCCGTTGATGTGAGCAGCCAACAGGCCATCGCGTCGAGCGCGCTGATCCAACGCCACCGTATTGTAGTAACCCGCTGTCGCGGTTTTTTCCTCGTCTGGGGGACGTTCAAAAAAAACGCCAAGCGTTCGCGCGCCATATCCCCATCCCGCGGCAATGCGGGAAGCCAATCCATATCCGGTGGAGGCTCCGATGACCAGCACGTTTCGTGGAGCGCCTTCGCGCGGCGGCGCCTGCTCGGCGACGGCAATCTGTCGCTCGACATTCAAACGGCAACCTTCCGGATGGGCGTTGACGCAGATAAAACCGCGTGAGCGGCGCTTGATGACCTGTCGTGACATCGAAATGGAACCGTTACGCTACAGCGAGTGTAGCGACTTGTCCAGCGACCCCTGCGATCTGAGGTACCGGTGAGATTAATTCTCTGAAGTAGTGAAGGCGAGGGTCAGCAGGGTTTTTTGTTCTAGTTCGTGAGCTCTTGCCGAACCCGTCGCGGGGCTCGCGCTGGCAGACCGCTTAATCGAACGCAGCGGCAGATCGCCGGTAAGTTCCCGGATGCGCGACAAAATGTAGAAGAGCGCCCCCATGTTCGCCGGCTCCTCCTGCACCCACACGATTTCCCTCGCCTTGTTGTGGCGCGCCAACTCGACGCTGAGCTCGGCCTCGGGAAAGGGATAAAGCTGATCCAGAAAAACGACGGCCGTCCCAGTGTCCCCGCGACGCTTGCGCTCTGCGCGAAGCTCGTGTCCTATTTTTCCGGTACAAATCAAGATTCGTCGGACATCTTCGATTTCGCGCTCGGGGATCACGTTCAGGAAGCGCTCTTCGGAAAAATCAGCGAGGACGGAGGCCGCTTCCGGCCGCCGCAACATACTCTTCGGCGTAAACACCACCAGCGGCTTGCGCCAACGGCGAAGCGCCTGGCGGCGCAATAAATGAAAATACTGCGCCGCAGTGGAAGGCTGGCAGATTTGCAGATTGTCTTCCGCGGCCAATTGCAGAAAACGCTCCATGCGCGCGCTGGAGTGTTCCGGGCCTTGGCCCTCGTAACCGTGGGGCAGCAGCAACACAACTCCGGAGGGGAGGTCCCACTTGTCTTCGGCAGCGGAAATGAACTGGTCGATGATCACTTGCGCGCCGTTAGCGAAATCTCCGAATTGCGCCTCCCAGGCCACTAGCGCCTCGGGATAATCGCGGCTGTAGCCATACTCGAAGCCTAAGACGCCGACTTCCGATAAGGGCGAATTAAAGATTTCGCAGCGTGCCTGGCCCGGACTGAGGTGTTCGAGCGGTACGTGCTCTGCCTCGGTTTGGGTGTCGATCAAAGCCGCGTGCCGCTGATTGAACGTTCCCCGGCGACTATCCTGCCCAGTGAGTCGGACCGGTATGCCTTCGAGGAGCAGCGTGCCGAATGCAAACGCCTCGGCCATTCCGTAGTCCACCGGGCGCGAGCCGTGGCCCATCTCCAAGCGCTGCTCGAGAAGCCTCTTAACCTTGGGGTGGATGGCAAATCCCTCCGGATATCGCGTAAGCGCTGCAGCAATTTCACCGAGTTGTGCGGCGTCGACGCGAGTGCTGACCTCGTATTTCTGGTCGTAGCAGCCGCGCGCATAGGGCTCCCAATAAGAAGGCAGTTGATGGTGCACCGGCTTTTTCGTGGCTCGACTGGCAGTCCCGAACGCTTCGTCGAATTCCATACGCACCTGCACGACCGCCGGGCCGGCGTCTAAGCCATTCTGGCTGCTATAAATCTGCCAAAGCGCCGGATGATCCTTGATTTTTGCGTAGAGCCGCGGCTGCGTGATGGTCGGATCGTCTACTTCGCTATGGCCGTGGCGGCGGAATCCGATGAGATCGATGACAACGTCGCTTGAGAACTGCGCGCGGTAAGCGACGGCGATTTCGGCCACGCTGACGACGGCGTCGGGATCCTCTCCGTTTACGTGAAAAATGGGAATAGATTGCCGCTTAGCCAGATCGGAGGCAAAAGGCGAGGAGTGAAGCTCAACAGGGGGCGTGGTGAAGCCGAGCAAATTATTCACAATGATGTGGATCGTGCCGCCGACGGTGTACGCGGAAAGGTTGCCCATGTTGAGTGTTTCCGCCCAGATGCCTTGGCCCGCAAAGGCGGCGTCGCCATGTAGAGTGACCGGCAGCACACGCTGCCAACCTTGCCCGCTAATGCGCGCTTGTTTGGCACGGGCGCGGCCCATCGCTACCGGATCGACCGCCTCCAAATGACTTGGGTTCGACACGAGGTGCACTTCAACCGCGCGCCCGGTAGTGGTGTGATATTCTCCGGTCGCACCGACGTGATACTTAACGTCACCTCCGCCCAGCACACTTCGCGGATCCACATCCTCAAAATCGGCAAAAATCTCGGCCGGGGGCCGGCCGACGATCTGTACCATCACGTTGAGGCGCCCGCGATGGCTCATGGCCAGGACTATCTGGTCGACGCCCAAAGCCGCGCCGGTTTCCACAATGTGGTCGAGCAAAGGAATCAAGACGGCAAGGCCCTCGAGCGAGTAGCGCTTTGTTCCAACAAAGCGCGCCTGTAAAGTCTGCTCAAAGAGCTCGGCGCGAACCAAACGCTCGAGAATACGGTGTTGGTCGGGCTTCGCGCCCGACGGGTATTCCATTCGGGCGGCGATCCACTCACGCCGTTGCGCGTCGGCGATATG
Source organism: Acidobacteriota bacterium (assembly GCA_003223325.1). Lineage (GTDB taxonomy): Bacteria > Acidobacteriota > Terriglobia > Acidiferrales > UBA7541 > Palsa-189. The sequence goes on from QHYS01000117.1 coordinate 13,303, forward strand.
CATGAACTCAGCGCCGATCGTCCGGCAGTAGATGGCTCTCGCCTCAGAAGACCACGGCCCCTTGTCATCGAGCTCGGCAGGAGAAGCCTGGGGAAGAAATCCGAGAGGATCGAGCCGGGCAGCCAAATAACCCCAGCGTCGAAGTTTATCGAAAGTCGGTTCGCGCTGTTCCCGGGTTTCGGAGGAAATACCGGCGGTCTTCGGAGCTACTTCGGCCATTGAATAGATCCTTAGGGCTCAGTCGCAATCAGCATACAAACCGATCTGATGCCGCGTTCACAGGGGGCAGGCATATGGCAGAGAGACTAACTTGCCGATATTTTCTGGATCTTGTCGGCCAGTCCGAAATCGTTTTGGGTGAGGCCTCCCGCGCTGTGCGTGGTCAGATCAATGGTGACTTTATTCCAGACATTGGACCAGTCCGGATGATGACCCATCGCTTCGGCAGCAAGGGCCACCCTGGTCATGAACCCAAACGCTTGCGAGAAATCACGGAACTCGAAAACACGATGGAGCTTTCCCTGTTCCACGGTCCAGCCCTTCAGTTTCTGCAGTTCGGCAGCGATCTCCGGCTCATTCAATTTCGTGGCGCGCATGGAAGCTACCTCGGCTCATTTTTTCGAAGCTGTAATCGCAATTCTAAAACCCTTTTGTCTCGAATCGGACCCGCCCTCAATTTCCGATTATCCCGCTGCTGTTGGGCATCGAGCAACCGGCTTGCTTCAAGAAGTTGAACGATACCTGCGATTCCTTTACCTTATTTGCCTCTTCTGGCAGCAGCTAACCCGGCTCAGCGGCCATAGCGGGAGTTCACGTGAGGAACAAGATTCGTGCCATCCAATATGGTGTTGGACCAATCGGTGCATCCCTGGTGCGCCTGATGCGAGAAAAGCAAGCGATCGAGGTGATTGGCGCAATCGACACCGATCCAGCAAAAGCAGGCCGCGACCTCGGTGAGGTGGCGGGAGCGAGCAATGCCCCCTGGGGCATCCCGATCAGCGCCGACGCGGACATTCTCGGCGAAGCTGCAGACGTCGTGGTGCACTCAACTTCTTCGCATTTACCCGCCGTAGTGGATCAACTGTCCGCATGCCTGGCTGCGGAATCCTGCGTGGTCTCGACGTGCGAGGAGCTCGCCTATCCCTACCGCAAATATCCGGATTTGGCGGCGAAGTTGGATAAGGAGGCGAAATCCTGGGGCGTGGCACTGGTCGGCACGGGCGTGAACCCAGGCTTCGTGATGGATAAACTCGTGCTGACTCTGGGCGCTGCTGCGCAACGAGTGGATACCGTAAGGGTAACGCGCACTGTGGATGCCTCGAAACGGCGCCTGCCACTGCAGAGGAAGGTGGGCGCAGGGTTGAGTTCTGAGGACTTCAAAGAGCAAGCTGCAGCTGGCATCATCAAGCATCACGGACTGCCTGAATCGATAGCGATGGTGGCCGATGGCTTCGGGTTCGAGATCGACGAAATCACCGAAACGGTCGAGCCGGTCATCGCGCGCGAAGCTTTTCGTACCGAATTCCTCGAAGTAGCTTGTGGCCGTGCCGCCGGAGTGCAGCAAATTGCCCGCGGAGTCTCGGGAGGCAGGGAAAGAATTTACATGGAACTGCAAATGTACGTCGGCGCGCCGGAGTCAAACGATACAATCGAACTACGCGGTGAACCGAACCTGGTTTTGACAATTCCCGGGGGGACACATGGAGATATAGCCACCGCGGCCCTGGTGGTAAACGCGATACCCTCGATCCTGGCCGCGCCCGCGGGTCTGAAGACATCGCGCGATCTGCCGCTCTGCTTTTTCGCCCCTGCGGCCAAACCTTAAAGCCACCCCACTTACGCGCCGGCGGCTTTATCCCAATACCGGCCAATCGCCGCGTAGTCCACATCCTCCCGAGCGGAGTTCAAGATCTTGGCGTAGACGTCGCGAGCCGCACTGCCGGCCGGCAAGGACACGCCCAGCTGTCGTGCGAGGTCCAACGCCAAAGCAAGGTCTTTGTGCATAAGCCGCAACGGGAAACTCGGGGGATATCTGCGTTCGAGAAGCAGGGGCGCCTTGACGTCGAGAACCGGCGCGCGTCCCATACTTGACTGCATTACTTCGACCAAGCGCTCGCCGGCAACTCCGCCAGCCGTGGTTAGCGCCAAAGCTTCAGCCAACGCATCAACTTCCAGGGCCAGTAGGAGATTCATGGCGAGTTTTACGGTCTGGCCGGCGCCAGCGGGTCCGAGGTGGAACCAACGCTTAGCGATCGCGCCGAAGATCGGCTCGACGCGCTTCAAAGTCTCCGCAGCGCCGCCAACCATCATCACTAGCTCGCCTTTCTCTGCGCCCCATGTTCCGCCAGTTACGGGCGCATCGAGATATTCAATACCGCGTTCCGAGCATGCGACGGCTGTGCGGCGCGCCAAGTCAGGCGAGACCGTGCTGCAATCCACCAGCGCACTGCCCCGGCGCAAGCCGTTGAAGGCGCCCTTTTCGCCCCACAGCACCTGTTCCACGGCCGGCGGATCGCTCACAATCATCAGGAGCACGTCTGAAGCTGCAGCCGCCTCGTGAGGCGTGGCGGCCAATCGCGCGCCCTGCGAGACCAAATCCTGGGCGCGCGAAGCCGTGCGGTTCCACACAGTCAATGAGAATCCCTTATTTAACACATTCACAGCTATCGGATGGCCCATCAGGCCCAATCCAATCAACCCTACGGAAGGTTTCACCGATCCTCCTGTGCAAGCAATATCTTGCGTGCGCGTATATCCTGCGGCGGAACAGGAATAAAGGCAATGGATGGGGGTGCGAAAGGTGCGAAATTCAAATACTGGCTGGGCGCCAAAAAGCCTCCCGCGCAATCTTGTCTAATGATGGCCGCCCGCATGATCGAGGACACTCTGTGCATGACCTCCATGCGCGGGGACAAGCTCAGAAGCGGGCGCAGCCGGCGCAATGCGCAACGCTGCCGCGAACATTAAAACCAGCGGCGAAACGATGCCGAATGCCACAAACGAAAGTACAACCGGGAGCGCGAAGCCAAGTATATTCGTCGAGTCTCGAGTTAGCCGCCACACGAGCCAGGCGGCAATAAGCCCGACGGTGACGGCGATCATGCGGCTGGGGGTTGCGACTTCCAGCCGCGCTTTGCAATGCGGGCACTCCATACCATCGGAGAGAGCCACAACACCAGACGCAGGAACGGTGTTTCCGCATTGCGGGCACATGCGAATGGCCAAGATTCACCTCGCCGAAAAGCAAACAAAGATAGCGCATCAGGCTGCGAAGGAAAAGCGCGGAATCACGTGGCCAGCGCGAATTCGACGCGGCGGCGCATGGGATCGATACGATCAGCCCGGACGCGCACACGATCGCCGAGCTTCCAGTTGCGCATGCGGCCGCCACGGCCGGAGACGATTGCGTGATCCCGTTCCCGGTATAGGCAATGCGCTCCGGTCTCTTCCTCTAAACGGTTGATGGGCACCAGCCCTTCCACAAATATCTCCATCAGTTCTACAAAAAAGCCGAACTTTTGAACGGAGATGATCAAGGCTTCGTATTCATCGCCCAGATGTTGCTCCATGAATTGCGCGGTCTTCCAATCCATCAGTTCTCGCTCGGCCGCATCGGCGCGCCGCTCGGCTTCTGAAGATTCGAGAGCGATCGCCGCGAGTTCCCGCGGACTGTAGGGGCCAGCTTCTCCGGGGCGCACATTGGAGTGCGGTTGTCCAGGACGTACATCGGGATGCGCTAGGGCCCACTTGAGCACGCGATGAACGATCAAGTCGGGATAACGTCGGATGGGCGACGTGAAATGAGTGTATTGGTCAAAGGCCAGCGCAAAATGCCCCAGGGGTTGGCTCGCATAACGGGCCTGTTTGAGCGAACGCAACATTAAATAAGACAAAATTCGTTCTTCCGGCTTGCCGGCGATTTTTTGCACCAGCCGTTGGTAGTGTTGAGGCCGAATTTGAAAATCGTGCGAACTCGGAAGGGTAACAACCATAGGGCGCTCACGCGCGGCGACCCCCCGGCCGGCTCGTCCAGGCGGGGCGACGTGTCCATGGCGAACAGCGACGCGCTTCTCAGAGAGCCCGGATATGCCCAGCGAGTAGCCGAAAGCGTGCGCCAGTTCTTCAAATTCGATCACCTTTTTCGGATCGGGTTTTTCGTGAACGCGGTGGAGCGATAGGAAGCCGCGTAGCTCCAGATAGGTCGCCACGGCCTGGTTGGCAGCGAGCATGAACTCTTCGATTAAACGATGAGCGATATTCCGCTCGCTGCGGATTATTCCGGTCATCTGCCCTTCGGCATCGAAGGTAAGGACCTTTTCAGGGAGATCAAAATCCATCGAGCCACGTCGAGTGCGTCGCGTATTGAGAATGAGCGCGAGATCGCGCATGTCACGAAAACGCTCGGCGAGAGCCGCATAACGCGAAGTGGCCACAGGATCGCCCTCGATTACCTGATTTACGGCGGTGTAAGTCATTCGTTCGGCTGAACGAATGACACCCGGCGCGAATTCCGCATCGATGATTTCGCCGTGATGATCGAGTTCGACAAGCGCGCTCATTACCAGGCGGTCCTCGCGCGGATTCAAGGAACAGATGCCGTTGGAGAGCCGCTCCGGCAGCATCGGCACAGCGCGATCCGGAAAATAAACGGAAGTGCCTCGCAGCCGCGCCTCGCGATCCAGAGGCGAATCTCGCTTGACGTAGTGAGCCACGTCTGCGATATGCACTTGAAGATGCCAGCCTTCCGACCGCCTTTCGACATAAACGGCATCGTCGAAATCGCGTGCCGTCTCGCCGTCTATGGTTACAATCGGCAGATGGCGAAAATCCCGGCGGCCCTCGCGTTCGGCATTTCCCACCGGCCGCGCAACTTCGCGTGCCTGTTCCAGCACTTCTGAGGGGAACTGGTGCGGCAGATGATGTTTGCGGATAAGAATTTCGACATCGAGGCCGAATTCCCCCGGCCGTCCTAGGACTTCGACAACACGGCCAGCCGCCGCAACACCAGCCCTCGGGAATCGCGTGATCTCAACGTTTACAACAGCGCCGTCCAGCTCGGGCAGTCGCGGAGACTCAGCCGGGGAAAGTCTTTCGGCTTTGTGCTTGGCAACGAGCTGAGGCGTCAACTCTTCCCCCACGGGGATCATGATCTCGTGATGAATGCGGGATTCGTAGGGAATGACGAAATTACTGCGGTGGCCGTAATGGAAAATCCCAACGACAGTTGGATGGGCGCGGCCCAGGACCCGCACCACTCGTCCTTCGGCGCGCGCTGCCGAGCCGCGGGCTTGGCTTCCCCGGGTTTCGCGGCGCTCAATGCGGGCCATGACCCGGTCTCCGTGCATCGCGTCCCCCAATTGATCCGGAGGAATGAATAGGTCGCCGTCGAGGTCTTTTCGTGGAGAATCGGGAACCACAAAGCCGTACCCATCGCGATGTGCGACCAGCCGTCCTGAGAGCAGATTGGAATCGCGCGTCGCTACCTTCGGCGCCCCAGTTCTGGCGCTGGGTTTTGCGTTATCCCGCCGCTGAGACCGGTCGCCCGCGAGACGATATTGTCCGCCCTTCAATTCCTCTACGAGACGCTGCCGCTTCAAACGTGATAGAACGCTACTGAGGGTGCGCCGGCCGGCGTGCCGCAGGCTCAAACCTGACGCGATCTCCCGGACCGACGCCGACCCTCGCACACTTCCGAGAAAATTCAGAACATCATCTTCACTCAATACCTCGTCGAGCGACATATGTCTAGGATACTCTAGTCAAGGGACTTAACAAGAAGATGAAGCCGAGGATAACTTCGCAAAAAATTGCCGAAACCTTTGGCTGGCGCCAGGGTTCTAAGTCTTAGGTTAGCACACACATGTCCTGCCCTCCTCCGACGGGCAAGGACAGTCCCTCACCGGGGACAACTAGGAGGCGGCTTGACCTGGGCCGCCTCCTTTTATTTTGTACCTGTTAAATACGCAATAAAAATGTGCTCTTTGGAACAGTCACGATTTTGAAGAACGCTTTTTGTGACCGATTGTGACCGAGCGTTTTTGAAGCCGGATATTGTCCTGCTGGATATCAATATGCCCGGCATGAGTGGCATCCCCGCCTCCGCCGAAATCCAACGAGTCGCACCCGCCACAAAGATTGTGTTTTTGACAATCCACGATACTCCGGGCTTCAAGGTCGGGGCGAGGCCGTGGGCTCACGGGTTTGTGCCCAAATCCGCAGCCGGTACCGTTTTGATTCCCACTTTGTAGCGCCTTGCCGGAATCACGGCTAAGGAGATGACGATTGAATGCCCACACTGCAAAATGCGGCAAAAGGTCTACGTTGCCGCGCGCACCGGATTCGCTCAGGAGGGAAGCCAATACATATCGTGCCTCAACTGCCATAGCGAATTTGATGTTAAGGCCCCTGATAAAATCGTCGACGGTCCCTTCACTGCGTAGGGCGGCCGAGCTACCCGGCCTTTTGCTTCTCGGTGTAGAATCCGGCGCACAGGAACGAGTCATGGCGCGGTGATCCGAGTTGACGCGCATAGTAGCAACAAGGGTATCCGTGTCCACACCTTTTGGGGCCGTTGCCGCGAGGCTACCGGCCTTCTTTGTTGCCGCTGATTTGACAATACCCCTCCGGCTACTTATGGAAATCCGGCGCTAGACCTCGGGCGCGAGGATTCGGAAAATGGATGCGGAGGCTAGGCGATGCCGACTCAAGCAAAGGTGCAAATTGTCCAAGTGCCACCGGAACAGAGGGCGCAAGTTAAAGGCGCGACGCACGCATGCAGACACATTGCGGACAAACTGAACAACGGTGAGCCTGTGGTGGCGGGTAAGGATTTTAGTGGCAGAATGCAGCCGGAAGCGTGGGCAGCGACGTGTCGCGTGTGCGCCGAATACCTCCAGAGCCGCGTGGCTACCCGACGTTATTTTTGGGGTGTAGAATCCGCCGCGTTATGGCGCTGAGCACGAACGAAATGGCAAAGCTGGCGATAAGTCGCTGAATCCGCGACTTGGACCGGCCGCCTATGCCGAATATGTGGCCACTTAATGTGAAGCTGCACTTTGAGGACCGCAGGCGCCGAATACCCGCTACCGAAATTAAAGAAGAGAACGGCAGGTTGTACGCTTACGAAAACGGACAGAAGGTTGCGGAATTTCCAAGCGACCGCATCGAGCATTGGTCGTTCGAGAAAGATTAACGCCACACCTCGCGCGGCTGTTCGATGATGGCGGTTTGGTGGCGAAATCGGAAAGCGGCAAACATTCAATGGAAATCGTGAAATCCCCGGACGGGACGATAGTATGTACCGCTAAGAAAAATGTAGCGGGTCAGGCGCGGACAGTAAAACTCACAATACCTTTCTCAACTCAAATCCGCATTCAGTCACAGACATACGTTTTCGAACGCCTCTTTGAGGCTTGGGTTAAGCAACGCACTGAATTGGGGTCGTTGGCTGATTTGAGTGACGGTGTGCTATTGGAGGGTGGAGTGGATGGACTGTTCTCCGGTATGCGCACCGACGACCGCCGAAAGAATGGCGGCTGGACGAAAGTGGCAGGCTCCGACTCTTAAGTGCCGCCGCGCTGGCCCCGCACCGGCCCTCACGCACGCAAAAACCAAAGAACGGCTGACGAGTAAGGCACGCCTGTACTTCCCGCCGCTCGCGCTCGGGCACGCCCGTAAGGAAAATGGACTCGGGAGACGGGGATGGAAAAGGGAAACGGAGTGGAATTGCCACCGAGAATCCTTATTGTGGATGACCACCCTGCCGCGCGGATAACCATTCGCGAACTCTTAGGTTGGCATTCCTTGCAAGTTTGCGGTGACGCCCAGGACGGCAAAGAAGCCATCGAGAAAGTCATCGAGTTGAAGCCGGATATTGTCCTGCTGGATATCAATATGCCCGGCATGAATGGCATCACCGCCTCCGCCGAAATCCGACGAGTCGCGCCCGCTACCAAAATTGTGTTTTTGACAATTCACGATACTCCGGAATTCAAGGTCGGGGCAAGGCCATGGGCGCACGGGTTCGTGCCTAAATCCGCAGCCGGTACCGATTTGATTCCCACTTTGCAGCGCGTTGCCGGAATCACCGCTAAGGAGATGACGATTGAATGCGGACACTGCAAAATGCGGCAAAAGGTCTACGTTGCCGCGCGCACCGGATTTGCTCAGGAGGGAAGCCAATACATATCGTGCCTCAACTGCCATAGCGAATTTGATGTTAAGGTCCCTGATAAAATCGTGGGCGGTCCCTTCGTTGCGTAGGGCGGCGAGTACCCGGCCTTTTGCTTCTCGGGGCAGAATTCGGAGCACCGGAACGAGTCATGGCGCGGTGATCCGAGTTGATTGCTGCGCGACGACTCGCCATT
>QHYS01000118.1:0-2896 GCA_003223325.1 Acidobacteriota bacterium
GGTCTCGCCGCCGACGAACTCATCGCCGTTCTGCTCGATCAACGACAGCATTGGATCTATCGAGCCTGGTCGGCGATGCTCCTGGCCTCCAGGAATGAGAAGGCGGCAACGGAAGCTCTCTTCCACGCAACCCAGCGTGACCCGGTGCAGTGGGTCCGCAGGGATGCGCTGCGATCGCTTCGACTCCTTATCGGAGACCTGGAGTACGAAATCTGCCCGGTTTAATCCCCTGATCCCGCGCTGGAATACCCCGCTGGTACGGCGGCGATTTTCGAACCACCTCCCGATTCCAGGTCCTGATACGCCTTTTCGGCAACTGGCCCGCTGCCAGCCAATCCCCTTCAACACTCTCGGCTCTCGACTAAGCGACTCCGCGCCGCGCGCCTCCTAGCGCAAAGGCCGGATTTGTGATGCCCCGCCTCGTCACAGTAAATTCGCGTCTGGATTCTGGGAAAGCCCCGTGGACTGCGCGTCGGTGGTTTGCGAGCCAAACAACCTAATTGGGGTTATTGTCCTTCATACTCGATGCAGATGGATACGCACTTGATCTGAATGGTGCGGGGGTAAAATAAAAGCCATGGGAGGATGGAAGGTAGTTGTTGCGGTGTTTCTCGGAATATGCGCGGCAGGCGCGGCAAGAGGGCAAACACCCGAAGGGCGTGCCGACGTCTGGACGGGGGTTATGCCGGGGATGAGGGGGCCGTTCTTGGACGTGGTAAAGGATTTGCCTCCGCCGAAGGAGGGCGGCCCGCGCACGAAACCCATAGCCGTTCCCCAGTCGCTTGGCATGGACCTAGATCGATATAATGCCTTACTAAAAGAAGCGGAGCGACGCGCCCGGGAGTTGCGAGCGAAGACTCCACCCGAAGAACTCCCAAAACCCCCAGTCCACCAACAACCGAACGGCCCTCCGGCGGCACAAGCGCCTTCTAAAGAAGCGCCCAAAGGGAGTGCTGACGTCTGGACAGGGGTCCTAACGTCGGGTAAGAAACCGCAGCAATCAGCCGCGGCAACAAATGCGGTTGAGAAGATAACTGCTCCCGAACTGCGTTATCGCCTTTTTAGCCGTTTCTGGAATGTCTGGTTCTGTGATCCCGACTCCTATCCGGTTGGACGCCCTCTGATCGAAAAAGAAGGTGCACTGAAAGCATTTCCGGAAATTCAAAACGATTCCCAGACGTTTCAAGCCATCGCGGAGCATCTTGGTCTCAATGCGACGAAAGAGTTCACCGACGCACAGAAACTCCTGATCTATCGCGAATATAAGAGGCTGCGCGGAGCACTCCGGCTTGAGCCCATGGACACCAATTACAAGTTCGAACTCGCCTTCCGGGATAAATCTGGTCCTGCAGCCTCGAGTCATCGACCCACACGACGGGATTACGATTCTGAAGAAGGAACCCGTTATCCTTGGCTGCCCGATATGTCTCGCTCGTGGTACTCATATTGATACGCCTTCGGGACCTACCGCCGTGGAGGGTCTCAAGCCTGGGATGCTGGTTTGGACTTTGGATGCAAAAAATCAAAGAGTTGCCCTCCCCATCCTGAAAACCTCCGCAGTTCCGGTGGCCATTGGACATTCCATGATTCATCTGGTCATGGGAGATGGAAGAGAGGTGTGGGCGTCTGCAGGTCATCCTACGGCCGACGGTCACAGTGTTGATCAGCTGCGGCGCGAAACCAGCTACGACGGAGCGACGATCGCGGAGACCGAGATCGTGCCCTACAAAGGAGGGAAGACATATGACCTGCTTCCTGGGGGTGATACAGGGTTCTACTGGGCTAACGGTATTCTGCTAGGGAGTACTCTGCACCAGGCTAAGCGATGAAGCGCACGACCCCACTAATTGGGAGTTAGATATTCCGCGCCCAAAACCCAGAGCAATACCCAATCGATTTCTTGTCTCGGAACAAGCAAGAGAAGAAGCACGGCGACGCGCCAAGGAGTTGCGGGCGAAGACCCCACCCGAAGAACTCCCAAAACCCCCGGTCCGCAATAACATGACTGGCCCTTACTGATTCCAAGTAAAACACCCCATGGCGGCGCAATTTTGCGTGTGGAAAGTTTGTTTCGTAGCACTTTCGATTTCCGTTTCCGGTGAAACTGTTCGAGTGCTTGACGCACCTCCTCGACGTCCTTTTCCCTCCCGATGTTGGAGCGCGAAAAGAGCGCATCGGTCAGGTGACCGGTAATGGCCCTGGCGCGATCGTCGATCTAGTCCGGCGTCGATTAGATTGCGGGCCGCGGTATGGCGGTGGGTCGGGCATACGCGGCCCTCACAGCGCTCTCCGCATTCCCGGCATTCATACCAGCCAGCGCTGGCCTTGACGCAGGCCGCGCCTCAATAGACGCAGGGTAAGACGGCTACAAGGCGGTTCTCGAAGCTAGTCGGGGGCTTTACGTTCACTAGTCCCTCTCGGAAGTCTCGGGCCGGAGCCGCGAGGTTCCGGCCCTCCGCATTTTAGGGACGCGCGCCTCCGCGATCATGTCTTATAATGATCTCGCGATGCTCGTCAGAGGGACATACAGTAGGACATACAGCGAGGGACTCTCCTGGCGAGCCTCTCAAAAACCCCTGTTTTTCGCGGCTTTTTTACGAGACCCTGTAGCTCAACGGATAGAGCGCCTGCCTTCTAAGCAGGATGTTGGGGGTTCAAGTCCCCCCAGGGTCGCCACGACTAGCCATATTTTCGAAATACATCCTCCCGCAGTATTCACCTGGGGTATAGGGAAGACATTGTCCCAATCCCGTTCCGCTGACCAGTATCGGCGTCGCGAACATTCTGCCTAAACTGTTGGTACGGAGTCGAACCGAAATATGCGTTCAAACCTCTCGCCGACGGCACGGAAATTTCTGGGTCTAGCTTCTGCAGTGGTGGTCGGTGCAATCGCGGT
>QHYS01000118.1:3046-23618 GCA_003223325.1 Acidobacteriota bacterium
GGACCAGCCGGGGTCTTACTGGGCTTTTTCACTGCAGACACCATTCGGGCACTGCCAGCTCGAATACCTCACGGATCTGCAGAAGCTCTCCTACGACTACAGGTTTCAGGCGAAACATCCCATGGTGGGCGATCCTTGCAGCCGTGTCGTTTTTGATCCTCTTCAGATGGCAGATTTGCCCCGGTGTGACTGGGCTCGCGGGGCCATCGTGAAGGGCCACGGCTTTCGTCCTCCCCTCGGAATTGAAATCCGAATCCAGAGCGATCAACTTGTTGTTGTTAAGATGGAGTAGAGATTCAATGAGCTACTATGATCCCGAACTATCCCGCCTCTTGCGGCCGGCGTCGAAATCCCCAGGGCCGTAACTCGCGAGAATCCGTGAGGGAGAACTAATGATGGCTTCCCCAGGGCGCAGTGGATCCATTCGGAACCCGCATTTAGCCTGGGTGTCCTTCTGGAGTATGTTTCTCGGGGATAGGCGCGGACCGCGCTGTTAGCAAACCGCGCGCCGCATCTTGATTAATTTGCGTCCGAGCATAACCTCGCTCTGGCCATCGCGTTCGGACTGTTAGAGCCGGTACTGGCCTGCCGGTTCATGAAATCCCCGGGGCGGAGTTTTCTTGCGGGCCTCACTGCCTGGGCAACTCTGACGGTGACGTATTCCGTGGCGGAACTCGCCTTCCCGAGACTTGGGACACGCCTCAGCGCCTTTCGCCGTCCGTTCTCGGGTACGTGTTCTTTGGCTTCCTGGCCGCGTTGGCTTGGTAATGAATCTCATAATCAGTCTTCGCCAAGTGCACTATCAACAGCTCACGCGGAGAATCGATTACCTATCAAACTGAATAGATCGAGTCTCAGGCCAGAGCGATTAGTTCAATTTCGACGCGCCCTCCGTGCAACCTTGATACCTCGACCGTGGCCCGCGCTGGCGGATGTGAAGGAAAATAACGGCTGTAGACCTTACCCATCGCTTCAAAATCGTCCATATCTTTCAGGTACACTGTCGTCTTCAGCGTCCGGTCGAGGGACGAGTCGGCAGCTTCGAGAATGGCCTTCAGGTTTTCCATCACACGTTCCGTTTGGAGGGTGATGTCCCCTTCAATTACCTGGCCGGTTTGCGGGTCGCGCGCGGTCTGCCCCGCCACGAAGATGAGTCCATTGGCCTTGATGGCTTGTGAGAAGGGCCCGACCGGTTTCGGTGCCCGATTTGTTGAAATCTCGCGGACCCTGGTTCCCGAGGCAGTCGCAGTTGTACGTTCGGAACTACTGGCAACGCCCGGCGCAACCGCGGCAACCAGTCCGCTCGCGGCCCCGTTTCTTAGAAATGCTCTGCGCTTCATGCTGTCCTCTCCTGGTTTTGCGTCGTCCCGTATGCCTTCTGGGTTCGAAAAAGCGAAGAGTTCAGTGGCCAAAGATAGTCTCTAAGCCTCGAAAGGACAAGCACTATCAGGTGCGGCCGAGGATCCACGCCCAAAGGTCGGACCGTTCTTCACCTTGGTAAGAAGCTGAGACACACACCCCTTCCGGCCGCTGGGTTTTCCGGATCATGGCGAACTGGTTTTCTCAGGACTAAGGAGGGCCGAACTCGGAGATGGCTGATCACCGCCGTACTCCGGGATGTTCCTCTGGAACACGCGAAAAATATGGTCATACCCGACGACATGTTCTTGCCCGTCGGGACCGCTCTGCAAAGTTTCAGGGTTTCTGCCCAAGAGGGCGATCGCTTGGGCGCGATCCGCGATCAATACCATGGTCGCTTCGTACAATTTATCGCCGATCTTTATACGCACGCGGGGATCGCGGGCGACGTTGGATGTCCAGGACTTGTCGTTTGGAAACTGCAAATCCATTCGATCCTGGTGCGAACGTATGTAGAGCTGGCCGTTGCGGACGAAAGGCATGGTGCGAACCGAGTGCGGAATGAAATAGGGCGTTCGCGTCTCCACCAGAACGGTGTTGAGGCTGCGTCCCGGGTGTTCCACTTTGTCGACGAACGACCAATCCGCGACGGGCGCGGTGACGACTTCGCCTTTCAGCCACAAGCCGGGGCGGGCGATCATGTGGTGGGCACGGAGTTCGTTCAAGTCGAGGTATTGCGGCTCGAGGCCAGTTACGCGCAGCGTGAGGAGTGTCAAGGCCAGGATAACTACGATGAGCACGATGCCGATTTTTAATATTTTCATTTTTCTGCTCCCTGCTTAGCCAAGATCGGCAGGAGTGATGCTACACCAGACCAGCGGGCTGCGAAAAATTCGTTTTAACCCTGCGGGCGTGTGGGCTCCAAAGGCGCGGCCGATGAAACTCTGAATTGTGAAGGACTAAGGGGCGATTCGGCCGTTGCACCTGATGCGTCTGGCGACCAAAGTAAGACGACGCCGGTACAAATGAAGCCGGTGTCTGGAAGGAACGATTTGTCTGCCAAATCGGAAGAGTCCCTTGATTTGCGGGCTGCACAATTTCGAGCCGGACAATCTCACAAGCGAAATCACTGAGCCCGTGAGCTGTTCTGCCTGCCAGTTTCGAAACTGGCTTGAGACACTCTTCCACACCGATAAACGGATCGTTCGAACTGAGACTCCTGCCAGCAAACCCACCCTGTACACCTGGTTAGGTTTGAGACCGGCGAATCGCAAGTAAACCATCTTGTACTTCTCGTTCCACTTCAGCCGTTCCCTTCGGAAACTATGCCGCACTGCCGGAGCCCAGACCGGACTTGCAACAACGCCCTCGAGCGCATCTACCCCCCGCCGCACAACCCGACCGACGTTCGGCGTGGCCCGCACTACGATATGCTTACTGATGCGAAGCAGAAGGAAAACAGTGAGGGCAGCGGTGGACCCGGCCACAAACAAAAGCGAGAAGGCGATCAGGGCGGCGAGCATCTCCCGGACATAATAGATGCGCAGTGCCGGCGCTGCGACAACGACCAAGCCGATCCAAATCCATATCTTACTGTTGATCGCGGACACCTCATGCGACAACTGTTTGAACGAAATCACAAGTCTGGATCCTTTGGCGATGCGCCTGCTTGAGTTCTTAGAATGGCGGGGCTCACCCCTCCTGGGCTCACCCCTCCCCTATCGTGTTGCCTGTCTCTACGGCTACGCGCCGGACTCTTGACGTACACCGCCCTGGTTATCATTAGTGCTCGTCGAAGGGGATCTGGGTCCCCAGAACAGCGATCGACTCACGCTGCCAATATTGAAATGTACTGGCACACACGAGGAACCATTCAAATTCCAGTTCGTCCAGCAAGGTGGTAGCTCGCGGAGACTGAGTAACCGAAACGAACCTGTTTCTCTCTCCCTCCAAGCTGGCTTAGTTCCAGGTGTTGGTCATACACCCACTTACGAGCCAAATAACCACGGGCCTCCGATTCCATGCTGCCAACACTCGCACCTGCAGTTCCATATAAGTGCGTCTCCTAATCTATTTGCTATGACTAAACTAGCGGAATCAGCGAAGTGGCAAGAGGGGTACTGGATCGAGCAGTTTCTGCGCTCCATTCCGACTGAAGCAAACCTTTTTACACCTAGAGTCTCGAAATAGGAGGGCGCCTGACGCCGGCTCCCGATAAATGCGCCTTCGGAATCTGACCCACAAACTCAATGCCCCGAGCAGCTATAGCCTATGCTCCTTCAGCAAACTCGCAAGGCTTTGAGCCTGTGAGATCGTGAGCTTAAACATCACCTCAACCTTGCCGTCATTGAAGACTCCGATATCGGGCGAGTACGTGGGCGGAAAAAGTCGTTTCAAGGTCTCGCGCTCGTCCAGGATAGCTTCTCGTTCGGCGTCTTGCACAACCTGTTTGATTTCTGTCTTTTTCTTAGTCATCAATGTTGCTCCCTTCAAAGCTAAGCAAGTTGCCGATGAGGCCTTCTTAACCCGACGGTAATTCGGCATCCGATGGCTTCGTCGGCGAAGAGGGCCGAGGCGGGCGTGTGGTTCGCCTGCACTCATCTCGGTCGATTTCAGCCACCGAGTTTCTCGCGTTGGACCTTCAATTCATCCCAAAATCTGTACTACTTGGACGTCGCGAATGGCAATGCCGGTAGGCTTCACGGAAAGCCAGTCGATCGGATCCAACCACAACGCTATGTGCGAAATCGGAATTGGCGGCGCTGCCCCTCGCCAATCTCCTGAATTACCGGAAAAATAGTTCCGCAATTGAGCTTCCTCTCCCGGATAAATCCAGACCTCGGTCTCCTTGTTGGGTTCGGCCAGGGCAACCGCCAGTTTATGCGTTCCGTCGGCAAGTGCAACGTCCACGGTTAAACGGCAAGGCTTCAAGAGATGCCACCAAAGCGGATAGCGAACGGTCAGATCTAATTTTAGGAATTGCCCGTGGTCAGGCCACCGCGGTAGAGGCCCAAGATCAATAGGCAAACCCTCCTGCAATGTGTCGATCTGCTGGCTGCCGATGAGTTTCATCGCGTGACTGCTCCACTTCGCCGCTCGGAGGTCATCGCGACGCATGAGCAGAATTCCGGGTGCTGGTTCACTCTCCTCCTTGTAGTGCTGCTGGAGATAAAACCAAATCTGTGGCGTCCGCGTGAAGTTTGATAATCCATCCAGGCGTAATGTAGCCACCCCGTCCATGGAATAGATGAGCAGCGGTGGTTTGTCTTGGGCCAAACCAGCAAGGTGCCGGTCGGACAGGTAATTGCCGGCGACAACATAGTTTTGGACGACACCTCCGGCGATCCGGCGACGCGCAAGCACGCCGTAGATATTTTCATAGGGAAATATCGCAATCGGATCGGAGCCCGCGACGCCACTCTGGACCGACGAAGATACCGAACGGAGCTTGAGAAAATCGCCCTGCTTAAAGCAGGCCTGATCCACAAAATACATTCCGGCGGGACAGGACGCGTCCTTTGGCAAGTGCTTCCAATCGGCCATCAGCAAGGTGGACGAGTTGAGCAATGGCAGAGGGCCAGTGAAAATCGCCGTTAAAGCTAAGGCCAGGTAACCCGGCACATAAGAGCGAGCCCGCCCGGCTGATTCGTTTGTCGAGCCGATCAGGATAGCAGCGGTGAGCGATATGATGGTGAACAGTCCGAGAGTCACATGTTCCCAGTCGGACCGAATCACTCCCGTTTGCAGAGACAGAACAGAAAAAAGAAGGGCTCCCTGCAAAAAGAGTGGACGGCGAGTGATGTAAGGAGAGTGGGGATCTCGCCACAGCCACGCGACCAGGAAAATTAAAACACATACAGCCGTAGTTGCCACAAACCAGGTTCGGGCTGGGTCTTGCATACTGGATGCCATGGCCCACCTGTACGTGGCTGCTACCTCCCGCACATCGTGCCAGAACCGGAAATCGAACAGGGCTCCAGACATGAAGAAATTGACTGCGAGGGCGGCTAGAAAAATAAAGGCGCCAGCAAGCGCTCCGAATTTAAACAGAGCCTTCCGTTCAATGGGTTCTCTCGTGCTGCAGAAAAGAGCCACGATTATTGTTATGCCTAGTGCGGCAAGTGAGTACACTCCGCAATCGGCTGAGAACAAGAAGCTAAGGATCACGATGATCGAAGCCGCTGCTGCCCTCCAAGTTACGCCCGATAGCACATCGCATAGCCGCTGCACGAGGATCGTGATGACTGAGAAAGCGCACACGGAGAAGACCGATTTGCTATTGCCAGGCCACTAAAAGATGGCGATCAAGAGGACGTAAAAAGCGCGCCTCCAAGGCGGCTGCCAACGCAAGAGGCATACGCTTGTGACATAAATGAGCAAGGCCCCCAGGCAGAACTGGATTAATGAATTCGACCGATAGACGCTGCCCAAGGAAAATCCCTGCTGCCAGGGCACCAGGGTCGATAGCGCCTGATACAGCGAGCCATAGGTGAAGACCACGTCGCGTCCGACCCAGACATGCTGAATGGCCTTGAAAACCAAATCTGATTGCCATGAGTCATCGAGGAAATAGGTCAGAGGGATCGATGGCGGAAAATCGTGCCTGATCAGCAAAGGTACCAAGACTGCTGCAATAAGCAGCACGGTAACCCAGAAGTCGATTCGCGAATAGATGCCGCGCCCGAGCTGCGCTATTCGCCGCAGGAGCGAAAGACTAGAGTGGGGTTCGTAAATCAGCGAGGAGAGCTTTGATTCCTCGTGTGGGTCCAATTGAAGCAGGCGACCCGCGTTGCGGCCTCGACTCACTCAATCACCTGCAGCTGAACAGGATGCAGGCTGGCTGATGCGCCAGTTTCGGTGAAAGCTTCCACCGTCAAGTTATACTTACCTGGCCGGAGCCCGCTGAGCGGGAGGAATACTTCCCATCCACTTAGCTCAAAATCCAGGCGGCCAAAACTCGCAGCAATATCGGGCCGATCAAAGAAGCTATTGGTTTCAGCTCGCTGCACTCCATCGACAAGAATGGCGATTCCGCTTAGAGATGACTGCGGGCCCGTAAACGCCGCCCAACCGACCAGAACTATCTTTCCATTGAATCGCCCTATAACCCGCCTCGAGACACCTGCGGTCTCGACGGAGCCGAGCACTTTGCGGTCACTAGGAACTTGGAACCGGCGCTCATTGACCGCCGGATAACGTGGATACGAACTCCAAGTCGGCCGCCCTATAAGAACGAGCACACAAACTCCAAGAAGCGCTACGAGCGGACCATATGCCTTGCGCCTCGGCAACAATTCACTGGGGCTCCTCTGAGAAACGGCACGAAGCGGCGTTTTGTCGTTACCCCAGGAGAAAAGAGTAAGAGCCACCAGACCATCCTCACGACCACTGACAGGATTCAAAGTTCAGCGTGCGCCCGCAAATCTTGAATAGAGGGCGCACACCCATCACCTAGGTTCCATAGAATCCAGTTTGGAATGACCAGCAGCGGACGGCAATACGAATTGACCCCGCCTGTATCAAGATCGACCACATGACGCAATCGACACAGGCCGAACGCCAGAGTTGGAATTACTGTAGAAGTTCGCCCGTTACCCCCGGGTAGCCGCGGTGCGAACTATTGGCACGACGACTCGAGTCCACGCGTGCCCGGCGCTCTGGTGAGAGATTAGAATCCCGCGCGCAACCAGCCCAATGCGAGCCAGGGAGAACGACCGCCACCTGTTTTCTCCAATGATTCGGTGACTGGCGCCCGCCAAACCGTTGAGTTGTGGAGGTCGTCCGAGATCCTACGAATGGCTTTTTTCACGTCATCGGATCGGGTCGTCCGCGAGGACACGACTGAATTTGTTCTTTGCTGCGCCGATGCTGTTACGAGCGATCGGCTGCCGGTCCACACCAATTGCATTCCGGCGAGAATGGCGATCAAGGCGATGGCCGACTTGAGATTCCGAGCGGGCGTTCGCCGGGCGAGAACAAATCCCAGCAAGACGCCGGGAATGCCAGCCGACAGAAGTTGCAGGAGCGTGCTGGAACTGACCGAGCCAAACTTCAGATGAATCGCGCTGCCGATGGCCGCGAGGCCCAAACCGAACAGCAAGTCAGTCCCAACCACTTCGGATGGCGTCATCTCCGAATAGTTCAGCAGAAGAACCGTGCCGAGCGCTCCGGCGCCCGCGGATGAAAATCCGGACTCAATTCCGATGGGTAGCGCAAACCACGGCAGCCAGCGCGCATTCTTCCGTGCGAATTCGGGATTGTGCAAGCAACGCACAAACGTCAAGCTAGAAGAAGCCGCCAACAATATCCCGAGGGCGATCACAAGGACCGGGTTCGTCTCATTCTCGCTCAATAGCCGAAGCAGATAGGTTCCGATCAGGAGGCCGGGGACAGCGCCCTTCAAGAGGCCCCAAACGTAGGCTCCACGGACCTGCTTGCCCCAGAGGTACAAGGGGCCGACGATTAGCCTGAGCACTCCGGCAAAGATGAACGCGGTGCCCACGGCCGTTTTGGGTGCGAGGCCGACGAAAAGAATGAGGGCGGGAACGGTAAAACTGCCGCCGCCAATGCCGGTGAGTCCCACCGCGAGCGCGATCACAAATCCGATGGCAAGGAGCATCCACCACCTCGAAATTCAATCTCTGACGTGCAATCCGCACTCGGTCTTAGCGAACCCCGACCAGCGCCCGGCCCTGGGATCTTCTCCGGGCTTCACCGGCCGCGTGCAATAGGTGCACCCGATGCTCGGATAATCCCTATCGTGAAGCGGGTTGTAGGGCACGTTGTTCGCGCGGATGTACTCCCAGACCTCAAGCCAATTCCAATCCGCAAGCGGATTCAGCTTTGCTAATCCAAACTTGGCGTCCCACTCGAGCTTGCACGTGTTCGCGCGGGTAGGAGCCTGATCGCGGCGCACACCGGTGACCCAAGCTGCCAAGCCCGAAAGCTTCTTTTTCAACGGCTCGACCTTACGCAGCTGGCAGCAGGCATCCGGGCGTGAAGCCCAAAGCGCCGGGCCGTACTGGGCGGCCTGCGCTTCCGGGGTGAGCTCCGCGCGCGTGCGCTCGACTTCAAGGCCATAACGAGCTTCAATTTCGTCCATGAGCGCGTAGGTCTCTGGGAAGAGAAAATCAGTATCGAGCGTGAACACGCGTAATTTCGAGAGGCGCGAAGCCATATCGATAAGCACGACGTCTTCGGCGCCGAAGCTGCACGCGAGGGCAACGGATTGCCCAAAGGTCGAAATGCCCCAGCGCAAGGTTTGCTGAGCGTTCCAGCCCTCGGCGTCGCGCTGTAGCTCAGTCACTTGTTGCTCGAGCGAACCCATCGCATCCTCATTCGTTGCTTCGACGAAGCGGGCCAACCAGCGAAAGTACCGCCGCGACCGCCTCTCCGTCGTCCTGGGGCAAGTCCTGCTTAGCCAGATCGAACAAGAACTCGAAACGTTCTTCCGCGGCAACTGCTTCCCACTCAATTCCCTGCTGCCGTACTGATTCTGATGACAGCACGACGATCAGTCCTATGGACCGCGACAATTTCAATATCGAACGCAGATGACCTGCAGGAATAGCAGCGGCCGAAATATGCAGAACTTCAAAACCCTGCGCGAAGAGTGCACGCTCCAGATACACACTGAGGCGGGGCCGATCTTGCACCAGAACCAGAGCCGAGGCGTGACCGTGGCGCTCTTGGCGATCCTCAAGCGTAACCGGCATCTGCCAATGCGCCCACCCAATTGCCGTTTCGGTAAGCGGCTCGGCGATCGCTGCCAGATCTGTTTCGATCATGGCCGCGCCAACCGTGGCATTGGAAAGGGGATCGATCAAAATAAGGCTTCCGGTGGCGCGGTTGCGCGTGTAAGGATCGAAAAATAACGGATTCGCAGCTTCAAATTCGACCGAGGCGATGTCGTTCATCTTCAATTCGCGCGCAGGTTCTTGTTCGAGCGTCTGCATATTGACGCGAAAGCGGATGTTTGTTGCTTTGGCACGAGCGGCGCGCACGTTGTGCTTGATGAGATAGCTCCTCCCCAAGACCAGCGGTTCCGAATGAAACCAGACCACCATGGCCTCGAAGTTGCGCGAAATTCGCGGCGGGTTTTCCGGCGAGACGAGTATATCGCCCCGGCTCAAGTCAATTTCGTCTTCGAGCGTGAGCGTCACCGACATGGGACAGAAAGCCTCCGGCTCTGCGCCGTCATAGGTGACAATCGAGCGCACACGAGATTGCTGCCGCGAAGGCAGCGCCAGAACCGCTGAACCGGGACGTATCGTGCCGCCCGCTACCTGCCCTGCAAATCCTCGAAAGTTTGCGTCCGGGCGGAGCACATATTGCACCGGAAATCGCACCGCATCGTCGTTTGCGTCGGGGCGCAAAGGAACGGTCTCGAGATGTTCGAGGAGCGTCGACCCCTCGTACCAGGGCATTCGATCCGCCCGATTCACGACGTTATCGCCTGCGAGCGCACTGATGGGAATGCACACCACACTCTCGATCCCCAGTTGGCGTGCCAATGCCAAAAATTCACCTTGCAAGTTCAGGAAGACATCCTCCTGATACTCGAGCAGATCCATCTTGTTGATTGCCGCCACCACATTCGGAATTCCCAATAGAGATGCGATGTAACCGTGTCGGCGGGTCTGCGACAGCAACCCACGCGTAGCGTCCACTAGAATGACCGCCAGGTCGGCTGTCGAGGCGCCCGTGGCCATATTGCGGGTGTACTGCTCGTGCCCCGGCGTGTCCGCAATGATGAACTTTCGCAACGGCGTCTCGAAATAGCGATAGGCCACGTCGATGGTGATGCCCTGTTCTCGTTCGGCGCGCAGTCCGTCGGTGAGCAATGCAAAATCGATCGGGCCTCCAGAGCGGTTGAAACGGCTACTGCGCACCGAAGCGAGCTGATCTTCGTAAACTGCTTTGGAGTCGTGCAGCAAACGGCCGATCAAAGTCGATTTGCCATCATCAACGCTGCCCGCGGTAGTCAGCCGCAGCAGGTCTTTATTCAGGTGATGCTCGAGCAGCGAAGTCAACCCGTCGTGCCGATCGCTTGGAGCTACCGGGGCCATTAGAAATAGCCTTCTCTCTTTTTCAACTCCATCGACCCCTCTTCATCGTGATCGATGACGCGGTTTTCCCGCTCCGAGCGACGGAAGGAAAACATCTCTTCAATGATTTGGGGGACGGTGTCGGCCTGCGACCGTATGGCGCCCGTGCAAGGCACGCAACCGAGCGACCTCATGCGGCACTGCAAGAGCTGCGGACGTTCGCCTCGGCGCAGTTCATCCTCGGAGTGAATCAATACGATCGACCCGCTACGCAACACCACGGAGCGTTCCCGAGCGAAATACAGCGGGACGATCGGAATTTGCTCCGTGTGGATGTAGAGCCACACATCGAGTTCTGTCCAATTCGATAGAGGAAAGACGCGGATACTCTCGCCCTTGTTGATGCGGGAATTGAAGATGTTCCAGAGTTCCGGGCGTTGATTTTTCGGATCCCATTGGCCGAGCGAATCCCTAAAGGAGTAGATTCGTTCTTTGGCCCGCGATTTCTCCTCGTCGCGTCGCGCGCCGCCGAATGCGGCGTCAAACCCGCCTTCGGCGAGAGCATCGAGCAGCGCTTTGGTCTTCAGCAGTCCACAACACTTCTGCGTTCCCAGGACAAAGGGATTGGCGCCCTGTTCGAGAGCCTCGCGATTTTGATGAACGATCAGGTTTGCACCGATCTCGCGTGTGTAGCTGTCGCGAAACGCGATCATTTCCGGAAATTTGTAGCCGGTATCGATGTGAAGCAGAGGAAATGGGATCTTGCCGGGGAAAAATGCCTTCTGCGCCAGCCGCAGCATGACGGAGGAATCCTTGCCGATCGAATAAAGCATCACGGGACGCGTAAATTCGGCGGCAGCTTCGCGAAGGATATAGATGCTCTCGGCCTCCAGGCTTTTCAGTTGGTTCAGCCTCCGCCTTGCGGCCTGATTGACAATGTCTTCGTCTGAGAGCGTCATGTTCTCTGAACCAATGAATCGCGATGTAAAACTCGTACTCAAGGCAGCTCCGTGATCGACAGAGTTTCGGCCCCAAAACAAAAAACCCACCAGCCAGTTTGTCTCTGGCGGTGGGTTAGGAGCCGGCGGTCTAATCTAACTTGCTAGATTGCGCACCTCGGCACGCCAGAGAGGGGTGACTTACAACAGAGACAACAACACATCTGGCGGCAAGCAAACTTGGCGGTGGCGCCTGCAATCATGACGACATAATCTAGCCTTTTTATGTCCAGAGATCAAGTGCATAATTTCGATTCCCTCGTACCATTGGGACACTAAGCCCGGCAGGAGCCGCGCCTAGATAATTCGAGGAATAGCGCTTTTCGATACCATTCGTCGCGCGGCGAGGGTGAGGACTAGTAGACGCAGTACTTCGCCCCAAGGGCCGAATCAGCAAATTCAGCTATGGGCTGGTTGGGCCTTGAGGAACGCGTTTGGACCAGATCGCGATCGCGTCAGGATCACCAGCGGCTAGTGAAACTGCGCGGCCATCGTCCACGATCTGCTCCACAACGTCTGACGGCGCACGGAAGGTAATGCCCTGACGGTAGGCTCGCTCCAGGATCCCAAGGGCTTCGACGTAACGCTGCTCACGAAAGTACACGACGGCGAACAGGTTTAGGGCCATATCCTGCGACATACGAAGCTTATTGGCGCGTTCGTTCTGCATGGGATCCGGACCCGATGTGACAGCGAGTCCAATCTGATCGTCGAAGATCGTTACTGCCTTCTGCAAGGACTCCTCCGCCGCCTTCCAGCGCTGCTGGCCCATCCGGGCCATGGCGATCGACTCGAAGTTGATTGCGGAGTCCGAGTTTTCCATGCCGGGCCGGATGGGGAGGTATTCGAACAACCTCTGGAACGTCTCTTCAGCTTCAGCGAAGCGTGACATGGCTAAATAGCAATTACCCAATCCCCTGTAGCTGAGGAAAAGGAATTTCCTTCTCGTTATATCAGAATGCGTTGTCTCCGCCATGGGGATGACAAGCGATCGGTACTTGTCGGCCGCTCCCTCATAATCACCTTGCAAGTGAATTTTGACGACTTCCTGGTACAGGTCATTAATCTTGCTCTCTTCGATTTGATCTGAAGTGAGCCGTGTATCGAGGATCGATTGTTGAGCAGAGACACGCTTTCGCGAATCGATCTGGCTTGGAGAGACTGGAAGCTCGTCAGATTTGAGGGCCCGCGCATGCGAAACTCCGCTGCCCAGACCAAGTACTACCAAGAATGTTGCCGCGGAAGATCTCAGGCTGGGGAACATCCTTGCCTCTTTTACGTTTGGAAGTGACAACGTCCGAATGTGTCAATACACCTTAGCAACCAAGGATTTGAGAAGAAAGCATCGCGAAGGACTGCCATGTTGTAATGAATAGCTGTCCCGGTGTACAGGAGCGCGATGAGAGGAGAATCGAAGTCGCAGGCTTTTGATGGTATTGGTAAAAGAAGCTTGCCATCCTGGTGTATGCTTTAACCCGCTTGGTGAGAAAAGTTTGGGAGCGAATGCATATGAGCAATATGAGCAAGCAGGTCAGCGCAGCTCTACTGTTCGCGTTGTTGGCCGGATTGCGGGTTGCCGCGCAAGCGCCGAACCCGACTTCGGTTCCCAATGGCCTGCCCACCTGGGCCTATAACATCCCGGACAAGGATCAGCCCCCGGCTAAACCGTTGTCCGGGACGATCCATGTCCCGAGCAGCACCAAGGAATACGACGCGGCCCAGGTCCGCAGCACGACAAACCCGCCGGATTGGTTTCCTGACGAGCACCCTGCGGCACCCGGGATCGTGAAGGGCCCCAACGCACCTCCAGGGGCGGTATGTGGCACCTGTCACCTGATGTCGGGGCAGGGCCACCCCGAATCGGCCGATATAGCAGGCCTTCCCGCCGAGTACATCGTACGCCAGATGAAATATTTCAAAAGTGGAGCCCGGCGGGATAACGAGCGTATGACTCCGATTGCTACAAATGTCTCCGATGAAGATGTGCGCCAGGCGGCAGATTATTTTGCGGCCATCAGGCCGATTCCCTGGGTGAAGGTGATCGAAACCACTACTCCGCCGAAGACCTACGTCAGCAGTGACGCCCGGCATCGTGTTTTAGTTCCGGACGGCGGCACGGAGCCGATCGGTCATCGCATCATCGAAACGCCGGTGGATCCAACGCAAACATCGATTCGGAATCCACACTCGGCCTTTATCGCTTACGTTCCGCCCGGCAGCATCGCCAAGGGCGAGGCGCTGGTGAAAACCGGCGGCACCGGCAAAACGATTCAATGCGCGATCTGCCACGGGGACGATCTGAAGGGCCTCGGTGAAGTGCCCCGACTAGCTGGTCTGCAGCCGGTCTATGTCGCTCGCCAACTGATCTGCATGCAAAACGGAGCGAGCGCGGGCACCGCCGTGGCGCTGATGAAGAAGGTGGTTGCGAACCTTTCCGAGGACGACATCATTTCGATCTCGGCGTACCTGGGCTCGCTGCCGCCCCGGTGAAGAGCGAGGAGGGATTCCCCCGCAAGGGCAGCGGGAGCAAAACCGCACTCCGCTTCGTGGCCGCGCGGCCCAAACGACGGCCGACCAAAAGCGCGCGTCCACTTCGCTCACAAAGACAGTAGCAATGAGCAGCGCGTGAGAGGACTTGGTTCAGGCGGGCGCCCTGGGCTACGGGGAAACGGCCCACACGTGGAAAACGACGTAGGAGGAAGACAATGCTTGGTACAGGTCGCATTCGATACGCACTCGGCCTCGCCCTCATTGCGGCGATCGCCGTGCTCCCAGAAGGAATCTTCGCTGTAGGCGGAGCCGACCCGAATTCCGCACCGAATCCCTATCGCGTTGACGAGGGCTGGGCGAAACTGCCCCAGGGACGTAAGTGGGGGGCGGCCATCGGCGTGGATATCGACCGAGACGGCAAGAGCGTCTGGGTTTTTGACCGCTGCGGCACACCGGATGATTGCTCCGGCTCGGATCTCGCGCCGATCCAAAAGTTCGACGCCTCGGGCAAGCGCGTGACCAGCTTCGGCGCCGGAATGTTCAATTACCCGCACGGCATGTTCGTGGATCAGGACGACAACGTCTGGGTATGCGACGGCAGGACGAAGAACGGCAAGGGCCAAACGGTAATGAAGTTCAGCCCGGAGGGAAAGCTTTTGATGACGTTGGGCAAGCCCGGCGTTTCGGGCGATGGCCCGGACACCTTCAACGGGCCTTCCGACGTTCTAGTTGCGCCGAATGGCGACATCTTCGTCGCCGATGGACACGGCGGCGAGACCAACGCGCGGATCGTGAAGCTGACGAAAGACGGCAAATTCATCAAGGCCTGGGGCAAGAAAGGGTCTGGCCCCGGCGAATTTGACACGCCGCACGGGCTGGCTATGGATGCCGCGGGACGGCTCTTCGTTGCCGACCGCGGGAACAGCCGCATTCAGATCTTCGACCAGAACGGCAAATTCCTCGAGGAGTGGAGGCAATTCGGACGGCCGAGCGGCATCTTTATCAACAAAAAGGACGTGATCTACGTTTCCGACTCAACTTCAACTGATAAAACGAATCCGGGATTCAACCAAGGCATCCGAATCGGGAAGGTCAAGGACGGCAAGGTGGCGGAGTTCATTCCGTGGTCGGAAGGGAACACGATTGAGGCTGTCGCGGCAGACGACCAGGGAAATGTCTACGGCGGCTTCACCAACACCATGAATTTTCGAAGGTTCGTGAAGAAGTAGGGCGCGTTCGAACTGCCGCTGATGCCGGCGAGGAAAATCGCGCCTCTTCCTCATACACGGGCAAGTGGTGTAGCATCCACGAAACCGCTTCGTTTTTGTAGCGGTGGTCTTAGGCCGGCATCTTGCTTTTGATGCCGCCGGTTGCAGGTCTTAAGCGAATCACTTGGGCTCACATCACGAATTATGCTGTACCGTTCGTGCTTGTGCATAAATACAAAAGGGGAAATGAACCCATGAAAACGAACCACAAGTTGGTGCTGGCAGTGCTCGCTGGTGTCGCCCTGGGCGTCGTTGGCGCGATGGCCATTCATGCGCAGCAAGCCAAAACGCCGGCTGGCTACGTGATCGCAGAAGTTGATGTCCACGACGCCGCTACCTTCGCGAAATATGGGGCGAAGGTTCCGGAGACGCTGGCGCCTTTCAACGGTCATTACCTTGTTCGCGGCGGCAAGATTGAGGGCGTCGAGGGCACAGCGCCCAAGGATCGCTTCGTGGTGATCGCTTTCGACAGCGCGGAGAAAGCCCGGGCCTGGGAGAATTCGCCCGCCTATGAAGCGATCAAGCCCATTCGGCATAGCTCGGCGACGAGTCGCGTATTTATCGCCGAGGGCGTCGCACCCTAGTCGCGACCGATTTTTTTCATCCATAGATCTGAGTCGTCGCGGGGCCTTGCTGGGGGGACTACAAATTTCTCGCGGTTAATCTCTGAGCCCGCGCAATGTCGATGCAACTAGGTGGCCACGCGAGAGCTCGCTATCGGCACGATTCTTACTGGAGGGGAGCATGAGGAAGATGGTTTGGATTCTTGCGATTCTGGGGCTTATCGCAGTGTTGCCTGGAAGCCCCGCATGGGCTCAGCTCGCCGACCCGGGTAGCGTGGGCGTGGCGATGGGTCACGTGCATTTCGCCGCGCAGGACGTCGATAGCGCCAAGAAGTTTTGGATCGCGGTCGGCGGCACGCCAGTCAGCAAGTTGGGCGCAAACGAAGTGGTGAAGTTCCCCGGGGTGCTAATCTTAATCCGCAAGGCTATGGACCCGACGGCCGGCAGCGTCGGCTCGACCGTGAATCACATCGGGTTCCTGGTGCCGAATGTGGAGCAGGCCAGAGCCAAGTGGAAGGCCGCGGGGCTGATCATGGAGCCCCCCAACCCCGCGAACGCGAAACAGATCTATCTGCATACGCCCGACGACCTTGTGAGAGTCGAGATTCTGGAAGACGTCATGCAGACCGTGCCGATTAAGTTTCACCATGTCCACTTCTTCGTCGCGGACGCGGGCGGCACCAACTCGGTGTCGGCCATACAGGCCTGGTACGCCAAAACATTTGGCGCCAAGCCGGGCAAGCGCGGGCAGTTCGAGGCCGCCGACCTGCCGGGAGTGAACCTGACGTTCGCGAAATCCGATACTCCGACCGTGGGCACCAAAGGACGCGAACTCGATCACATCGGTTTCGAGATCCAGGGCCTGGAGGCATTTTGCAAAAAGGCCGAAGCAGCCGGGATCAAGTTCGACATGCCCTATACCCATCGGCCTGATCTGGGCATTGCGCTCGCGTTCATCACGGATCCGTGGGGAACGTATATCGAGCTGAATGAAGGCTTGAGCAAGTTGTAAGTAGTAGGAGCGTAGAATGCGAGGAGTGGCTGTTCGGGCAATCATTGGCCCGGCGGCGGTGTTGGCTATGGCGGCGTTTGCCGCGGCCCAAAGGCGCGATCAGCAAACCGATCAGGTGCCACGGAGCCGTAGCCTTATTGAAAAACTAAGCGCCGAAGCCAAACCGGCGGCCCCTGCTCCTAAACATGATCTGAATGGCGCCTGGGCGGGTCCGGTTGATTCCGTTGGACGCAATTTCGCACCGTATACGCCTCTCGGCGAGGAGCGCAGAAAACTGAATAAGCCCGAGCCCGTATTCCACCTTGCGAATACCAATGATCCGCTGACGACCTGCGATCCACTCGGGTTTCCGCGTAATGTCCTCAACGAAACAAGAGGCATGCGCTTCGCTCAGTTACCGGACCGTATGATCTTGCTCTACCAGTACCAGAGAGTCTGGCGGGAAATCTGGATGGATGGTCGAGAGCTTCCCAAGAGTATTGACACCAAAGATGGAGCGCCTTCGCGCTGGTATGGCTATTCCGTGGGCCATTGGGAGGGAGACTACACATTCGTGATCGATACAGTCGGCATGGATGAAAGGACCTGGCTTGATACGGCCGGTCATCCGCATAGCGCGGATATGCGTGTGCAAGAACGCTACACCCGAGTAGATCATGACACCCTGCATATGAGCGTTACGATTGACGATCCCAAAATCTATACGATGCCCTTCGAAGAACTCACCAACATAGTTTTCAAGTGGATTCCCAACCAGGACCTCGAGGAGCAGATCTGCGTGCCGTCCGAAGGCATCGCATATATGAACATCATTGGGCATCCCGGTGGCACTGCCGATCCCGCCAGGTAAATCGGAACTCCGAGCGAGGCCAACGACCATTCGTGCGACGTCGATCGCGTTTCTGCTGAGCATCGGGTTCGCAGGCGTACCGGTCCGCGGCCAAACGACTGATCAAACGGGCGCTCAAACGGTCGTACAACAAACCGGTCCGCAACTACCCGCACAGAAAGAATTATTGGCGGAAGACGTCTACAAGAATATTCAAGTGCTGAGAGGAACTCCTGAAAATCAATTCCTCGCCACGATGGGTTTCTTTTCAGCGTCGATCGGGGAGAGCTGCGAATTTTGCCACGATGATGAGAGCAGTTGGGCAGGCTATGCCAAAGACAATGCCCATAAACAGACGGCGCGGAAGATGATCCTGATGATGAACGCCATCAATCAAAGCTATTTTGGCGGAAGTCGCAAGTTGACCTGCTACTCCTGCCACCGCGGCACCGATCTCCCCAAGGTCACTCCAAATCTGGCGGAGCAGTACAGCGCGCCGGTTGTTGAGGAACCGGATGTCATCACGGAGCAGGCTGCGGGGGAACCGCCAGCGGAACAGATTCTGGACAAGTACATTCAGGCGCTTGGTGGCGCGCAGCGCCTGGCTAGTATCACCAGTTTTGGTGCCAAAGGCACTTATCAGGGTTACGCAGAGATCGAGAAAAGCCCTATCGAAATCATCGCCCAAGCTCCCAGGCAACGCGTCACGATCATTCACACATCTAATGGTGCTTGGACGACCACCTACGACGGCCGCGCGGGATGGGTGGCAGAGCCGGGCAGGCCAGTGCCGCTACTGGAGTTGACGGGCCAGTTTCTGGAAGCGGTCAAAGTGGATGCCAACCTTGCTTTTCCAGGGCGCATCAAGCAGAGCTTCAGCCAGTGGCGCGTCGGCTATCCGACGACCATTAATGATCGCGAGGTCGAGGTCGTTCAAGGAGACAGCGGCGGGATTTTCCCGGTAAAGCTATATTTCGATAGAGAATCGGGGCTGCTCGTGAGGCAGGTACGCTATACGAATTCTCCGGTTGGGCTCAGCCCGACGCAGATTGACTATACCAATTATCGCGATGTCTCCGGGGTGAAAATGCCTTTCCGTTGGACGACGACGTGGACGGACGGAAGATCAAGCACCGAGCTAGGCGAAGTTAAAGCGAATCTGCCAATCGACGCAGCTATTTTCGCCAGACCTGCGGCACCGGCGTCGGGCAGGCCGGTAACCCGATAGCAGCTTAACTTATACGGTCGGGCGAGGTAGAATTTTCTTGCAGTAGGGGCATAATCTTACTACGCTTTCGGGAGCAGCTCGCCCTGGACAAGGCTTTAGGCAGAGACTCTATATCTTTGAAGGAGAAGGCATGAAGAAGCTACTGATGTTGGTTGTAACGCTTATGCTCGGAGCCAGCCTGGCTATTGCGCAGGACTCCGGAAAGTCTAGTGGCTCGGCCGACAAACCGGCGGCCGGATCCACCAAGACCAGCAAGAAGACCGCGAAGAAGGCCCCGGCCAAGAAGGACACCAAGAAGGCCTCTTCCAAGAAGGACGCAAGCTCGAAGTAACTTCGCGGGCTTGTTTCCACCAAAAAGCGGCCGTAGAGGGCCGCTTTTTGGTTTTAGGCTCCGAGAATGTTTTCCTGCCCGACGCGCTTAGTAGGTTGCGGTAGGGCCTTGGTATCGGCGCGAAGCAGGTACACTTGAGGCCGCGAAGAGAAAACGCCAGACGAAGAGGCGGTAGAAGCTGCGGCGCCAAAAGCAGCGCATTCTCGCAGTCCATATAATTCCTGCCCCGACAATTTTTAGCATCCCTCGATTTCCTTCGAAAAGTTGCTCTCCGACTTTGCCGAACATCAAGACTCGATTATTGTGAGCTGACCAGCCGCGCCGGCCTCAATCCTTGGGATTTGTGGCGAAGATCGATAATTCAGGCGTAAAACCGCGATCATCCATCTCCAGGACCGCTTTCACCATATAGGCGATCTCCTCGCCTCGCAGCTTGGTGGCATTTTCCTTCTGAGATAAGCCAGCAGCAGCGAAGAAGTTTGTGAGAACTTCGCTTGGATTGATCAGGAAGACGCGAATGTTATAG
This sequence comes from Acidobacteriota bacterium, assembly GCA_003223325.1. Taxonomy (GTDB): domain Bacteria; phylum Acidobacteriota; class Terriglobia; order Acidiferrales; family UBA7541; genus Palsa-189. The sequence continues at coordinate 22,698 of QHYS01000118.1, forward strand.
CGGCGAAGTTCGGCCCGCCAGCACTCCGTCATGCCGCGCAAGGCGAATTTGCTCGCATAATAGGCGGTGCCAGTCGGAGCCCCACGCAAGCCTGCCGTCGAGGCGATGTTGACGATATTACCTCGCTGGCGTGGGATGAAGTGTTTCGCCGCTTCCCGAGCCATGAGCATGGCCCCGGTAACATTGGTGGCAAAGACAGACTCAAAGCTGGAGCGGTCGAATTCAACCAAATTCTTGAACACACCCACGCCCGCGTTGTTGACCAGAATATCCAGTTCCCCCAACGCTTTGAAAACTTCTCGATAAGTCCGCTCCACGTCCGCTTCATTCGCCACATCTGCAACGATGGACAGAGCCTTCAGAGCCTGAGCGGTCTCTGAAAGACGGACTTTGTCACGTCCGGTGATGGCTATTTGCGCTCCGCTAGAAGCGAGCATTTGGGCTATGGCACGTCCGATGCCGCTACTTCCGCCAGTGATCAAAGCAGTCGCATTTCGCAGGTTCATCTCTCCTCCAGAGATCTGCCTCTTGCTGAATATCGAATGTTAACATCAGGAAAAATGGCGCATTCACATTGACTCTGACCGCGTATCTTGCCAAGGTTGATGACCAGCAGGAGCGCACTCGTCTGAAGAGGAAAGAGGAACAGCACCGATGACGCGGATCGCGCGCGAGGACAGTTACCGGTGACGGCTGAAACTAGCCGCATCGAAGCTTTTTCCGACGGCATCTTCGCCATTGCCATCACGTTATTGATTCTAGAGATCAAGATTCCACCAGCTGGAGGCGGAACATTGTCTCGGGAATTGCTGAGGCAATGGCATGGCCCTCTTACCTTTCATTCCTCATCAGTTTCACTTTTATTGGAATTATGTGGATGAATCACCGCAGGCTTTTTACGCACATTGCCCGTTCCGACGA
>QHYS01000118.1:23642-63297 GCA_003223325.1 Acidobacteriota bacterium
GCGCATCTGGGAGAGCCCGATCAACGTGCCGCCCTTATTCTGTACAACGCAACGTACGTTTTTATCGCCGTTGTCTTCAATCTGCTCTGGAGGTATGCCTCTTCGGCCGAGCGCCGCCTCCTGGCGAAGGATGTGGACCCCGCGGCCGTGCAGAGGATTTCGCGCCAATATTTGCTCGGCCCTTTCTTCTAGCTCGTCTGTCTCGGTTTGTCATGGTTGAGCCCTCCCGCAAGTTTGACTCTGAGTTTCGCACTCGCTTGGTTCTTTGCGCTACCACCTCATCTAGTGACATCCAGGCGAAGATAGCCCGGAATAATGAGTGGCGCGCGACGTGCAGTACTGGCGGCTTACACGGACAGGTTCTGTCTATGACACTCTAAGCGCACAAACTCGTCCCCTAAAAGGCAGCGAGCCATCAGAATAATAGACGAAATGCAGATACGGTATTCCCGGAGGCACAATCTCTGTTCGGGCCCTGCCGCGTTCTTCCGGACGCTGATTCTGGTGTCCCTTGTCTTGGCGACCGGGCGCGCACAACAACCGGCGCGGCCTTTGCCTCCTGCGCCTGGACCCGAGCCTCAGCAAAAGGCGCCGGAGCCGCCCCTGCAAAGCGGCTACACAATTCAGAGCAGTGTGGACCTGGTGGTGCTCCACGTTTCGGTCACAGACGAGCACGGACAGTTTGTGCCGGGATTGAAAGAAGAAAACTTCCGGGTATTCGAGGACGATTCCGAAGCGAAAATCTCGGTCCTGCGTCAGGAGGACGCGCCCGTCAGCATGGGCCTGCTGATCGATAATAGCGGCAGCATGGGGGACAAACGCGAAAAGGTGAACGCGGCAGCGTTAACTTTCGTCAAGACCAGCAATCCCGATGATGAGGTTTTTGTCGCTCACTTCAACGACAAATACCATTTCGACCGCGACTTCACCAACGACGTCAACGAGTTGAAAAAGGCCCTGGAGCAAGCTGATCCCCGTAGCAGCACGGCTCTTTATGACGCCACGGCAGCCTCACTGGACCGCCTCAAGAGCGGCTATTTGGATAAGAAGGTGCTTCTAATCGTGAGCGACGGCGAAGATAACTCCAGCCATCGCAGTCTGGAGGCAGCTCTCCAGGAGGCGCAAAGGTCGAGCGCCTTGATCTACGCCGTCGGGTTACTCCGAGAGGAAAAACCGGAATCGGCCGAGCGCGACCGCCAAGCGCTTCTGGCACTGACCCGTGCCACGGGCGGGTGGGCCCTCTTCCCAGAAAACTTAGAGGATGTGGAGTTAACCTGTATTCAGATCTCACAGGACATTCGTCACCAATATACGCTCGCCTACTATCCGACGAATACGCGCAAGGATGGCTCTTTTCGCTCCCTACGAGTGCAGGTTTCGCCTGCTTCGGGAAGTGGCACCATTTCTGCGCGAACTCGCACCGGCTATTTTGCGCAGCGCGTTTCCTCGGGCAATTAATCCGCGAACATCATCCGAGCCTTCCAGCCAAGTAACTGTATCTCTGCAACATCGATCACCCCCGTCTTTATTCCTCTAGCGTTCTGGCTCTTTTTCTAGAATATTTCTAGCGTTTGCGGGCTAACTTGGTTCGACAGTTTGCGGGTTTTGAGAGGCCGCCTATGGTTCAAACGGTAAAGGCGAATTCCCTTGCTCGGGCTCAGCTCGAAGAGTTACGCCAGCTGAGTACCTGCGTGACAGCGAATGCCATTGAAACGTTCGGCGTTCGTATGCATAACACCGGCTTCGCCGATTCCAGTTGCAAATGTCGACCTGGCACAATCGCAGCTACTTCTGATTCAGGCGCAAAACAATCTGCAGGCCTCGTAGGCGGATTTGACCAGGGCGCTCGGTCTCATTCAGCAAGCCATGATGAATCGGCCGGAATTGGCTCTGGCGTCCTTCCTCTGCAAATCTCGATCCGCTGCTGCCGGCCGCGGGAAGCCCACGGCCGAGCCAAGAGCTGTCGCCTCCATTTCCTTTGACAGCGTCTCCGCTGTTGTGATAAATGCCCTGCGTAAGCACAAACGTGGCAAGCAACGCCTGACGCTGCCCAGTTGAGGCGATACGACGTTCCTACCGGGCGATCTCGACTCCAAAAAAGAGGTGGGTTATGTCTCCATTTCACCAAGGTTCCGAATTTTTCGCAGGCGATAAGAAGAAGCAGGACGGGGCTGTGGGACTGAGCCGGAGATCGCTACTAAAGAATGCGGCTGGAGCCGCTCTGGGCGCGGCCGCAGTGGGCCTTACGGGCCTAAGGGGTGCGCGGGCGCAGGTGTCCGGGCTTTATACCTCTAATGAACCGCCCGAAATTCCTCTTCCCATGGGCGCGCTGACTTATTTGGACCGCAAGCCGTACGTCCACAATATGGAGATCCACGCCCATCTTTCTGGCACCACAATTACGGGTGGCGAGCCGCTGTGCGTCATGTGGGCGCGAGGCAAGCAAAGGTTGTTGCCGGGAGGCGCCGGTTTTGTGGATATTAGCGACGCCAAGAATCCGGCCGTGCTAAACAAAGCAGTAACTCAAAGTTCCTTTGCCTCGTGCACCTACAACACGAAAATCAAAAAATGGATCATGATGGTTACTGCGGCGCAGCCGCTGACCTCCGCTACTCCTCAGTATCCGCACGGGCAATACGATAAGGAATTGCGCGATAAGGTGCTCGCCTATAAGGGCCTCAGGGGCATTCGCACTTACGACGTCACTGACCCACACAAGCCCAATCTCTTACAGGAATACAATACCGGGGCCAAGGGAAATGGCACTCATCACAATTTTTATGATGGTGGCCAGTATGCCTACCTCGATTGCGGTTGGGACGACCAGCTGCGTCTGGAGAATCACCAGCGCCCCTACAGTAATGCCCTGATGATCGTGGATATGTCCGATCCCGCCAACGTAAAAGAGGTCTCGCGTTGGTGGGTGCCCGGACAAAGATTAGGCGAGGAAGAGGAATACAAAAAATATCGGTTTGCCGGCGACCGTACTTCCTGGACCGGTAACCATGGCGCGATCACCGTTCCCAAGCGCGTCGAAGACGGAGGCACCGTGGGCTACGGCGGCTTTGGGGCTTTCGGCATGTACGTGATGGACCTATCGGATGTCAAGCATCCCAAGCCTTATGGGCATGTGCAGTATGAATTCGATACTTTCGGCACCATCCCGTTCCATACTTGCTTGCCCATCACTGTCGATGCGACCCACCCTCGGCTGCAAAATATCGTCGTCGGGACGCATGAGGCCATCGAACCCGACTGCCGAGAGAATTACCACACCCCTTACGTAGTCGATGTAAAAGATCCGCGAAATCCAAAGATCATCGGTTTCTTCCCCCGTCCGGCAGCTCCGCCCGACGCTCCCTACACGGACTTCTGCTTCGCACGTGGGCGCTTCGGCTCGCATAACACCCACTGCTGGTTGCAGCCCGGCGCCGCGAAGCCAAACATTGTCGCCATGACCTGGTTTAACGCGGGCATTCGCATTTTCGACATCTCCGATCCCGCTGCTCCCAAAGAGGTCGCCTGGTTCGTGCCGCCCCGCGATGGGGAGATAGACAAATACGAATCCTGGTGGCGGGGAACCACGGAGAACGTGTTTATCGAGTGGGATCGCAACCTGATCTGGATCGGCACACACGAGGGTACGTATTGCCTCTCCACGCCAGCCCTGGGCAAGCCCGTGCTCGAGCCTACCAAGGTCCAGAGGTGGTCGATCCCGTTTTGTAATGTGGGCTGGGACGAGCAAACTCCCACCACTTTTTACTTTGGAAGAGGGCTCAGCCAGATGAGCTGAATCGCCGCCACTCGGTATTACGGCCCCCCTTCCCGATTGCCGACCTGGAAAAGGTGCAGGAATAGCAGTAGTCCCGCGGCGATTTCCTCCGGTCAGACCCTTAGAGAGCGGTTGAGCATCGGATGTTCGGGTGGCTTGTTGCCAGTCGACCAACTGATCTAAGGTCGGAATGAGCCATGATCAGAGTTCTGGTTGTCGACGATAACCAGGAGTTCCGCGCAGCTGTTCGAGATCTGCTCGAAGGCGACCAGCAAATTCGAGTCGTCGGCGAAGCTTGCGATGGCCTTCAGGCCATCAGTTTGATGGCGCACCTGCAGCCTGACCTGATTCTCATGGATATTGCCATGCCCCTGATGAACGGTCTGGAGGCTACTTCTGCCATTCGGGAGAGATGGCCGAAGGTCATCGTCATACTCATCACGGCCATACCTAGCAACTCCTATCAGCAAATTTCAGATCGCTGTGGCGCGAATGCTTTTTTACCCAAGGAAGAGATGGGCTCGCGTCTTATTCCCACGATGCATCGCCTCACTTGTGCGACCTTGCCCGGATAGTCCGGGAGATGGGCGTTCGAAGCGTGGCCCCGCCTTCTCTTACAGGGTTTTATTCTGCCTATCTACAGAAATTTCGATTGTCTGCAGAATTCCGCCGGCTATCTCACTAAGTGACGCCCCTGACTTGCAGTACCTGCCCCACCGTTCCCCCTAAGCCGGTGGGGCTTTTTTTATCTGGCCCAAGCTTCTCGCGGAGAGTTGTGGAATCGCTGCTCGACGTTCAGACCACGCCGTCCTGCCGGAAACGTTGAATCTGCTGCTGCGTGTATCCGAGTTCGGTAAGGATCGCGTCGGTATCTTGGCCCAGCGCCGGGATCGCTTCCATGCGAGGGTCTGCTCCGTCCAGGAGAATAGAGGGGAGAAGGGCTTGCAGTGGCCCCACCGGGGAAGCGACGTTTCGCCAGCGTCCCCTCGCGGCATGTTGCGGGTGAGGCAGGAGCTCTTGCACCGAATTCGCGCGCGAGTGAGCGATGCCGGCGTGCTCGAGCCGCTCTACAATTTCCTCCAGGGTCAACGTGCGGAAAATTTCTGCAATCACAGACCGCAATGCTTTGCGATTTTCGGAACGCTGCGAATTGCTATCGAAGCGCGGATCAGCCGCGATTTCCCGGTTTAGTAGCACCAGCGCACAAAATTGCCGCCACTCCCGTTCATTTTGAATCCCGATATTGATCTGTTTGCCGTCACCGGTGAAGTACGGCCCGTAAGGAGCGATCGACGCGTGCTCTGCCCCGCTTCGCGACGGGGCCGACCCGCCGTACAACCCGTAATACGCCGCTGGCAGCACCCATTCGCTAAGGGCATCGAATAGAGACACCTGCACGACGCCTCCTCGGCCCGTTTTTTCGCGCCGGTACAGGGCCATCAGTATCCCGCTGAACGCATACACGCCGGCTGCGATGTCTGCTGCCGAAATTCCCGCCTTGCTTGGCGAATCCGGCGTTCCAGTGATAGAAACGAGACCGGTCTCAAACTGCACCAGGAGGTCGTAAGCCTTCTTGTTTTTATAAGGGCCCTCTGACCCATAACCGCTTATCTCACATACAACGAGCCTTTCATTCCTCGATAGCATTGCCTTGCTTTTTAAACCAACTCTGTCGGCAGCGCCGGGCGCCAGGTTGTGTATGAATACGTCGCAGTCCGCCGTCAGTTTATCTACGATTTCTGTGGCTTCAGGGCGCTTGAGGTCCAGGCTGAGACTTTGCTTTGATCGATTGAGCCAGACGAACCAGCTCGACATTCCGCGCACTTTGTGGTCATAGTCACGAGCAAAGTCGCCGCCTTCTGGACGCTCGATCTTAATAACCCGGGCGCCAAAGTCGGCCAATTGGCGGGATGCGAACGGGGCCGCTACCGCCTGCTCCACAGACACAATTTTGATGCCTTCGAGCGGTAGCATTAATAGCTAAAGTTTACGAGGAGACGGCACAGAGAAGACAGCGCTCCACTCATGGTTCCAGGCAATCGCATTACGAATGTCGGGCAGAAATCCGAGAGCCGCTCCGGCTCTCGGATTGTAGCAGAGTCGGCCTGACTAAGGGTCGCCGTTACCTGACGTTTGATTTATTTACGCGGCGATAATGTGATTTCGGATGGCATAGCGAACCAGTTCCGTCACCGAGTGGCAATCGAGCTTACGCATGATGTTGGCGCGATGTGTCTCGGCAGTTTTCACGCTCAATCCCAAAACGGCGCCGACTTCCTTGCTGCTTTTTCCTTCCGCCAATAGCTGCACAATTTCGCGCTGCCGGCTGGTGAGCCGCAGACGCTCCGGTTCGCCCTCCGCCTCTCTTTCTTTGGGACGCTTATCGAGATAGCCGTCGAGCACCATCCGACTGACCTTGGGGGTGAAGAAAGTCTTATTGCGGCGCAAAGCGTCAATCGCGGAGACGAGGTCGCCGCCCGCATCCGATTTCAGCAGATAGCCTCGGGCGCCGGCCTGCAGGACCTGTTGAATCAAGGGATCGGAATCGTACATGGTGAGGACCAGCACCTTCGCGTGCGGCACCCCTTTTACGATCTGCCGCACCGCTTCCAGTCCGTTCAGTGAAGGCATAGCGATGTCGATAATGACAGCATCTGGCTTGAGTCTGCTGGCTTTATCTACCGCGTCGCGGCCGTCAACAGCTTCAGCGACGACTTCCCACCCGCTCTGCTCCTCCAATAGCGCACGAAGGCCAGCCCGCACGACTTCGTGATCGTCAGCCAAGAGGATTCGGAAAGGCGCCATGATCACCTCCGATTCATGTACTGCGGCCTCTGCGCGCACACCGGCTGGGCAGACATCTTCCAGCCCGCCGTGGGCAGCACCGGCTCTGAATTAAAGGTGACAGTATGTGGCCATGAAAAGCGTTGGCAATACAGGATTTAATCCATGGTTCGTGTCTGAACGCTGTAGATACGGGGCGTCACTTACAACGCTGACTCCCGCCACGTTCCGGCGCTTTTGCCCGGTCTCCGCAACTTAAGACCCGAGTAACGCTGCGATCCGGTTTGACAAGATGAATCAGGGCTTTGCTGTTCCCACAGCAGCGTCCCTGATTTTATCGTTGAAGTGCTCCTCTTCGGAAGGGACGCAAAGCTCCTCAAAGATCGCCGCTTTCGCACGCACAAACGTAATTGTGTCGCCGACCCAAGGCGCCGTGTACGCCTTTGGATCAGTGATCGTCATGTCGAGTGTCAGCGTATCGGCATCAGGGTGGCGCCAGCGCTCGAGGAGGACCATCTGATCGCTATGAGGATTGCCGAAGTGATCGAGCCAGGTGCGATCGTCGTAGCCGGTCGACGTTACAACGAAGGTGTCTGCGTCCCATTTTCCAATGGAGTATCCCATCCAGGCGGCATCTGGATCCTTCGGAAGTCCTCGGCCGTCGATCCAAATTTGGCGCCAGATATCGTGATACTGCATGTGTATCAGCACTCGGTCCGGGCCTTGAATTATCTCGAAGGGCCGTAGATTTGCCTCATATAGGTCGCGGGGATAGCCCATCGGGTCGCAGGTGGAAACTGCGTCATTCCCCAAGCCGGGTGCAACTGATCGGGGGCCATAGCTCGGCTTCGTCGCTTCAAACTTGGCCCTGCCCCATTCCGTGAGGGGAGGAGGATAAGTCTGGGACCTCATCTGGTCTGGAATACTCTTGTCTTTTATGTCTAGCCATTTGTCATTGAGGGCATGCCTTTCGAAATAACCAGCCTTGGTGGGCGACGACCAAACTCCGGACAGGTCATGTGCGTTATAAGGCTTGGGCTTTGACAAGTCCTTCGACAACTCGTCCGGTTTCCAGGCCCCTGGCGCGTATCCCTTGGTGCCATAGGTCTGCGCGAACGTGACGGTCGAGATGGCGAGCACGGTCGCGAGGACGGCGAATAAGTCCATGAAGCGATTTCGCATTTTCCAACTCCCTCCTCTGATAGGCAGCCCGATTTGCTTGCGCTCGCCGGCCGCAGTCGGTTTACTGGCCAGGCTCGTCCGTGAGTTTGGCGCCGTTCCCCTTATGGCCTTTTTCCGGCAGAGTTCGCCCATCGGCGGTAGTGAACTCCTGAAGCTCGATGCGTGGTGCGCCCGACTTGGCCGGGTGCCCCGAAAGGGTGATCTTGTCGCCCGCCTTCAGGATATCTTTGCTCATGCCGGCCATGGAGAGTGCATGGGGATTCCCTAGCTCCGCGCCCCAATGTTCGACGCTACCTTTGTCATCCATGACGTCGAACAGGATGCCGCAATGGGGGTTGGCCCAAATCCATTCGGTTACAGTTCCCTTCAACGTAACTACCTTTTCTATGTCATAAGCCACGCCTGTTCCGTGGTGCGCGAAGAGCGGGACCCTTGCCAACAGAAGGCCGGCGATTAACGCCAAGCATATTAGGGGCTTAAGCTTCATCCATTCCTCCCCACTGCATTCACTAGTATGCGCATTAATACTGGCTATTAGCACAGAATCACGGGCCGAGGCAAGGACATGACTGTCGGATAGGTCGATTCCTATGGCCTCTTACTACCTCCGCTTGTTAGATTCGTACCCGGCGACAACTGAGCCGCTCACACTCGCAGGATCATAACTTCTGTGGACTTGATCAGCGCGGCAACCGTCTGACCCTTTTGCAGTCGCATCTCGCGGACGGCATCGGCGGTGATAATGGAAGTGATGTGCTGACCGCCGATGGAGAGCGTCACCTGAGCCATTAACCCCTGTGTCTTGATATCCGTGACGCGGCCGATGAGTTGATTTCTGCCACTGACCCTGCGGAAATTGTTGCGGCGCTGGCGGACATCGCCGGTTTCGCCTGCGCGATAAAGGAACCTATCGATCTGCTGTTCGGGAATGCGATGGTGGCCACCGGCGGTCTTGACGGTACGAATCTTGCCCTTGTAAATCCACTGCTTGAGAGTGGGATAGCTAATGCCCAAAACCTGGGCAGCTTCGCGGGGCGAAAATAATTTTGCTGGTTGCACGGTTGTCGTCGTGGGGCGAAATCCTTAGACAGATCCCTTGCTCATCCAACTAGGGCCAAATCGCACGGATAATCATCCGCGTGGGATCATCACTCGCCCAGGTCCTTCAAGCCGATTGCAGAATTACGCTTTCCAGGACGGCTCGCAACTTATGGATGTCGGCCTCAACATGCAGCCTTTGCTGAGATAGTTCTCGCTCGCTGCGCCGCTTGATGCTGATCTCGGGATCCTTCAGCTGATGGCCCGTCAGGACGGCGACCACGTCCGCACCATCCTCGATTTTGCCCGAATGGACTAGCTTCTGGATGCCGGCGACCGACGCCGCGGATGCAGGCTCGCATCCAACACCGTCTCTAGCCAATACGGCCTTGGCCTCGAAAATCTGTTCGTCGGTAACAGACTCGCACAGGCCATCGGTTAAACGAAGGGCACGAAGAGCTTTTTTCCAGTTCACGGGATTTCCGATGCGAATGGCGGATGCCTCGGTACGCGGCTGGATAGGAACGATCTCATCCGCGCCGGTGGCGATCATGGTGTAAAAGGGGCTCGCGCCTTCCGCTTGAACGACGACCAGGCGTGGCAGTTTGTCGATCAGTCCAAGTTGCCTGAGTTCCTGCAAGCCTTTTCCGACAGCGGAGACGTTTCCCAAATTTCCGCCGGGCAGAACCAGGTAATCCGGGACTCGCCAGTCCCGTTGTTCGAGGATTTCGAAGAAGATGGTCTTCTGGCCTTCGAGACGGAAGGGATTGAGGGAATTGACGAGGTAGAGACCGAGTTCGTCCGTAAGTTCGCGAAGCATCCGGAATGCTTGATCGAAGTTGTCGCCCATCTCGATGACCACGGCGCCAAATTCAAGGGATTGAGCCAGCTTGGCGGTGGAGATTTTTCCAAAGGGAACAAAGACCACGGCTTTCATTCCGGCACGCGCAGCATAGGCCGCCATCGAAGCGGAGGTATTGCCAGTAGAGGCGCATGCGGTCACGCGGCTGCTGAGAATAGAAGCCTGAGTGATGCAGGCGGTCATGCCCAAATCTTTGAATGAACCCGTCGGATTACTGCCCTGATGCTTGATGGCAAGATGAACGCCGCCCGCCCACTCCCCGGTGCGGTTCACTTCGATGAGCGGGGTGCGACCCTCGGATAGACTGACCACTTTGGTCCCCTCGGGGACAAATGGCAAAAGCTCGCGGAAACGCCATACGCCGCTTTGGTCGATGATCGTGCTGCTTGTTTTGCGCTGCTGCCACAAGGCACGCAAGGAAGCGGCGTCGATCCCCTGGAAATCGTATTGGACATCGAGCAAGCCGCTGCATTCGGCGCATTGATGCTCTTTGGCATCGAGCGGATAGCGCTGCTGGCAGCTTTGCTCAATGCATCTCAGAAAGGCTGAGGTCATGAAATTTGGCCGATGAGTGATCCTGCCGCGTCGCACCTCAGGTGCGCAACGGCGCAAAGCGCAGCGGTCTGAAGATTATACGCGGCGCGCCATAAACGGCAAACCCAAGGATAACATCCACGGGAGCTTGCACATCCTGCCGAGTGTTGCTCCGATTCTGGCTTGTTTATGCGACTTTTCGGCAGTTACTCCTCCGCATCGCTCGAACTGTCAACGTCCGGTCGCGCTCGGCGTAGCAGCCAAAATGACAGACAAGGACATCGATCCGCCGATTGGGTCCCACAAGAACGCGCTCATCGCGGAGGAGCTGCTAATGGATTTGCTTCGTCTGCTGAGAAAGAGTCAGTCTGTCCCCGAGAAGCTCGAAAACCCGCGTCTGCTGACAGCCATGCACGAAATCGCACTTAACGACACGCCTGCAAAACGCAAACAGCTCTACGCCGAACTGTTGCAAGCCGCCCTCATTTTGCCTACGCCCGAAGTGAGCGGAAAGCCCGGCCTACAGACGAGCGACGGCCAAACGACGATTCAGATCATCGGCATCAAGGATGCGAACAATGTGGATGTAACGCCGGTGTTCACCGACGACGAAGCGCTGCGTAACTGGGACCCAAACACACCGAGTATTGCGCTGAAGGCCCGGGCATTGTTTGAGATGCTCGTTCCGCTGCCCTTCCAGGAAGTGATCATCAATCCCTTCGATCCCAGGCGCAAGATGCTTCGCCCAGGCGGCCGTGTGACCCGGCGTGAGTTTGAATCGCTCGCCAAAGGAGTGCCCCCAGAGCCCACACCGGCCATGAGCACGGTCCGGCCACCAGCCGGCACACGCCTGATGTTCGGGAAGCAGAAAAGAGTCTTTGCTGACGATGTGAGGGAACGAGTGAAGCAAACTCTGGCCAAAGTTGACGGCCTCGAGAGCGCCTTTCTGCTGGCGGTTGCCTACGGAGACGAGCACCCGCATGGCGCGATTGCCGTGCGTCTGGCAAAGCCGCTTGCAGAAGAGCGCCTACGGTTTCTGGCCAAGCTGGTGCTGGAAATTGTCCGCCCGTCGCTGACCGACAAGGAGCCGTTTGACTTGATTCCGTTGAGTACCCAGTTCTACGAGGACGTTGCCCGTTTCATCACACCGTTCTACGAGCAAGCCTCGAACCAGACTACTTGCCAGCCCAGAGAAATGCGCTAACAGATCACAGGCGGCTGGGCGCCGACGTAACAGCCGAGGATGCGCACTTCCCTGGTGCGCCGGCGCAATTCCTCGAGCGCGACCTGCGTTCCCGACGCCTGGGGCGGGGCCATCAGGTCGAGATAAAAACAGTATTCGAACGGATGGCCGACGATCGGACGGCTTTCGATTTTCACCAAATTAATCTTTTCTCGTGCCATAGGTTCCAGGGCCTGATGCAAGGCGCCGGGCCGGTGCAGCAAGAAAACAACCAAAGAAATCTTGTCGGCTCCTGCGGGCATTCCGGGTTCAGAGGAGAGAAGCACAAAGCGAGTGTAGTTCTGCTGATGGTCTTCCAGATGAGATTGCAGGATGCAGCCGCCATAAATTTCCGCGGCGCGGCTGCTGGCGATGGCCGCGCGCTGGAAATCCCCTGCGCGGACCACTTCGCGAACGCTCCCGCCGGTGTCTTCGGCGGCTACACGCGTGATCTGGGAATGCGCTTCAAAAAAGCGCGTGCAGTGTGCCAGCGCCACCGGGTGCGATTGCACGAACCGCACCTGCTCGATGGTTGCGCCGGGTGGGCCGATCAAGTTGTGCGAAATGGGAAGAATGACTTCCGCGATGATGCTGAGCTTGCTTTCGAGGAGCAAGTCGTAACAGCGATAGACGGAGCCGGCTAGGCTGTTCTCGACGGGCGCCAGAATGAGGTCAGCGGCGCCGTCGGCGATCGCGGCAAACATGACTTCGAATGTGGAGCGCGGAACGGTCTCGATTTGGCCGCCCAGGAGTTTGACGGCGGCCTCTTCGCTGAAAGCGCCTGGCTCGCCTTGGAAGGCGACGCGGAGTTTTTCTTGGTGTCGGGTCAAGGGCGATGCTCTCGGGGCGAGGAAGAGTGCCTCATGCGCGATGGCAGCCGAAACGGCAGGAGCGCAGGAACACGCTCAGCGTAAGCGGCGTAGGCCGAGCCCAGGCGGGTGTGCAGTTCGCGTTCTTCGGCGCGAATCATGAGAAGAACTAAAACGAGCCAGACCATACTCGGCGCCCAGAGCGTCGTTCCGATAATCGGTCCTCCGACAATTAGCCAAGCTCCGAACACGCCCGACATCATACCGAGATAGCGAGGATGGCGCACGTGCGCGTAGAGTCCGCGAGCGATCAATTCGCGGCTGTCGGCCAGTTCGGAGTGCCCTACGATTCGGCGTCCGCCGAGCACGGCTTCGGAAGTGGCGAAGGTAAAAACATCGAAGGCGATCAGGGCCATTCCCACAGGAGCCAGCCAGGACATGCGATGGGGGCGGAAAAGTTCCTGGCGAAAGCGATAAAGAAGGCCATCGACGATTCCCCAAGCTGCGAGCACCACCACAGGAAAGGCTGCCCGGATGTGTCTGCGCCAGAACGAAACCCAGCCGTGTAGCGTAAGCCAGTAGATGGGAACGGGCATTTCGAAGGCCAGCACGGCTATGGCCATGAAGCGGACGGCTTTCTCGAAGAAACTGGTCATCGACAACAAGCGGGCATTGACGGCGGTTGCTCTTTCGCGCGACGATGCGGAGATTATCACAGTACCGGCAGCGAGGAGGCAAAGATGGAAAAGACCTCGTGGGAAACGCTTGAAGGCGAGCAGCTCAATAAGCTGGTATCGCGTCAAATGTTGAACGGCGATAACGCAACCATCGCGCGGCTAGTCATGACGCGTGGTGCGGTGGTGCCGCGGCACTGGCACGCGAGCGAGCAATTCTCGCTGATTCTGTCGGGAGCGCTGAAATTCGTGTTTGATGACCGCGAAGTGGTCGTTCACGGCGGCGAGGTCCTTTATATTGCGCCGAATGTTCCGCATTCGGCGGTAGCGCTCGAAGATACGGTTGATATTGATTTCTTCGCACCGCGACGGGAGGACTGGATTCGCAAAGAAGACGCCTACTTGCGCGAACAGCGCGTCTGAACGAGCGGAGCCCATTCAGGAGAGTGGGATGGCTGAAGAAACTAACGATCGATCGTTTGTGAATCGGTGGACGAAGGGATGCGGACGTATTGCCCTTATTTCATTTTTCCTACTCGCGCTGGGAGCGGGGGTTGCGCCGCGGGCTCGCGCCGATGAGCCCTTTGCCCGCAGCCGCGACTACGACTTGCAGAACGCGCGAATCGAATTGCGGTTTGACTTGGATCAGAGGCAGGTGATCGGCCAAGTCACGCACACGCTCACGACGCTGAAGAATGGCTTGCGCGAGTTGGATTTCGATTCCGTCGGTTTGACGATTCTGAGCGCCAGCCTCGACGGAAAGGAAGCGCACTTTTCGACCGACGAGGCTAAACTGCACGTGGCCCTCGGCCGCGACAGCAAAGCCGGCGAAAAGCACGAGGTGGCCATTCGTTACCAGGGCAGTCCGAAGAAGGGCCTCTATTTCATCCTGCCGAACAATAGTTCCTCGGCACAACCCAAGGAAATTTGGACGCAGGGGGAGGCCGAAGAGACCCGCTATTACGTTCCCATCTACGACTATCCGAACGACCGCACGACGACAGAAATGATTGTCACCGTTCCGCGCGACTGGGTGACCGTGTCGAACGGCAGGCTTGAGAACGTTGTGAATGCCGGGCCGGGCATGAAGACGTGGACGTGGCGGCAATCACAGCCGATCTCCACGTATCTGATTTCTCTGGTGGCGGGCGAATTCGACGAGAGCAAGAAAACCTGGCGCCATCTTCCCGTGGACTATCGTGTGCCACGGGGAGAAGCGGATCGCATCGAGTCTACGTTTGCGCGCACGCCCGAGATGCTCAGCTTTTTTTCTGAGCGATTGGGCGTGCCTTATCCGTGGGACAAGTATGACCAGACAGCCGTGGATCAGTTCACCCTGGGCGGAATGGAGAACGCTAGCGCAACGACCCTCACGGCGCGCAGCCTGCTGCACCCGGCGCTCGCGCGCGAGAGCCTGGAAGGCGCAGATGGTTTGATTTCGCACGAAATGAGCCATCAGTGGTTCGGCGATCTGGTGACCTGCAAGGATTGGGGCGACTTATGGCTCAACGAGGGATTCGCGACGTTTATGGCCACCCTTTGGGAGGAACATCAGTACGGCGCCGACAATGCTGCGTACGCGCGCTGGCGCGCGCAAGCGGCGTGGTTGCGGCAGCGGCGCTTGTTCCAGGTTCCCATAGTGACGCACGATTTTCGCGACTCGCTTCAGTACGCGGGAAATATCTACGGCAAGGCAGGCCTGGTGCTGCAGATGCTCCGGGAACAACTCGGTGACGATGTCTTCTTTCATGCGCTGCAACATTATTTGGAGGTGAATCGGCTAGAAAACGTGGTCACCTCAGACCTGATCAAAGCGATAGAGGAATCGACGCACGTCGATGTGGATCGCTTCTTTGACGAGTGGATTTACGGCGGCGGCGCGCCGCGTTTTGCCGTGAGCACGACCTACGACGCGGGCGCCAGGGAAGTTCGCCTGCAGGTACAGCAAACGCAGGACGTCCGCGGCCACGTGGGACTTTTTGAGATGCCAGTTGAGGTCGCCGTCACAACGTACGCAGGCACCAAGGGCTTTCCCATTACAGTAACGAAAGCGGACGAAACGTTTTCGTTTCCCGCGGATTCAGAGCCGCTGCTGGTCTTATTTGATAAGGGCGACAAGATTCTGAAGTCCGTCGAATTTCGTAAATCGGCAGAGCAGTGGATCTACCAACTGCTGCACGCGGAGGACGTTCCCGACCGCGCCGACGCAGCGCAGGCGCTGGGCGATATGAAAGGAAACGACGGGGCGATCGCCGCCCTCGGCGGAGCAGTGGCGCACGACCATTTTTGGGGCCTGCGGGTGCAGGCACTCACCGCGCTAGGTAAGATTGGCGGAGCGCAGGCGGAAAATGCCGTTCTTCCTGGGCTCGAAGATGCTGACCCGTGGGTGCGGGAAGTGGCCGTAGAGCAACTCGGCAAATTTTCTGATGATCCAGCGCTCGCTACGAGGCTGGCGGGAATTGCCGGCAAAGACAGCGCTTATCGCGTGCGTGCCGCGGCTCTGCTGGCCCTAGGGCAACGCAAGGCGGACATCGCCATGGCCACGCTCGAGAACGCGGCGAAGACCGATTCTCCGGACGACGTGATCCGCCGCGCGGCGCTGCGCGCCATGGGTGTACTCGGTAACGACCAGGCCGCGCCACGGCTGCTGGAGTGGCTGGATCCGGGGAAAGCGATGCGACTGAGAACCGCGGCGATCGACAGCCTGGGAAAAATCGCGAAGAAGGATGAATCGGTCGAATCGCGCCTGATCGCCCTACTGAACGATCCTGATTTCGACATTCGGCTGGCGGCGGTCTACGCATTGGGCGAACGCGGTGATCCAGCGGCGATCGAGCCTCTCGAGAATTTGCGAAAGAGCGGAGATATACCCTCGGGCGGCGGCCCCGTAATCGAACGACAGATTGCGCGAATCAAAAATCCTCGTGCAGAAGAAGACGCAGCATCTACCGCAGCCAGCGCACCGAACCAGGGCCAGGCTCCGGGGAACGAGCGGGCCGAGCAGCAGATCGTCGAGCGCCTGGACAAGATCGAGCAGAATCTAGCCGAAATGAACGAGAGGCTGAAGAAAATCGAGCAGCAACCGAGCAGGGTGATGCCGTAATCATTCCGCGAGCAGGATCCGCAAGTCGCGCAGATTATTTCCGGTGGGCCCGGTTTCGATGGCGTCTCCAAGTTTGTGGAAGAAGTTATAGGAATCGCTTCGGGCGGCGAACTCTCGCGGATCTAATCTTTCTGTCCGTGCTCTTTCGAGCGTTTTGCCATCGGCTACAGCGCCGGCTGCGGGGCTTGAGCCGTCCTTTCCATCGGTCCCTGCACTAAGCACGGCAATTCCCCTCCCTGCGATGCTCTCCACGCAATCCAGCACAAATGCCGAATTGCGGCCGCCTACGCCCTTGCCGCGCACGGGCGAACTCACTTCTCCATCCGCGATGAGGGCGACGCGGCGGCCGCGGTTTGCCTGCCCAAGGCGGGCGAGTTGGCCAAGCAAACATTCGGCGGCTTGAGCCACAGGCCAATCGTCTGTGGAATTGTCGCACTGGGTGACAAAACCGCGGGCTTCGGCAGCCTGATGGGCATGGTGAAAGAGATCGTGCATGGTGAGCAGAAGCGAGAAGCGGGCCCGCGCAAACGCGGGATCGCCCCGCTTCGGAGTCTCCGGGATGGTTTGAGGTTGGGCGAATTTGGCGCGCACGGATGCAGGCAGCTTCGAAGCGAGCGCATATTTCTCGATCACGCGACACGCGTCAGCGACCGTAGTTGGGTCGACTAGCGTGGGCCCGGATGCGAGTGCCGATTCGCATCCAGCGGGCACATCGGTGATCGCGAGAGACAGCTTCGTGGACGCGGCGGCCAGGGCCGCCAATCGCCCGCCCTTGACCGCGGAGAGATGTTTGCGCACCGCGTTAACCTCGTTAATCGAAGCGCCAGAAGTGACCAGCAGGCGATTCAGTCGCTGCAGATCCTTCAGGCTGATGCTGGGATCGAGGGGCAATTCGATAAGCGACGAGCCACCACCGGAGAGCAAGAAAAACACGAGCGTGCGCGAATCGCATTGCCTGAGCAGATCGATGATGGCGTGAGCAGCGGCGATGCTGCTTTGGTCGGGGATTGGGTGAGCCGCACCGAGGGCTCGAAATCCTTGGACTTCAGAGAGGCTTTCGTACGGCGCGACCAAAATACCTTCAAAAGCAAAGTCCATAGCAAGAAGGTCGGCAAAGCCCAGCGCCATGGCCGCTGATGCTTTGCCTATGGCGATGGCGACGATGCGATTGTAGGCCGCGAGATCGACGTCGTCGTCAAAGCGAATTCGCGAGCCGGTGCGCGCCAGTTTTTGGCGCATGGCCAACGGGATATCGATGGCCGCGAGCGTTTCGGAAAAGATTTCACGCGCGACTTGCTTCAGGTCAGGCACGTTCGAGGGCGCGGGCGCCGGCTTGGGCTACGTCCACATCCTGATCTTCGGTGCCGTTACTGACGCCGATGCCGCCGACGCAGACACCCTCCACTTGTAAAGGAATGCCACCGCGTACCGGTATTTGGCGTCCCCGAGTGGCCAGGGAAAGTCCTAGGGAAAGCACCACGTTGACTTCGTCTCCGGTGCGGGCGGGCGCGGAAGGCAGGCGCCGAATGGCGGCACAGTGCGCCTTGCCAATAGCGATTTCGACGGAGGAAAGTTTCGCCCCGTCCATACGTGCAAAGGCCAGCAGGTGACCGCCGTCATCGACTACGGCGATATCCATGGGAACTTTGATCTCCGCGGCGCGCGCTTGCGCGGCAGCGAGGACGAGCTGCGCGCCTTCCAGGGTCAACTTGGGATTATTGCGAGTCACGGCTGGCATGGGGTCATCTCTCCTTGCGATTATTTCTTCCATACGGCGAGATTCAAGATATTAGGGGGACGGCGGCCCTCAAAGAAAGCCATCGTGTTCTCGACTGCCATCATGGCCATTCGCGTGCGTGTTTCGAGAGACGCCGACGCCAGATGCGGCGCCAGGACCACATTCGGGCGAAGCAAACCGTGGCCGATCTGCGGTTCACGCTCGTAGACATCCAGGGCCGCGCCGGCGATCTTGTGCCGCTCAAGGGCCGCGACGAGCGCGGCTTCCTGCACGACGGGCCCGCGCGAAGTGTTGATCAGGAAGGCGGACGGCTTCATCAATGCCAGTTCACGCGGGCCGATCAGGCCCCGAGTGGCCGGCAGGAGCGGCACATGCAAGCTCAGGAAATCGGCCTCCCTGAGAACGGTATCGCGTTCCGTATACTCAGCTCTCAATTCGCTTTCGACTTCGACTGGGGCGCGAACTGCGTCGTTGTATAAAACGCGCATACCGAAGCCGCTCGCGCGCCGCGCTACCGCTCGGCCGATGCGGCCAAAACCGAGGATGCCGAGCGTCTTGCCCCAGATATCGGCGCCGACGAGCTGATCGAGGTTCCAGCCTTTCCACTCGCCGGAGCGGGCGAGCGCATCGCCTTCAATCAAGCGCCGCGCGACGCCCATGAGGAGAGTCCAGGCAAAATCCGCGGTCGTTTCATCGAGTACGCCTGGCGTGTTGCTGGCCGCGACGTTGCGACGCGTGCAGGCATCCAGATCAATATTGTCAAATCCCACTGCAACATTGGCGACTGTGCGCAAGCGCGGACCAGCCGCGAGGAGTTCATCGTCAATTCTTTCGGTCAGAAGGCAGATCAGGCCGTCTTTGTCCGCGACGCGCCGCAGGACTTCGGCCCGCGGTGGGCGGTGCGAATCGCTCCAATATTCCACGTCAAAGTGTTCCGCGAGCTTCGCCCGCGGCTCTTCGAACAGGCGATGAGTGGCGAGTATCTTGGGCCGATCCATTGGGAACTCAATAGAAAAGCGAGACGCGAGATTAACATATCTGCAGGCCTGCCAAGGAAGTCCAAGACGGCCCAGCGCCGGTTTAACAAACGAAGTTCTGCACTTGCTTCCAATATACCTGCTTGTTCTTGTGTGCCTCGGGAAGATATAACAGTGCCCGCTAGAACGGGCCTCGAGCGTTTTTGCACCAAATCCGGCCCTGAATTACAGGCGGATTGAAAGGAGATTGGCGACAACATGTTTCAGCAGACACTCAATCCTGCAGGGAATTTATGGCTGACGGTATTTATTGCCATGGTCCCTTTCGTCGCCTTGCTCTACATGCTGGCTGCCCTGCGCCTGACCGCCTGGCTCGCGACGATCATCGGAGGGCTCGTCACCATCCTTCTCGGCGTCTTGGTATGGCACGCGCCGGTTGGCGACACGCTGAAATCTTACTTGTACGGCGGGTTCACTGGCTTCTGGGCGATTGACTGGATTACGTTCTGGGGCCTGATCATCTTCAACACCCTCGTACTCACTGGCATCTTTGAACGGTTCAAGAAATGGATGATTCATCACGCCACCGCCGACATCCGGATCCAGACGATCATGCTGGCCTGGGCCTTCGGCGCCCTGCTGGAAGGATTGGTGGGGTTCGGCTATCCGTGGGCGGTGGTCGTGCCGATTCTGGTCGGTTTGGGAATAGCGGACCTGGATGCCATCCGCGTGGCCGCCCTGGCGAACAACGCGCCGGTTTCCTACGGCGCACTGGGAGCGCCGATTCTGGGATTAGCGGCTGTGACTGGGCTTCCCATGATGGCGCTTTCCGCTTCTGTCGGAAGCATTGTCGCGATTCTGGCGCTACTGCCTCCCTGGGTTCTGATCTATCTGGTGAGCGGCTGGGAGGGAATGATCGAAGCTTGGCCGCTGGCGATCGTGGGATCCCTTTCTTACATCGCCGGCCAGTGGCCAGTTGCGCGTTATCTGGGTCCGTATCTGCCGGATTTGAGCGGGGCGCTGGTTTCTTTCTGGATTCTTTTCTTGCTCGTGAAGGTTTGGCGCCCTAAAAAGATTCGCGCATTCGGCGGGGCCGCGCTAGCACCCGCGGAAAAGTCGCTTATGTTGAATCCATCCGAGTTAGGTTCAGCGGCAGAGGCGCTCTCGGTCTGGCTCCCCTATATCGTGCTGATCGCCGTTGTGGTCTCCTGGACTGGCCCGTGGTCTCATCTGCCGGGCGTCAGCTGGTTCCGCCTGTCAGTGGCGTCCAATTCTTCCGTAACGCAGAAGCCAATTCTGTCGGTTTTCAACTTCACTCCCTTCGCCGGCGGCACCTCTATTTTGGTTTCCTGGGTGGTGCTCCTGCTCATCTTGCGCCCGCAGTGGCAGATCATCCGTCAGGTCTTTGCCAAAACGTTCAAGCAGATGTGGGGAGCGTTGCTCGTCGCTTTTTTCATCTTCGCCCTCGCTTATATTTTTGTGTTCACCGGAATGGCCAACTCGCTGGCCTACGGCCTCTCCAAGATCGGTGTGTTTTTCGTGGTCTTAGCGCCCATCCTTGGGTGGATCGGCGTCGCGCTCTCAGGGAGCAACACCGCTACCAACGCCATGTTTGGACCGGTGCAAGCGCTAACCGGCAGGCTATTGAATCTGCCTGTGCTGCTGCTGCCCTCCTTCAACTCCGTAGGGGCCGAAGTGGGAAAGCCGATTGCGCCGCAGACGGCCAGCGTGGGTGTTTCGACCAGCAAACTCGTGCGCAGTGAAGGCCAAGTGATCCGGCACAATATGGGTTGGACCCTGGCCATGCTTGCGTACCTCGTCGTGATATCGGCGGTCTTCTACTTCTTCTTGTCAAAGTGGATGTCACTTTAGTCCGGCGCCCTTCAGCTCTCAGGTGCGAGAATGATGCGATTGTCGAGCCAAAAAACTGCGCGTCTTCGCGCGAAAGTCATGGAGATCAGGAGCTTTCGCGCGTCAACAAAGTAACGCGGCTTTTTCGGGCTAGAGAGACCGCAGAGGGGAGCCACGAACGAATGGCACACGTTCACGGGTTCATCTGACGCGATCCACGCGGATGCGACTGCTTCAGCGTCAAACACCGACCAGTCCGATTTAGTAAACAGGTAACAGGAATTACGCACAGGAGACGTTCAACTCCCATGTCGGATTTTTGAAATGTGGGTCCGCGGAACTCAGAAAATGTTTTCCAAATTTTGTAATGCCTCAGTTTCGGTCGCGTGCGGGGGGATCCGGTGCGCACACAGGAGTGCGTCTGGGTTACAGACTCGGCGAATCGTAAGGTCAGTCAGGATGCGCAAGTTTCGTTGAGGTGCTGTCTAGCCGGAGTCGGGGAGAAACAGTAAGCGGATGGGGTCGCGGGTCGGGTCTTCCGCCAGTTGATCCAGAACAGATTTGAAACGGGTCTCGGGGTCCGCAACGCGAAGAGCCAAAGTATGGATTAGGGTCATGAGGATTTCCCGGGTCTTCGCTCCCACATCGGATTGCGATCCGAAGCTGGTTTTGCGAGCGATGACGGTGGGGCGCAATTCGCGCTCCGCGTGGTTGTTATCGGCAGGCACGCGGCGATCCTCGACCCAGTGGTAGAGCCGGGCGGCGTTGTCGCGAAACAGATCCTGCATCCCCCGCACGCCCAGATGCTGGGCCGGCGCTTCGATCACTTTTTGAATGTGCTGCTGAAGGCCGCGTGCCTGCTCGTAGTAGGCAGCATCGCAGAGCGGCTGCGGGTGCATGGCCGCTGACAACAGCGGTATCAGTGCTGAGGTGAAAGCCTGAACCTCGCCCTGGTCCGGAAACTCCTGGGCCAGATCCTCGACGTCGCGCATCAGAGGGGCGTAGCAGTATTGCCGCTTGCAGGGAGCCCGATGGTAGGCATGGTAGCGGTCGACGATCAAGACGCCGGGGAGCAGCAGCCTGACACAGCCGCTCTTGGACATGTCGGCAAAGAGGATAGACGAAGAGCCGCTTGGGCCGGAGGGGCAGACGATGCTCCCGGTCCATGCGGCCCCGCCCCTGGGTCCGACCCAGGGCGAGCCAGTTGGCGGCGCGGTAACAAGTGCCCCGAAAGCGCCCCTCCTCGACCAGCGTTTCCAGTAACAGAGGCCGGTAGCCGTAGTGCCGCTCCCAATCGCCGGGCAGTTGACGCGCGCCATGCGCCAGGATCTTGCTGGCTAAGCCGACACCGTGGACCCAGGGCAGAATCAAGAAACGACTGTTATTGACGATGAAAGGAAGATTGCGCGCTCGCTGCGCCGCGTGCCAGCCAATCCAGCGATCCCGCGCCGCCATCTTCCAGGCCGCAGAAGTCCACAGCAGACACGCCAAGACCTGCTCCCTGTAGCGCGCGCAACGTACCAAGTAGCGGAGGTTGGCGCCCACGGGCACCCGGTGACCCAAGTAATGGTAACGCTCAACGTACTCGGCCCACAGCCGACTGTCTTCCCTCCGCTCGGCTTCCACCACCGTCAGACTCAGAGGCTCGAACTGGCCCGCCGAGCCGGTGATCTCCGGCTGCGGATCGCTGCGGGAAGTCAGACGTGGCGGTCGCGGTCCGCGGCCCCCGAGCGGTTGCACGGCCGGTAAACTCAGGACGCCCTGATCCCGGAGGCGTTCCAGCAACAACCTGCATTCGTGGTTCTTTAATCTTCCGTTCGGTCGCTTCCATTCCAGAAGCTCGCACAGGGTGCGGGAGATTTCCGTGAGGCTCAGCGCCGAGAACTGCGAGGTCACTTCTCGGATCATCTCGAGTTCGGGGAGGGTGAAGCGTCGTCCGCAAAACGTCAGCGGCGCGACGGGTGGATGCGGGGGCTCCATATTTCTTCGGCCTTCTCGATTTTAGAGTAGCGAAGAGATTTCGGTTTGTCCAGCTAAAACTCATCGGCCCTCCGATAAATTTTCCAACCCATACCTGCGCCGCGACCGAAACTGAGGCATTACCAAATTTTCAAATTTTCAAATTTTTCTTGACTTTATCGTGGTGGAGTGCTACATGCGACCCAAAGTCGGAGGCAATTCACAAGTTTAGGTCAAAAGTCGTAGGCCCTTCTCTAGGTCGAGCCGTAGGCCCTTTTTTGTCTTCGGCTATTAAAAGGAGGGCGTTCATGAAATCCGTAACGTTGAAGGTGGTCCGAGCAAGTACAAGTGTGTGCCTGCTCGGCGCGGCTCTCGGTGTGTTGCTGTTCTCTCTATCGTTGTTTTCTCAGGGCAGTAACGGACGTATTCTCGGAACGGTTACAGACCAAAGTGGCGGGGTCATATCGGGCGCTACAATAAGTATCATCGATAAGGACAGAGGTCTCGCGCGAACTCTGACCACTGACGACGCCGGGGAGTATAACGCTCCGCAGCTCCTTCCTGGCACTTATACGGTCCGCGTCGAAGCCAATGGCTTCAAGAAGCTCGAGCGTGCGAACGTGGAGCTCGGGGTTGGCAAGGAGGTTCGCGTTGACTTGACCGTTCAGCCCGGTGCGCAGGAGCAGACCGTCACGGTCACCGAGTCCATCCCGCTGGTGGAAACCACCAACGCCACCCTGGGCGGCACACTCAACGACGCGTCGATCAACGACCTGCCTCTGAATGGCCGCAACTTCCAGAGCCTGATGGGGTTGCGTCCAGGCGTGATGCTCCAGCCTGGCGGCTCACCGTGGACCCAGAGCACCAATAACGTTCGGCCCGATGAAACCAGCTGGATGGTCGACGGCATTTTGAATGCGAATGCCTTCGACGCCCGCCCCGTAGCCGGCGCGTCGAGTGCAATCACCGACGGGGCGCTGATCTTACCCGTCGACGCCATTCAGGAGTTCAACCTCGAGGAGAATCCCAAGGCGGAATACGGCGGGAAGCCTGGAGCCATGGTGAACGTGGGCATCCGCTCGGGAACCAACACTCTTCACGGCACGGCTTACGCCTTTGGCCGTGACCAAGCTTTGGACGCCCGTAATCTCTTCAATCCCGCGCCGGGCGCCAATGGAACCTGCGGTCAGGCTGTATGTACTAAGTTGCCAGTACAGTTGGAGCAGTTCGGCGCCGCGATCGGCGGGCCGATCAAGAAGGACAAACTCTTCTACTTCGCGAATTATGAGGGCCTGCGTTCCTTCCTCGGCAACGCCCTCAGCACTTCCGTTCCCGAATTGGCTTCAACGGGAAATCCGGCGAACAGCATGGTGGATGCCATCATTGCTCTGCAGAATGCCGGCGTGGCGGTCAGCTCGCTCAGCAAGACGCTGCTGGGATGTCCCGCGGGCCCGTTGACGGCTTCGTCCACCTGCACAGGCGGCTACATCCAGGGCGCCCAGCCGAACACCACCACCTACCTCAGCACTTTCCCAAACGCCAATACCAGCGATAACGGGATCGCCAAGATCGACTACCGCATCAGCGACAAGCACATGATCAACGGTATGATCTACAAGGGGACCTACAATGCGGTTGGAGAAGATTTCCCCCAGGTGAATGCCATCTGGGAGAACAGCTTTCCGGAGTACGCCTGGACGGCCTCCGGCAACTGGATCTGGACGGCCAGTTCCCGGGTGGTGAACGAATTTCGGACGGGCTACAACCGTTCGCAATTGGCCCTCCTTCCCAGAGACACCGCCACCCTCGCCGATGGCAAGGGTTACCCCATCAACACGGGCATCACCAGTACGGGTGGGTTTCCCAGTGTGATCATTTCCGGTTTTGGCGGCAGGCTGGGGAGCCGGGGAGGCCGTCCCCTCGAATCACACCCTAACTCCTATTACGATTTCCAGGACAATGTCTCGTACTTAGTCGGCAAGCACAGCTTCAAGTTCGGCGGCGAATTCTCATATATCGACGCCAATTCCGACGCCCACGACACGCGAGGCCGGATCGATTTCCAGGGCGGCCAAATCACCAAAACTGCATTCGCCTGTCCGCCCCCGGCGATGGGCTCGTGCTCTACGCCACTCGAAGACTTTTTCGCCGGACTTCCGAGGAGAGGACAGCAACTCGTGGGCAACCCGAACATTCTGGCGACCTCCAAGGTGTACGGGGTCTTCGCTCAGGATGACTGGCGCCTCACCCCGAAATTGATCGTCAACCTGGGCCTGCGCTGGGAATACAGATCGCCGTTCCACGAGGTCAACAACCTCCTGGGTAGCTTCGATCCCACGCTGGGACTGATTCAGCAGGGTCAAGCGGGCGTAGGGAGTAGTCTGGTCAAGCCCGACCACAAAAACTTCTCCCCGCGCATCGGTTTTGCCTACGATGTGACGGGGAAAGGCACTACGGTGGTCCGTGGCGCGGCCGGAATCTTTTACTCGATGTTCAGCTTGGCCCCGTTCACGGGGAACCCTGGGGTCGCCAACGTCCCGGGCGGCACGAGCATCGCCGCCGTACCCACGGGAGGCTGCCAAAAGGTCGTGTCCCCTTGTCCGGCCACCTTTGGCGGCACGATTACGACCGGCCTCGCCCGTCTCCCTGGCTCGGCGCTCAACTGGGACCCCGCTCTTAACCCGACCCTCAACGGTGGGGTTGTTTTTCCAAGCGGCGCGGCGGTCGCTTGCACGTCCGCGTCCGGTAAGCAGTGCAGCATCGGCAGCGTGGACCCGAATCTCAAAACCCCCTTCGTCTACGATTGGAATCTGGGCGTGCAGCACGCCTTCACCAATAATCTTTCACTTGACGTTACCTATGTCGGCACTCGCGGCGGCCATCTGATCGGCGTTGTGGACATCAACCAGGCGCCGCTGGGCGCAGGTTATTGCCTGAATGCGCTGACAGCTGCGCAGCTAGCAGACGCCTGTGCTCCCGGAAACCCCGACTTTCCCACCATAGGCAACCCCAGTCCAACAGCGGTGCAACAAGCCAGGCCTTACCTTACCAGCTTCCCTTACTTGCAGTTCATCAACCGTACGGTGAACGATGCCGATTCCCGTTACAACAGCCTGCAAGCGACTCTGACCCAGCGGGTTTCCCATGGGTTTACTCTCACCGCGGGCTACACTTACGGCCATGGCCTGGACAACGGTTCGCTGAATCGTTTCGGGGCGCAACCGCAGAACTCCTCTGATCCGCGGGCGGAATACGCCAGCAGCGACTTCGACATCCGCAACCGCGCCACTTTCACTGCTAGTTACGACATTCCCGGGAAGAAAGGCTACGGCCAGTTGCTGGAAGGCTGGAAGCTCAACACCATCGTGACCATTGCGGGACCGCAGCCCTGGAACATCGCCGACAGCACGAACAGCTTCAGCGGGACCATCGAAAACACCGACCGCTGGGATTTCTTCGGGAACCCGTCCGATTTCAAGGACACCCCTAGTTCCATTCCCTTCTGCTCCGGATTCCCAGGGCCAGTTACCTGCACGACGATATCTGGGGTGAGCGGCATCGTGACCACGCTGCCCTCCTCACTGGGTGATAAGTGTACGGCGGTCGCCCCCGACCCCAGCACGCTGGCGGTCGGTGGCTGCTACGTAGTGGGCAACTCGGTCTTGGTTCCTCCCAAGGCTGGAACCTTCGGCACCATGGGCCGGAACATCTTCCGCGACGCCGGCTTCAAGAACGTGGACTTCTCCGTATTCAAGAGCTTCAAGTTTACGGAGCGGATCAACGCCCAGTTCCGGGTCGAGTTCTTCAACTTGCTCAATCACTCCATCATCACCAACCCCTTCGGCTCGGTGAATGGCTACGGCGGTGGCAGCGATC
Organism: Acidobacteriota bacterium; assembly: GCA_003223325.1. Taxonomy (GTDB): domain Bacteria; phylum Acidobacteriota; class Terriglobia; order Acidiferrales; family UBA7541; genus Palsa-189. The sequence goes on from QHYS01000118.1 coordinate 50,024, forward strand.
CCTCCAGCGCCAATACGTTCGGCTGCGGCTGCACCACGCCCGATATCGCGGCGGGCAATACGGTCGTCGGTTCGGGAGACAGCCGCGAGATACAACTCGGGTTCAAGCTAATGTTCTAAATCCATCCGGCCGGTGCGATGGCAGGATGTGCCCCTCGCATCGGCCACCTTTGGCCGGACTGCATTGAAAGCAGCCCAGAGAGACTTGGGTGAAGCCAAATGGCCAAACATCGCGTAAAAGAAGAAAAACTCCTAAGAATCCGCCTCGGCTCACGCTATGTAGGTTTAGACCTCGGTCAATTTTATTGGGAGTGCCTGAAACTGACGGCCGCTTCGGAAGAGCTAACTGAGACAGACATCCTGCGCCGAATCATAAGATCGTGGAGCGAGACCCTACCACCTGCGATTCAAGACAATGCGCGGGCTGAGTCTGCCCGCGTGGAAGCCTGGAAAGCCCAGGAACTAGGCGCCCGACAGAATGCCAAACTTCAGGCTAAGCAGGCCAGGTTAAGCGCACGTCGAGCTAAATTACAGGGGAAAGGACCTCCAGAGGCTCGAGCACCGTTCCTGCGGCGCCGAGAAAGAATCTCAGTGAGCAATTGAGTCTCAATCCGAAGCATTGCGGTCGCCGTGGCTTGACGCTCGCGGTAATACAGATATACGCCCGCGAGGGATAAATTTGTGCGCCTTGCATGAGCGGGCGGCACGACGGCCTTGTCGGTTCTCGCCAAAGAATTAATTTTTCTCGACCGAGCTCCCAAAAGCCCTTATTTCGAATGCAATGGCAGCCACCTTGCGTTTCAATGGCTCGGGAACACCGGGGAATCGGAAAGTGTCGTCCATCCCGAGTCCGCCTTGGGCGGACGAGGCGCGCTCGTTGCGCCCGGAGGATTTTGCGGGGATCTACCCTTGGCTTAGTCCCATTTATAGCTAGCCTACTCAGCCTGCGAGATCCATGACTCTAATCGTCCTGACATGAACGGATCAAAGTGACGCGAAGGCAAGCAGCACAATTTCGGGGCTTGTTCCCACACGTAGGGGAGGGCCCCACGTCCCGGCTCCCCAGTTAGTAAAGACGAGGAGCCGGCCGAAGCGATGGAGGCCATGTACATAGGGACCATAAATGCGAGACGTGATCCAGGACGCCGGCGGGAATTGCCCGCCATGAGTATGGCCGCAAAGCTGAAGCGAAATTCCCGCTTCCTCGGCGATGGTCAGCCGATGGGGCGCGTGCGCTAGCAGGACGCTCGGCCGCTCGCGCGTAATGGATGCGTTTTGCAGGATGGCGCGAAAATGCGCGGGATCGATGAATTCGCGGTAGTGTACTCCAATGATCTGTAGCCCCTCGAGCTCAATTCTTTCATTATTCAAGACGCGGACCCCGGCTCGCGAAACGGCTTCTAGATATTTGGCGCGGTCGGCGAATTCCTCGTGATTGCCGGTCACGAAAAATGCGCCGAGCGGCGCAGAGAGCGCCGACCAAGGTTCCGCCAAGGCGCCCACATTGGCCCTTGTGCCGTCATACATATCGCCGGCGATGAAGACAACGTCCGGGCCCAGCTGGTTAAGTCTGGCGATGACTCGCTGCATGAAGCCGACGTTGCGGACGTGCCCCAAATGCATATCGCTTACCAGTGCGGCGACACGTCCGCGCCAACGGTCCGGCAAATTCTGTAGTCTTATGGTGATTCGAGTTACGCGAACGCGCGCGGCATTGACCACGCCGTAAAAGCCGACAAGAAGTGCGGCCCCAAACAATCGATTGGCGATCTGATTTGGCGCTATGTGCAGACCCATCAGCCGCACCAAGCCCAGAATAATCCAACAGGAGGCAGCCGCGAATAGACAGAAGCACATGAGCCCAACCCAAACCGCAGAGATCACGTAGAAGCCCCGCACCAGCCAGTTGAAATACCACCACGCCAGTAACGAGGCAGCGACAAAGCCCACCGCGGCAACGGGAAATACGATTCGCAGAGTGACGTGTGTCGTGGGATCAAGCGATGGATGAAAGGCGATCCAGGTCTCGTATAGAAACCAGTGCGCAAGAAGCAAGATTGATTGAACGACGATGACGAGTCTGCGGAATCGTCTCAGCCGCACCCGGCTGAATTCTTCAGAAGTTGGTTTTTCGGCCACAGGCCGAGGGAGCGAAGCCTCTGACTCGAGAGAAGGGTGCGCATTGCTCATAAAGAGCTAGAATAAACGCATAGGAGCATAAAGCAATGGCAGTCGCAGGCGCGCGGCAGCGGATCGTTGCCGCGGTACATGGGTGGAAGAAGGTCGAGATTCTGCCCCACCGCTACGGCGGACTGGAGTTTCGGCTAGGCAAACGTGAATTGGGGCACGTCCACGACGACGCCCTTGTGGACATTCCCTTCCCGAAGGCGGTACGCAATGAAATCGTCGCCGCCGGGGAGGCCGAACCGCATCACATCTTACCGAATTCGGGTTGGGTGAGCGTATTCTTGCGGGCGAATGCGGACGTGGAGAGGGCGATTGAGCTGCTGGAACGTTCCTTCCAGTTGGCCATGGCACACAGGCAGGGAGCGAAAACCCGAGAATAATCAGCCGTGCTTGCAAGCGGTGCGGGCAACTGACTTTGTTACTGCGGCTTTTTCTTTCTGCCTAGCAGGCCTGTGAGCTTATCGACGGCCTGCTGCAGGTCTTTACTATTCGACGGAATGGCGGTGTTGCCGTTTTTCACGCCATTGGCGAGACCGCCGACGATTCCACTCACGTCAGGGATAATTTGGGGATTCGAGGTCGTGCCCTGAACCTTAAAAGGTATGCCTCCACTTTCCGCGGCGTTGGCCAGGCTGGCATGGCCAGACGAACTGCTCTGGCGACCGAGATGCGCAATCATCTTGAAATCCAGTTTATGGTCGGCGGATATGGTGCCGTTGCCTGTCATCGATCCGAGTGACGGCACAACCACGTTGAGATTGTCGCTGCGGATGCCTTCGGGCGCGACACGGAAATCAGAATTGAGCATTTGAATCTCGGTGTCCCCCACGTTTTTCATGCCGCTAAAAGCGGAGAGCGAGGCCATCCTCGAGCCTAGGTCAAAGCCGGTCAACCTTGCATTCGAGAGGCTGACGGGGCCGGTGATCACCAGCTTATCCACAGGACCGTTGATGGCCAAGTTCGCATTTAGAGCACCCTGTTTCAGTGATGCTCCGGAAGGAAGGGTTACGCCCAGCGCAGGCAATACCGACTCCAAATCGGAAGCGGGCATGTTCTGACCGGTCAGCTTCATTTGCACCGATGCGACGGCACCGGAGTTGTTGAAGTTGCCCGTGAGATCGGCAGAAGCTTTTCCGATGTGCACGTCGCCGCGCCGCAACTGACCGGTCTGTGGCTTCAACTCATAGGCGGCTTGATAATCGACGTCCACGGGCTGAGTGGCAGGAGAGCCCCCGGGAACAAGCTGCAGGTGGGTGGCCGTGATTTTGCCGTTAGAGGTCGCGGTGCGCCCATTCGAATTCAAAGTGCCGCTGAAGTCCATTATGCCGGCCATTCCGGCGGAAGGATCAATGAACCCGGTTGACTTCAGATCCAAATTCTTGATTTCGACCCTCGCCCTCAAGGGAGTAGCCGCGCTGTCCTGCGAGTTCAACGGTCCTGCCTCGCCTGTAAGTTTGACAGTGCCGTTGCCGGGAGTTCTAGCGGTCAACTCGAATGGGAACTGCGTCGTATAAGAGAGATCCGAGGATTTGATATTGACTTGATCGTATGTGTGCGGAAGGCCGCTTGCGCCTGTTCTGCCGACGACCACGGTCCCGTTTTTCAAGGTGAAACTGCGGACAGAGAGGTCCGGGCTGGAGCCGCTGCTAGAGGTGTTGGCCGAGCTTGCCGCCCTGGCGTTTTTGGTTTGGGTTTGGTTTGCTCCCAGGGTGGACAAGTTCCACCTCCCAGCTGGGGAGCGAAGCAGCGTGACCCTAGGTTGATCTATGGTCAAACCAGTGACGTGGATGGCGCGTGAGAAGATCAGAGGAGCCAATTCCAGGTTTACGTTTAGGGATTTGGCTTTCAGAAAGGGGCCGGTATTGAAGGACGGATCGTCGGAGATGGCGATATTTTCCACGGTCACTCCGCCCGAGAGGATTGACAGTCGAATATCTCCAATGTCAACTCTGCGATTCAAAGCAGTGTTCAGCGACGATTCGATTTCCGGACGGAACCGATTGGCGTCGATTACAAAGGGTAGGAGAACAACAACGATCAGCAGAACTACGACGATGCCTCCGACGATATAGATTATCTTACGTGCCATTTTCCGCCTCCCGGCTCAGATTTGAGACAGAACGTAACTCCTCAAGCAGCCGGTCGATACGCGATTGTATGCATTGTTAGGCACCGCATACCGAGATTAGGATACTACTTACATGATCACCCTGATATGTTCTTAGAACCAACCTGAATGTTATCGGAGGTCAAGAATTCATGCACCGACTAAGACTCTCGCGGTGGATTTGTGCTTTCTCGCTCGTTGCTTTGTACGGGTGCAGTTCGTCGCAGTCAAGGAACAATACGGGCACTGCCGTAAATAGTGCCAGCCCCGTCGCCGAACAAGCCCCTGCGCCAAAGGAGCAGGCGCCCCCCGTCGTCGTCCCAGCGGGAACAACCCTTAGCGTCACCGTAGACCAGTCTGTCAGTTCAAAGAATAGCGAGCCGGAGCAACGTGTGGTCGCTTCTCTGGCCGAGCCCATCATTATAGATGGCCGCGGCGTGCTTCGGCGGGGAGCCAAAATTACTGGTAAGGTGACCAGCGCGAAATCGGCGGGCAGATTCAAGGGCAGCGCCGAACTGGGCATTACGCTGACGTCCATCAACGTGGAAGGCCAGAATTATACAATTCACACCAGCACGTTCAGTGAAACGAGTAAAGGCCGCGGAAAGAGGACAGCCGAGGGTGCGGGCATCGGCGCTGGAGCCGGGGCGCTTATTGGCGTGCTCGCCGGCGGCGGGAAAGGAGCTGCCATCGGCGCGGGTGCCGGAGGCGGTGCAGGACTCGCAGGAACAGCCCTGACGGGCAAGCGAGATATCACGATTGCGGCAGAGACGAGACTCGATTTCAAGTTAACGAAGGCTCTCGAGATTCAGCAAAGGCAACAGTGAGATATCCCCTCTGCGCGGCGGGACGTAACCTGCGCACACGGACGATGTCCTCAGTCTCAGGCTAGCGCGCCAATGCCGTATCGGCCGGGGTATCAGGTGTGAAACCGGTGGGCCGCGGTCGATATCCATTTCTGGTTCGAATGCGGAACGGCTTCAACTTCTCGCCGATCAGCTTCACCGTGATTGTGCGCCAGCCGCGATTGGGATTAGGCTGCGGGTAATAGCTCAAGGCATAAAGGTGTGATAGATCATCGCGGACGGACGCGAAAGCCTGCTGCTGTTCTTTCCAGTTCTTCGCAAAGTAGGCTTGACCACCGGTGCTCGCGCTCATACGCTCGAATACAGCAGTGCTCATAGGGTCCTGTTTCGCTTCTCGAGTGCTGATCATATAGATGGGAATACCTTCCGACTGCGCCAGCTCGCCTACCCCTTCGGGCGGGACCATACTGGCATTGTCCGGCCCATTGGAAAAGACGACGATCACTTTGCGGCCTGTATTCTTACCTGCATCTCTGAGAACGAGCAACAGAGCGTTATAGAGGGCGGCATCGGCGCCCGCGACGGTCGAACGTACGCCGCGCAGGACCTGCGAGCGATCCGAGGTGAGCAAAGCATCTCGCGCAACATCCCGGCTGTAGGAATAGAAGGCAATTTTCGCGGTATTATCGAGAGAGCGAACGAAATCAGAAATGGCATCCTGCGCGAAGACAAAGCCTCGATACATATAATTGCTCGTGTCAAAAAGGATAAAGACATTAGCGCCTGCAGAGCTGAACTGGGGCGATCCGGAGCCTGTCCTGGAATCGCCGACGCTGGATGCGGAGGGATTGCTGGCCGGCTGCATAGGGTTGAGCAGCATAATCGGGTCCTGGTTTCCTTCTTCAAAAGTGGCCATTTTCTGCGGAATAGTGTCCTCGATAATCTCGAAGTCGGAGGGACGCAGGCCCGTCACATAGTTTCCTTTTCGATCGATGACCGCGACGTTCAACTGCACCATATCAACGTTCACGCGGAAGACCGTGCCATTATCGACATCGGAGACCGAGGCGCTCTCGGGAGCCGGGGGAGGCGGGGCGCTTTGCTGGCCGTGAACTGTGGAGTTGAGACCCACAAACAGAAGTAGGGCAACGCACGCTGCTAGCTGATGTCCTCTCATCATCCCTCCGAGGCGCCTGGGGCTGGCCGGGCGATCTTGATTGATATGGCTTAACAACTTCGAATATTAAAAACTAGAAGCGATCGCACTCTTCGGCAGCGGAGCGACCTTTCCTTGCCGGAATTCTTCTCCCGTCTGCCGCATAGCGCGGAGCACAGCCGGCCAATCCTCAAAGTGTGTTGCAAAGATTTTCTCGATCATTCGATGCGTCAACTCAGGAACCAAGCGATTTAGCATTACGGGCGAATAGCCCAATTCGTCTGCCAGGCGCGCCCAGTACAAATTATTGGACTCCCAGGACTCCGCCATCAGCCGGCTGGAGTAGCCCATAATGGCGGGAAACGGCTTCACGTTGAGCAATTCGCGGGCGTAGGTCTGCGCCAGGGCCGGATGGGGCACACCAAAGTCTTGAGAAAGTCGCTCCCAACTGACTTCGTCGGGATAGCGGCTAACCAGAGATTCCAATTCCCTGCCAGAGGCGCGCCAGTCACTGTTCCCAGCGGGGAAGCGCCTTCGAAACTCCGCCGTAAGGTAAAAAGTCTCCGCAGGCGTCACCTCGGCGAGTATCTGCTGAACAGCACCGCTACTGAGGTCGTTTGCGATCTGCTCCTGTTTCTGGGGAAGAATCCGATCAGAAAGAATTTCCACGACCCCCCGGCGCAAGTCTGCATTCTCTGCTGCGGCGGAAAGCAACTCTTCGCCGGTGCGCTGGTAAAGAGTGACGGCGTGTAACTCAACAGGAGTCACTCGCCACCAGCGTGGAAGGACGGCGCTGGTGAGCAGGCTCGGGACGAGATCTTCCCATACGAGGGCCTGCACGTTTTCAGGAACGATGAAATCCTGCTCCGTCTGGGCAAGCACGTAAGGCAGATCGGCCAGCGATCCAACTAAATGAGCTCCGCCGCCGGCCGCCCAGCCGCGGCCGAACAAGAGCGGGGTATGCCACGCCTGGTCGCCGGAGACGACGGTCAGCCCGGCGAAATCATGATAGCGCACGAAGAGCGGATTATTGTGAAGCATTTGAGCGCCGGGCGGCTCGTAGTAAGCATAATTTAAACCTACCAAAGTGTCCCTCAAAAATGGAGCGAGCTGGCCGCGGGCGTCGGCAGCTTCCTGTGGGGACCGCGGAGACTGGACGATTTGAACCAAGGTTCTGCCGATCTTCAACTCAGTCTGGCGATTATCGTAAAGACCACCTGCCCAAGCTGTCCTTTCGCGACTGGTGAACATCGGCCGCGGCATCTCGAATTCTCGAAGCTCGTTGGCAAGGGGCACCAAAGCCTCCGCGGTTGTCTTTCCTTCCGACAACCGCTTCAAGCCGTTCGCCAGCGAGAAAAGCGTGTCTAGCGAAGCAAGGCGCTGCGACTCCATGACCGCACGCATGCGGTTAGCGAGCAACTGACGTACTTGCCTGCCATCAGCGCTCGATTGCTCGGGTCCCGCAAGCAGGCTGATCAGCTCATTTTCCGAGGGGTTCGTCGCGCCGCTCGCATCGTGAATGATTTCCGCCAACGAGGTGCGACCCGCATCAAAAATTTGCGTAGGGTTAGACGCGTGAGAAAAAGGATTCAGCAATCGTTGCCAGGAGTCGTTCAGAGTTGTACTGGGAATTTGGCCTTGCCGTGCAAGGATTTCCCAAAGGCCGATGTTTGCTTGCAGGATGCCGATGGCATTGCCTCGCACCGTGCGGTCGGGAATACGATCGAGGGCCTCGCCAACCGCTAGGAAGCGCGTGATGGACTGATCGTCGAGATCGCGGAATTCGGAAAAAATCAGATATTGATCATCGAATTTCGCGAATTTATCCGCCAGCAACCGCACCGTTTGCGGGCTGAGACGTTTATTGCGAGGCCGCACCCGGTCAATTTCCGAAAGCGTGAGGAATATTTGTAAGGGTCCGTTGTTGAGCGATCGGGAGAGCCCAAACATGCCCTCAACGAGCTGCTCGGAATTGTTCCAGCTTCCAGCCTTATGGGCCCACTCCGAGGCGACTTTAGAAGTGGGCTGATGGCGGACGATCTCCTTCCAAATCTGAGGGTTACCTGGTACTAGCGGTTCGTCGTTGGAGTCGAACTGGAGGCGCGTGACTAGGAGCAAAAGTCCGGGATTCGGACGGAATATAAGGAACCTGGCGGGTCCGGGATGGGCGTCGTTTCCGCGAAGAGCCTGATAGAAGCGCGGCAGCCTGCGGGCATCGGTGAAATAAGCGAGCTGACTTTGTTTCAACCGAGAGAGCGCAGCGAAATAGGCGGCCAGCCAGCCTTCATCTCGAGACCACAACTTGGTCAAGAACTCCTCGGGTGAGTCTGGGCTCGCGCCGACCAATTGCTTCCAAGCGGGTTCCGCAGCGGCTCCGCCCGGAACGAGAAGGCGACCGGAGCGAATGGAGAGTTCCGCACCATAGAAATCGAGCAGGGCAGAAAAAGGCGCAAGCTTGGGCAGTCCTGGCGCTCGCCGCAGAAAGCCGCGGGTTTCACTATCCATGCGGGCCAACGCCCAATAGAGGCGGGCCCGGAGGGGGTCCTCCAGAAGCCCCGCGACGAAATCGCCGTCGCTATTCTCGCCACCCTTCCCACTCAGTTTCCAATCTTCGGCTCTGAAGATCATGGGTACCAGCGAAGAAGGAAACGGGTAAACGAACCGTTTGCCCTCGCGCACCGCCTGCTCAAGCTCCGCTATCGGGAAGCCGGAGTCATTGGCGATAAACGCGCGCTCAGGCTCGGAGGCTTCGAGTTCGGTATCGGGCCCACAGCCCTCTTTCAGACGGTAGCCGATAATCATGAGTAGCGGGGCTGCTTCCTGGCAGTTTGCAACGTGTAAGCTTTCCGCAGACCCCGCGAGCGACTGCAACTCTTTAGCTTGTTGTAAGTATCTCTTTAACAACACCAAAAACTCGGTGGGTTTCGGATCTTTATCAGGCGAACCTCGATAACCGTCGATTACGACGTTGCGGGCCAGCAAGGGCAATACCTCGTCGGGTGCAACTTGCTGGCTTATTGCCGCCATGCGCAGAAAAGGCCGAAGCGGTCCGGGAATCGTTACCTGTGTCTGTTCGTCTTTGGCTCGCGCCGGTGGGGTTGTTCCCTTTGCCTGGGGGTTATCAGCGGCGATCAGCGTATCGGTGCTAAAGCATAGGCATACACGTAAGCAATTAGTACTCGCCGACGGGCACGAAGATCCAAGCATACCGCCTGCTACTTACCCAAACTGCCGACCTGATCAGAAGCCATACGGGTAGGTTTGCGCCCGCGGTCGGATTCTGGCCCAGTGGCAGGCTGCTCAACCCTTGCGGTCGCGCGCCGCCCGTTTGTGGCCGTAGATTAGATCATCTTCACGATTGGGTCAATCCGTTCGAATCCGTACAATCCGCACGAGATCGACGGCTTTATACGTCAAAGCACCTGCCTTGGCACGGTCAGAACGTATCACGGAGTATGGATCATAGGTGATCTCGAAAATCCGTATGCGCAATGCCAGCGATGACATCCATCCCGTTCACCTGCACCGCCTAGTTTTGGGCTCACTGGCTTCGCAGGAAAGCCGACGGGCTGGGATTTTGAAAGAGGTGGTCATGCTTGGCAGCTATCAGGGAACGGAAATCGATTTCGTTGCCGATGACCCAGGACTGACGCTATTCCATCGTCACCAAATCGGAAATTCCGGTTTGAAGGCTAAGGTCGGGAGCGCAGTTAATTACGTCAGAGTTGCAGACTATAAGAGGGAAATACTTCGGCGTTGGATCGTATACGTCGCTAACTCGCGGTGCTATTCTTAATTTTCAACTATGCGCCTCGTCCATGTCGTGGGAGCTCGACCTAACCTGATGAAGCTGGGGCCGGTATACCGAGCGATCGCTAATGTCTCCAACGTCAAGCAGTCGGTGGTTCATACTGGTCAGCATTACGACTTTAATATGTCCGATGTGTTTTTCCAAGAGCTGGGGCTCCACGCACCAGACATCAATTTGCAAGTTGGTTCTGCCAGCCATGCAAAGCAGACGGCCGAGATTATGGTGCGCTTTGAAAGCATCTTGTTAGACTTTCGGCCTGATCTAGTGTTGGTATATGGAGACGTGAACTCGACTATAGCCGCAGCATTGGTTTCGTCGAAACTCGGGCGTCGCGTCGCTCACGTTGAAGCAGGTCTCCGCTCTTTCGATCGCTCCATGCCCGAAGAGATCAATCGCCTGCTGACTGACCAACTAGCCGATCTCCTATTCACACCGTCCGAAGATGCCAATCAGAATCTGGCAAAAGAAGGAGTAGCTGCTAAAAGGATATACCTGGTCGGGAATGTCATGATTGACACGCTAGTTCGGATGCTTCCGGTTTGCCAGCAGCATGTTCTTCCTGACTTACCTTCTCGGTTTGCACTGGTGACGTTGCACCGCCCCTCTAACGTTGACGATCTCAAATGGCTCAATGACATGCTTCAGGCCCTGGGCCAAATGGCCTCGGAGCTGACCGTTCTGTTTCCTGTTCACCCACGAACACGGCAGAGGATAATTGCCCTTGGCAATGGGTGGCCTTCATCGTTACGGCTCATGGATCCGCAGCCGTATCTGACGTTTCTTGCGTTACAACAGCGCGCCGCAGTGGTAATCACCGATTCGGGCGGGATCCAGGAAGAGACGACATACCTCGGGGTTCCCTGTTTAACAGTACGAGAGAACACGGAACGCCCCATAACCGTGAGCGTCGGCACCAATACTCTCGTGGGGCGAGATCCGAAGCGAATTCGTCAAGAAATGGAGAAAATCATCAACGGACACGGAAAAAGGGGACAGGTTCCACCGCTTTGGGACGGGCACGCTGCCGACCGGATCTCAGAAATCATCAGAACTAACCTAGATTGACGCTGGCGGGTTGAGGTTTAAGTGCTTCGAGCCGGTAGCCAAGTGTCCGGAGTTCGCGGATCATTTTCGCGGTGCGCTTTTGGTTCGACCTTCTGCTGACAGCGGGTCCGCATTCCTGATAGCGGACTCTTTGGTGCAGTCGATACAAGGCGGGGAGGTGGGGAAACACTTCGACTATCAGATGAGCGAAAGCCGCTTCGCCTGGAGTCGTCGTCCGGAGTGGATCGAGCAGGAAGAGAAGCTGGACGGGATTTATGTGCTGCGTACCAGCGAGAGGACCGAGCGACTTTCGGCGGAAGACACGGTGCGGAGCTACAAGAGCCTGGCGGAAGTGGAACGAGCCTTTCGGTGTCTGAAGGGGATCGATCCATTGGTGCGGCCGATTCGGCACCAGCGGTGAGGATCGGGTGCCGGTGCACATTTTTCTGTGCGTGCTGGCCTACTATGTGGAATGGCACCTGCGCCAGGGCTGGGCGCGCTGTTGTTCGAGGAAGAAGCACGGCGGAAGGCAAGCACCGCGATCCGATTCTGCCGGCGAAACCCTCGGCGTCCGTCCAGTGCAAGAAGCGCCTGCATCAAACCGTGGATGGTCTTCCGGTACAGAGTTTCGAGGGCTTGCTCTCGGAGTCGGCCAGCCGGGCCCGAGTGACTTACACGCTCAAATCGGGAAAGTCGGAGGAGAAATCGAATTTGACCTGGAGTTCACCACATTACGCCGCGAAGTAGGCTCGGCCATGATGCTGAGAAAAATCTCATCACTCTCTCTTGGAATGTCACCGGCAGATTCATTCCCGAAGAATTCCGGCGCCCTCTTAGCGATGTTACTTCCCATACCGATGCTCCCCAGCGAGGGCGCCGGCCTCGCCAGGCGATCAGATCGCAGACCAGGAGCGATCTCGCTGAGGGGTTGAGGGTATGTTGAGGGTAAGGGCTACTGCTGTCGTCGAAGAGAATTATCGTATGATGTGAATTCCCCGTGCTCTCGTCATCGATTGAGTCGATTGAGTCCCCGGGCACACTTTCCCCTACTGCTGTAGGTCAGTGCCTCCTGTCCGCAGACCTGGAGCTGAGTTCTAAATAGTAACCTTTTGGCTAGGTTCCCTATTTTTGCCCTAGTGGACAGCTGTTCTCCCGCGATCACCATTGTAGACTCCGGCTGGATCGCGGGTTTGCCACTCCTAGTAATTTGCGCAGTTCCGGAGGAGAACCTGGCTCGAAAGTCCCGCACTCGGAACTGACGCCGTGCTGAATACAAAGGGGCTAGCCCTAGATCCTGATACCGGACGCTGCGACTTTCATGAGCTTTCGCGGGCCACAGGCCCTAAAGGACAGGGTCGAAAGGGCTTAGCGCTACGAATGGGTTATTTTGTACTGACGGCTTTCATCAAGTTTCGCGGGCCGCAGGCCCTAAATGACAGGCTCGAAAAGTTACCTTCAGCTCGGCTACATCCTTCCTTTCGAGTGGGCAAATCGCCGGTGTGAGAAAACACGGGATGTGATGGTGCGTCGTCGCTGCCTTATTTCGTTGGTCTTGCTGCTTCCAATTGTCATTGAGGGATGCTCTGGGCTAGTTTCCGGGGCACAAAATCCTGCACCTTTGGCGCACTCAGTTACCTTGAGCTGGACGCCGAGTACGTCCGTCGTGGTGGGATATTACGTCTATCGCGGCACGCAGGCAGGCGGACCCTACGCGAAGCTGAATTCGACGCCGTTAGCGGCTGCTCCCTATAACGATAGCACTGTCCGATCGGGCCTGACTTACTTCTACGTGGTTACAGCCGTTGACTCCAACGATATTGAGGGTGCGTATTCAAACGAAGTTTCCGCCACGGTTCCCTAGCGGGACTTTACTTCCGTAAGGGCCCTCGTCGGTCTGCTGTAGTCGGGTAACTCTCTCCGAATAAACCACTTCTTTGCACGCAAGTTCGCGAAAGTTGATATTACCCTACGTATAAAAGGAAAGCGTGCCTAATTACCTCGCAATTAACGCTTGACAATCTCCATCACCCATGATATGTATTCCCCCACGATGGCGAGCCTCATCGCCAAACGCAAACGACGCAAACTCTATTACTACATCGTGCAATCCGCCCGTGTCCACGGCAAGCCCCGCATCGTCCACCAAACCTATCTCGGCACCGCC
>QHYS01000119.1 GCA_003223325.1 Acidobacteriota bacterium
AACTAAGCTAGAACTAAAGCAGAATCGAATTTGAGGAAACCCGCAGAAAATACCTCGAGAAAATCAAAGGAAAGATCCTGATCCGTTTCACGCTCTTATCGCGTCAGCCGCCTCATGGTTTATTGCGGCCCGGTGGAACTGTTCCGACACCGTGACCGGAGTTGACGCCATCATTGCCCAAACCACAATCATGACCGCCGCCGGTCACGCAAGAAGAAGAGTTAGCGCCCCGGCCGACTCCTCCACCGGTTGACCCGCCCATCGAGCCACCAGTTGAACCGCCTACTGTGCCGCCGCTGTTCCCGCCCGATGATGTCCCGCTGCTCGAAGACCCTGTGGATCTCCCGATTGATCCGCCTATCGAGCCGCCAGTTGAACCGCTTACTGTGCCGCCGGTTTTCCCGCCCGATGTTGTTCCATTGGTCGATGACCCTGTCGAGCTGCCGGTTGACCCACCCATCGAACCACCAGTTGAACCGCCTACAGCGCCGCCGCTGTTCCCGCCTGATGATGTCCCGCTGCTCGAAGACCCTGTGGAGCTACCGATTGATCCGCCTATCGAGCCACCAGTTGAACCGTTTACTGTGCCACCGCCGTTCCCACCCGACGTTGTTCCGCTGGTTGAGCCGCCGGAACCGCTCGAAGAACTGCCCGAGCTGTTCCCCGAACTGCCACCTGCACCTGTGCTTGAACCTCCTACGGGACTTATAGAACCGCCGGAAGCCCCAGTTGAAGCGGCTGACGTGGCCCCTGAACCACCTGTTGTTGTCGTGCTGCCTGTAGTGCTACCAGCGCCGCCAGCCCCGGATTTGCCGGAGGCACCAGCTGAACTTCCGCCACTGACGGGCTGCCTGGTTCCTGTGTTCGAACCGCTTGGACCTTGCGCGTTAGCAAATGGATAAGGGGCGGGTTTAGGCTTGTGTACGGCCACGGCGTCCGCAACACAGCCGAGGCCGGAACCTATTTGTACGAGCCCTGCCAAACGAGGATGCTTATGGAACAGTTTGGCCGCGAGGAGATTGCCACCTATGAGGATCGGGACACCAATCGCCGCGGCTTTGCCGGAATCTCTTGAAAGCGCGATGGACGCAACGCACGTGACTGTACTGCCCCCGATGCCGTAATACAGGCGCTTCTCATTTCCCCTCGGCGCTGGGCGCAGCGCCGAATGCGAATCGGCACGACACGTTCCCAGCGCCAATATCAAGAGCGCCGATACGACTGTAGGCTTGGCGGATTTCAAATATCCCTTGGTCATGCTTATACATATCCTCGGAGCTGCGGCTGAGCCTCTCAATGAGTCGCCCGGTCCGAATCGCTACGTACGATAGTTCTAGTGCTTTGGTTTGGCTACGGGAAGAAATGACGGGAACAACGCGTTCTCCTTGAGCAGAATTGCGATACTTCCCGGGTGAACAACAGATCTGGTTGATGACGCTCTACGACAAGAACGAAGCTTCAGACCTTACGCCCGAAGAAAAGCAGGAATTGAAGAGCGTAATTCAAACCGATCTCCGGGCTCGTCAGGGCGCGAAGGAAAGGAAACCGCGGAGGTGTCCCTACCAATAATTCCGTCTGAGTCGTCAAAAGCTGCTGCGAGACGAAAGCGAAGAATTAATTAAGATCGACCTTTGTGTGTGCGATGTTGTTTGACACAGGCGCGAGGAGTTCGGTCGCGGTGCCACAAAGCGGAGTTCTCCATAAAGTTTAGGTGTAGGAGAGCACAGATCCGGGCATGCTAGGCTATCTTTCGATGGCACTAAACAGCTGAACAGCAGTTGTGATTTGGCGGTAGACTCCGGAATTGTATTAGCGAAGAGTTGCCGATTATCCTTCCGTAACCGGCCAGCAATGTCGAGTGCGCAAACGAAAACGCCACACGGGCCCGGTAGAATCCTATGGCGGGAGTCACGATGGTCTCCTTCGGCGATAGACAAGCCAGGCCGATCCCACTACAGCCAGTGTTCCTGCAGCGAGCTTACCCTCGAACAGCCAGACCTTGGTTATTTCAGCAGGTGGAACCACCGAGCACAACAGCGCCAGCACGGTCATCGCGCCGCCGGATGCTGCAGTCAGCCGTTTGCCGGCTTTCCAAGCGCTCCCAAAGATGTACAGAAAGGGCAGAAACCCGGCGATGACCATCAGGGACACCAGCTCATCGTAGGCGACCCTCATGCTGTCGCCCAGCTGGTAGACGACCAGCAGGAGCGTCGCTACCGTTCCGAGCGCCAGAATGGATATGTAAGGGGTTCCCCATCGCGGATGAATCCTGCCAAAAGGGGCGGGCAGCAGACGATCCACGCCGGCCGCAAATGGTAGTCGCGAGGCCGCTGTGCCGATTCCACCGACGAATCCGACTCCGCTGAACACCACCAGCACCGCGATGAGGGGAGAGAGCCACGTCGCGCCCAGGAGCAGGCCCGCGGAATCTCCCACCTCCGCAAAGCCGTTCAGCTCGCTGATATGGTCGGGCGAAAGCACGATTAGAAACGCAACCGTCGCCGATACATAAAATGCTGCCGTAAACCCGGAAGCAATCCAAGCCGCTCGGCGCATCGTGCGCTCCGGCTCTCGGATCTCTCCAGCCATCATGCCAGCCGCTTCCATGCCGGAAGTCGCATAGGCGATGGCGGCCCAAAAATTGATAGTTCCCCAACTCCATTTCGGAAGAATATGCAGGGGCGTTGCCGAACCACGACGCATCCACACCATCCAGGCCACCCCGGCCAGCAGTAACCCGACCGACCAGGTGGCCAGGGCGCCGATATTTTCTGTCCACTTCCCGACCTTCAGCCCGATCAGGTTCGAGCCTAACGCGATCCAAATCACCGCCACGGTACCGGAGAGTAGATAAAAACGGTTGTCGCCCAGGCGAGCGAACAACGGACCGAACATGGAGAAGCCGGCCTTGATATACAGAAGCGCGGCAGTCGGAAACAGGAACGCTATCCCCATCCAATAAACCCAGAAAGACAGGAAGCCGGCCCACGCTCCGAAGTCTCGCCGGGTCCAAAGATATAAACCGCCCGCCTCTGGGTATTTTGCTACCAGTGCGGCCACAGCCACGGCTAGAGGCACCATAAACAACACCGCTGCCAGGAACCAGAGCGTGACGGAACCTGGTCCGGCATGCGCGGCCATAGGAATCCATCGTGCGGAAATGATGCAGGTGACGGCAAAGAGCGTAAGGTCCCGCAGTCCGAGCTCGCGTTTGAGCGCAGGTCTCGTAGTCATGCCCGCGCAGAATACCTTAGTAAGCCGCGAGCGCGAAGCTAGGCGGTATCGCGGAGAACAACCATTGCGGCATTGCGCCCATTGATGCCGATGACGCTGCCTCCGGGGTGCGTGCATGCTCCGCACAGGTAGAGGCCCGGCATGGGCGTGCGTGCCGAAAGCCGGCTTGACCACATGTAGGGAGGCAGGCACTCACCTTGAAAAATGTGACCGCCGGTGAGTCCCACCTTGCGCTCGATATCCGGGGGACCCAGCACCTGCGTATCGATGACGGCGCTGTGCATGTTGGAGCAGAACCGGGCAAGGGAGCTGAGCGCGAGCTGGCGGACCTCTTCACGCCGCTCATCCCACGTGCCGCGCGCAAACTTGTATGGGACATACTGCGCAAAGACGCTCATCGTATGCGGCCCGGCGGTGGTCATGGTCGGATCATGAGCACTTTGGAAGTACAGCTCGCACCAGAGGTGCACAGGCAATTCGCCGCGGCGCGCGGCTGCAAATGCGGACTTCCACTCAGTTTTGGTGAGCGGCGTATTGATTTGTCCGTAGTGGTGCGGCTGATCGGTCCCGGGGCGCGCAGTGAAGTTGGGCAACTCACGGAGCAGCACGTTCAGCTTTACGGTGCAGCCCTCTATCGGAATCTCTTCGACGCGCTTGCGCCATGCGGGATCGGCCGCCGGGCCCAGAAGTCGCAGCGTTTGCCGTGGGTCGGCATTTGAGATCACCACGGGTGCGGCGATGAATTCGCCGCCTTCGAGAAATACACCCTCGCCGGGTGCGATCCGTGCGACAGGGACTGTGGTGGCCACCACGGCGCCCGCTTCTCGCGCGGCATCGCAAAAGTAGAACGAGACCATACCCATGCCGCCTTTTACGTAACCCCACATACCGGGCATGCCGCACAGCCGCCCCGATGAATGATGGAAGCGGATGCTGGCGGTCCCAGCGTCGAATGGGCTGGCGTTGGTCCCGATCACCCCTTGCCCGAGGTACGCAGTCTGAAGCCTTTCGTCACCCAAGTAGTATTCGACGAATTCAGCCATCGACCAGTCGAAGAGCACATGGCTTGCTTTCTCGTCTTTCCCGAGTCGCTCTTCAATTTGCTCGCGGGTGGGCGGCTCGCCAATCCACAGATCGCCATTACCTGCCGGACGCAGGGCATCGCGCAATCTGCGGAGCACGGCTGTCATCGCACGCCAGCCTTGGACATCCCCCGGCGCGAAGTTGCCAATTTCCGCCTCGCAACGGTCGTCACTGTCCCAGAGTTGAACGCTGGAGCCGTCGAGGAAGGGAACGAAGAGTCCATTGACCGCGGGTGTCCACTGAAAGCCGCGCTGGGGCAGGTTCAATTCCGAGACAACCAGGGGATGCAGCAGTCCCGCCAGATACGCGCATGGGGACATGCGCACGCCGGGGAAGGGCTCCTCTAAGGTGCAGGCGCCACCTACTCGCGCGCGACTCTCCAGCACCAGCACCCGCTTGTTCGCTCGTGCCAGGTACGCCGCGCAAGCAAGACCGTTGTGGCCCGCTCCGACGATAACCATGTCCCAGCGGCGCGAGGCCAATTCACGGACGGGCGCCGGCAATCCAATTTCGCCCAGGACGGCGGCCGTGGCCGAGATCATCGTCTTAGTATCGACTCAGATGCACTAAGTTGGGAAGCTGATACCTCCCGATCACGGGCTACTCGGACACGACCAGGTGATTTCGAAAACGTTAAAACTGCAACGGCCCCCACTCAAGGAAGGGATCGTGCGACGCGTCTGTACCGAAACTGTACCCGACTACGGCGGTTAGAGCGGTTCCAGCGACAAGAGCGACACGCAAAATCAGTAAGTTGCGTGCTCTCAATACCGGGAATGCGTTCGAATCCCACCCTCTCCGCCATACTTCGCTGTCCTACGGGCTCGAAGCCTTACATAAACTTTACTTGCGCAAGGCCTATATTTTTGAGGCGCCAACTTACTCGTATTTTCTGATCGACGATCCTCTCTTATTGGTCGTTACCAAGATGGAATTGCGTTCGTAACGGTGGTTGACGATTTCGAAGAGCAAGTCCGCGGCATGCGCGTCATAGGCGATGTAACCGATTTCGTCAATCTTGTGCCGCACAAAATCAGATTGCGGCCTGTGGTGGGGAAGTCCAGGGTCAGGGCGCGTTCGATCCAGGGGCGATCGATTTTTTGGCCCCCTCCCATTCGAAGTCGGCCATGGGTTTTGAAGCGACGAAGGCGGGCCTTCTGCCACCACACAGCGCTGAAAGATTGACGGGCAGCGGAGCCGGCGCCGAGGTTGGCGGATTGGCGATGGCGGCGCGCCAAGATAAAGGCCACGGAAGAGAGGCGCGGGGTGTGCGATGACTATGGCGCCAGTGAACTGGCCATCGCTCTTCAAGAAGCCTGCAGCAGCACACGAGCAGGCGAAGGAGTTGAACGGTAAGATGAGCGGCCGATTCGCCACGCTCGAAGGCAGCCTGAAGGCCTGGCTTTCCGGGACTAAAGCGGCCAAGCGGCCGGAAGGCGTGGAGCCGAGAGCTTTGCGTTTTTGTTCGAGCACAGCCTGGTGGTGAGCAGGGTCTGCGACGACGTCATGATGGTCATAGGAGCGCGGGTGAGAAGCGATTTCCGTTGAGCCGTCGAGCAGCCGGAAGGTAGTGGGCGAGGCGACCAACGTCAAATCCCGGCCCAAGGATTGAGGGGGGGAGGGAATAATCGTTGAGATCGAAGCGGACGTAGGCGGTCTTCTCGGCGCTTACCGTGCGCACCAAGTCGCAGGAAAACGCGTGAGCGGGAAGAGGCAGCAGACGTGATTTCTCTTCCTCGAACACTTGAGCGACGATGCGGGATCGAGGACCCGGCTCAAGGCCAGGATCCTGTGCCGAGGCGGCCTACCGTCTCGTTCTTTGCACCAAGAGAGGGGCGCAGGAAAGGTTGATCCGTCACGCAAGATTTCAAGCGTCGGCGGTACTCTCGTGGGCGGTCGCGGTCATCGTCACGTCCGTAGGAACTCTGTTGATGGCGGCGGTTGGCCTCGCGGAGCTAGAGGCGGCGGGCTTTTTCACGGCAATGCGAACTGCAATAACGCTGGCCGCGGTCACAATGACGGCAGAGATAAAACACCGCGCCGCAGGGAGGAAAGTGACTACGCGGTGGCGAAAAACAATAGAACAAGCAACCGGCACCGGCTTCGCAAAGGAGCACTGGACAGCCGCCGCCGACCGTGGGAGGATGACTCGCCCTCAATACTGGAGGTCCTCTGATGGGGGCCGCCAATGAAAAACCCCGGTTGCAGAAACAACCGGGTTCTCCTTCTTACGCCTCCCGGACGCATCCTAGCAAATGTCGCGTCTCCGAAAGCGACTGCGACGATGATAGTATGTTGTCCCTAACGTGCCTACGGCGATGATGCTATCGACTCCGCAACCGGCCTCTATTCAGAAAAATACGTTTTTCAATGCGTGCGAACAATCGGCTCCAGCTGGAGGATTGAAAATGCCCATCCGAGTGATTCTCGCGGACGATCACACTGTTGTCCGCCAAGGGATTAGGTCTTTGCTGGAACGCGAGGGCATTCGAGTCATCGGCGAAGCTGGGGATGGTCAGGAGGCGATCCAGCTCGCGGGTAAGCATTCTCCGGATGTGGCTATAATTGACATCGGCATGCCGTTATTGAACGGTTTGGACACGGCTCGCGAGTTAAGGCGATCTGCCCCGAAAACCAAGGCAATATTATTGACGCTTCATGACGAAGATGAGTACTTGATTGAAGCTCTGCGGGCTGGCGCCAAAGGATACGTCCTCAAAAATCAGGCCGCGGGTGATCTCATTCATGCGATCCATTTGGTGTGTCGCGGTCAGATTTATTTGAGCCCCGGAATGTCCAGTGCCGTGGTGAACGCGTATCTGTCAAAAGCTGACCTTCCCGTCGATCCAACCACCTCACGAGAACGTCAGGTGCTTCAGTTGATTGCAGAAGGAAAGACTACGAGGGATATTGCCTCGCTGCTGGGAATTAGCGTGAAGACCGCAGATTCACACCGGTCGCGGCTCATGCGAAAACTGGATATTCACGAAGTTGCCAGTTTGGTCCGCTACGCCGTTCGAAAGGGCCTCGTTCAACCCTGATTGAACTCTCTTCTTGGATTACCCTCGGGGAAATGAGTAATTCACCTCAGTTTGTGGGATAGCGTCAGCTCCAAGTAGCCGCGTTACGCCTTCTCGAGTTCCTTATGAATCCGGTTTCAACGCATGGAAGGCAATGCATTTGAGACGTAATCTACTCTGGCCAGGGACGAAAGGACGAAATGGGACAATTGGGTCTTCAAGAGCTCGCTCGCAGTGCGATCTCCACTGACGGGTTAAAGACGGTCAGCCGAGGTCGAGCGCCGTGCGACGAGAAGTCGCGGTAAGTGGTAAGCCTGTTCGGAGTCCTTGTGGATGACGGCCGGCGCGGCGTGGCCGCCTTGTCTGCCGTGAATCCTCGAGGAGAGTCCCGCGTATGTCCCGATCTCTCGGTCGTTAAGACAACGGCCCGGGAGACTCTAGTTGTACTATTTGTTAGACGGTTGTTTAGGTGCAACGCCACCAAAACACGGGGACTTGTGGAATCGTTTTTCAATTCGACTCCTTCAGGCTTCCGCCAGAAGTTATAGAATCCACTCCCATGCTCGCCTGTGTTCGCTGTCCCTATTCAAGCAATAGATCGCTTGAGTAGCATTCTTTCTGATTAAGTCGTGCAAACCCGAGGTATCGCTTAGCGGCGGCGTCTGATAGATGGCGCTCCAAGATAATAGACTATGCTGTTGACAACGCGTAGGCCGTTTTGCCCGCGAACGGCTCCTGACGAGTTGAAGAAATGAGTGTGCAGATAATCAACGCTGACGCGAAAGCCGAAGGTATTCGAAAAAGGGTGTTCAACAGCGCCGCCATACGCCCAAGCGGGATAGTGAACGTAGCTTGTACTCAACCCACCATTTGCGTTTGGAAAGGGTCCGGCAACTCGTGCACCGCCGACAATCAAATGAGCATACGTTCTCAGCAGGTTGCTATTCGATACGAGAAACACGGGACCAACCAGGTAGCTGAGCACGTCGAGACGATGTCCACTGCTGAAGACGTTCGGGGCACTCCCGTAACCAAGGTCCAGTTTTGCTCCAAAGCGCTTGGCGGAATCAAGGGAAATGCCAACGTTCATTCCGATCAGTGTGGCACGGTCTGACGATGGCATCCCGAGATCGGTAACGGAATATCCGGTGCTGACCTTGAATTCGGAGGTGTATCCAGCGGCGACGGGTGGTTGCCTTGGCGGACGAAGGGGTAGAAGCGCTGCGGTTTGCCTCGGCACGAGAATTTGTATCGCCTGGTGACTTGGATACGTCGTCGCGTGTGATGAAGGCGCGAAATCTTCTGTCCCTGCGAGGCTTTGTCTGGGCGGGTCCGGTTGGCCGGACGGGGGAGGTTCTTGCGCCATGAGCAAGCTTGGCCCGATTAAAAGAGAAAGAGCCATTTTCAACGCGATTCGCATGAATAGGCCTAGCTATGGCAGGGAACTCCACCTCGCGGCGGCCAGCGATACACTTACAACCACGTTTTATAACGGAGTCGAGTCGCCCGAACAAGCAGGTAAAACCCTTCTTCGTAGTCAGGGAAATCACTGATTCGGCCGGGACGATGTAGCCCTTTTCGACTTGAACATTTTTGGTCCGAGTGACCAGGAGTGGCAAGCGGATTTGTTAGCTGTCGTTCGCCGAATTCCGTCCACCGGTGATCTCAACAGGATAGGGCGTTGTTATCCACAGAGAGAGCACCATAGGCCCGGTCCGTTTGGCAACTCACAAGCATCTACTCTTTTGCAAACCAGGACGGCGACCCACAATCTATTACGACCGTTTGGGGCTGCCCTTGGGGGTCTAGCTGAAATTCGATTACAGGCTTGACCCTATCGACGAATCAGCAGGTTACCTTTACGCTCACATGTTCGGTCGTTCCCGGATCAACTTTTGTCGATGTTGGGGCCAACCTGGGAATCCACACGCTGATCATGCCAGGATCGCGGGTCAGGTGGACCGCGTGCGCTTTTGAGCCGTCCATTGAAGGGCCAGCGCCAATGTAAGCCTTTGACTTGCAAGTGTGGGACAGGAGCTGAGTGGTTGAGCGAGCTGAGAGACAGCGGTCGTCTTCTTCCCGCGCCTACGCAAGATGCTGCGCGTGATCCTCAGGCCTGGCAAAGACTTATCGGTGATAAGCCCGTGGACGCCCAACTTGACATGTTACCGGAAAATCGAATGCGCCGGAGCGCGTTTGCGATTAGCTCGAGCGTGCAGCTGGCGCTTACCGTGGCTATGGTTTCACTCCAGTTGTTTTTCCCGGAACGCCTCTCACTGCGAATGATTTATGAGGTGACGACAGTAACGGCTCCTCTAACGGAAGCTCCTATACACGTCGAGCAATCCGTCGAACAACCCAAGAGTCGCTCCGTGCCGGCCCAGCCCATCGAGCCGCCACATGTTGCAAAACTACTGTCGCCCCAGCCGCTGATCGCACCGAAACCCAAGGTTCCCGCGCGGCAGAATGTGGATGTCCCCAAAGTTGAGCCGGTCCTGGCGCCTACGAAAATCGTTACTTCCCAAGCCGATCCGGAACGTCCGCGCGAGCCGGTCAAGACAGGAGTGCTAAACACGGGCAGCGCCTCACAACCAACACTCAGGGCTTCCGTTGACAAGGTCCAGACCGGCGGATTCGGGGACCCCAGCGGATTTGCCAGCGACAGGCCCGACGCAAAGCACGGTAACGTCGCGCGCGTCGGTTCATTCGAACTTCCCTCTGGTCCGGGCTACGGAAATGGCACCGGAGGGGCGAATGGGGCGCGCGGAGCCGTGGCCAGCGCAGGTTTCGGCAACGGTGTTGCCCTAGCTGCGGACACGAGCAGGGCCCATGGCGGAGTGCAGTCGGGGGGCTTTGGCACCGTGGAGATCGCGCCAGTGGCGAAATCCGCTCCGAAACAAGAAGCAGCCCCAGCGATCCAGCCCGTAGTGATCTTGTCCAAGCCAATTCCGGTCTATACGGATGAAGCGCGGAAGTTGAGAATCGAAGGCGAGGTGCTGGTCGAAGTGATCTTCCGGGCCTCGGGACAGGTACAAACGGTTCGCGTAGTGCAGGGACTGGGACACGGATTGGACGAAGCTGCTCTGCACGCTGCCGAGCAACTTCGCTTCAAGCCAGCATTGCAAGAAGGGCATGCGGTGGATTTCCCAGCCATCGCACACATCATATTTCAACTTGCTTTTTGAGGGGGGCGTATGCGGGTTTGGAAAATTATGGGGGCAGTTCTGATGCTGAGTGTAATGCCGCTGGGCGCAACGGCACAAACATCTAGCTTGGCCCAAGTGGTGGATCGAATTATGACGCAGGAAAAGGTGGTGGATCGAATTGTGACGCAGGAAAAGGCGGAAATGCAGATGCTCCGCCAGTATGCGCCACTGGTGGAAACGTATATTCAGATGATGCGGCCAGATGCCAAACTCGGACCTGTGCCCGCAGGCGATAAGTATTTTCTCGGCCTAGCACAACTCGCTAACGGCGTAGACCTCGAATCTTTTGCCGGAGAAGGCGGCGGCGGCGTCCGTCACAAGTTAGTCGGAATCGGCTCAGTCTTTAGCGTCGAGTTTCAGCCGCGTGGGTTTCTGCAGATGATCTACCTGGATACGAACGGATTCGACCAGCAGAACTATCGCTTTGATTACGTTCGGCGAGAATTTCTCGGAGATGTTCGTTGTCTCGTATTTGATGTCACCCCAAATTCCAGCGCCGGCAAGGGCCGCTTCATGGGGAGAATCTGGGTGGAGGATCAGGATTACCATATCGTTCGCTTCAATGGCGCATATGACGGAGCGTCGCGAACAAACTTCTACTTCCATTTCGATAGCTGGCGGGTTCTCGCCGGACCGCATCAGTGGCTGCCCGCTTATATTTACAGCGAAGAGGGAGAGGTCAAGTACGCGATGACGCGGAAGCTCACGTTTAAATCGCAGACCCGCCTGTGGGGCTATAACGTGGGGCGCTCGAAACAAGAGCAAGAGCTAAACAAGATTCTGGTGCAAGCGGCGCTGCCGGTGAAGGACCAAGCCGAGGCCGCCAATGACTATACGCCCCTGCAGGCGCAGCGCGCGTGGGACCTTCAGGCCGAGGACAACATTGTGGATCGCATGGAGAGGCTGGGCCTGCTCGGGCCCCGCGGTGAAGTCGACAAAGTCCTAGAGACGGTGGTCAACAATCTGGAAGTCACGAACAATTTGAATCTCGAGCCCGAGGTCCGCTGCCGCGTTCTCACGACATCAACGCTAGAGTCGTTCACCATCGGCCATACCATCGTAGTCAGCCGTGGCTTGATTGATGTGCTGCCGGATGAGGCCAGCCTGGCCACCTTACTGGCCCGCGAACTTGGCCATGTTGTGCTCGCTCATCGCATAGATACGCAATATGCCTTCTTCGATCGCATGCTGTTCGACGAAAAGGATACCTTCCGCCATTTCGGTTTCCGCAGAACGCCGGAAGAAGAACAAGCTGCGGCTCAGAAAGGGGCAGAACTGCTGCAGAATTCCCCCTACAAAGATCAGCTTGCAACCGCCAAGCTCTTTATCCAGGCGCTGCAGGATCGCACGAAAGACGTCCCCAATCTGATCAGTCCGCATCTGGGAGATCGCATTCCAAACAATTGGGCGGTGCCGTCGCCGGCAAGCGGGGCGCGGACCTCTGGCACAGCAGCACTCCCTCCGCCGAATTCGCCGAATACCGCCGCCACTGGCGCCAACAATAATGTTCTCGCGGCGCTGCCGCTTGGCGGGCGCATCAAGATGGACCCGTGGAACGACGAATTAACTATGCTCAAAGCCAAGCCTGTGAGCATCGTCGCCGAGCGGGAAAAAATGCCCTTCGAGGTAACGCCGTTTGTAATCTACCTGACCCGCGAGCAGTCCCGTTCCACGCAAGCGCCGCAAGTGCCGGCGGCGGTTGCGACGGAATCCAATGCAGGTGCCGGTGACGCAGCCGGTGCCAGCGCCGATCCGAAGTAAGCCGCATTCCACCTGGAATGCACCGAACGACGGCCGGTCGAGATGGTCTTGGCCATCTGTGTCGAATGAGCGTTCCTGATATCCGACGAAAGCGTTCGGGACGTAGCTCACTTAGACGGTCCGCATTCTCTCCCTGGTAAACTCCCGGATTGCAAGCATTGTGCTGGTTATTTTGGAACGGCATCAACGCTTGAAGTCTCGCTGGCTCACGGTAGAGCTACATTGGTCATTGCTGCGACGGGTATCATTCAAACCGTAGCCGGACTCGGTGCTTTTCATTTCAGTGGTGATGGCGGCGTGCCCACGAATGTCGCGTTCTGTGAGAAGCCGGTCGAGAGTCTCAGCAACCGTCGCGCGGTCCTTAGTGGAAAAGTACCAGTCGATAGTGCGATGCAGGCCCTCTTTGAACCTTAGTTTGGGTTCCCAGCCCAGCAGCTTCTTCGCCAGCGTGTTATCGGCTACTCGGTTCATCGGGCCGGTGGGCATGTCGGGCCGTAATCGGATAGCGGCCTTATGTCCGGTGTAGCGCAGGACTTCGTTTACGGCGTCGATCACACGAATGCGCTCCATCGTGCCCAGATTTATGGAGCGCCCATCGTCGATCACCTCGGCGGCGCGAATCGTTCCCGAAACTATATCGTCCACATACGTCCAGTTGCGGATCTGCTCCCCGTTTCCCCATCCCTCAAAGGGATCCTGCTTCGTAAGCGCACGCGCGATCATGGCGATCACAGCATGATTTTCGTGTCCGCGCGGCCCATACACGGTGAAGTACCGGCACGACGCGCTCTTCATCCCATGATCGTTGTAATAAGCTTTAAGACTAAGCTCGGCCATCAGTTTCGCCCACCCGTACATTTGATCTGCATCGTAGGGTGGCCCGGCCTTTTCTTCGGTAAGGTAGAGAATCTCGCCGGGGTCGGTTTGCAGAAAATTCGGATAGACGCACCCCGAGGACGCGAAGATGACGTTCTCAACTCCTTCGGCTAGGCAATTCCGGAAGAGCAGGCCATCCATGGCGAGATTCGTGGCGCAGGCAGATTGGTGCAAGTCAACATAGCCGCGCCCTCCGTGGTCGGCGGCGAGATGAAAAACGACTTCTATCCCCTTTACGGCCTTGCGAGCTACGCCCTCTTCGAGCAGATCGGCTTGAATGAGATCGACGGTCGCGTTCAAATGTTTCTGTAGGTTTTCCTTCTTGCCACTGCTCATGTTGTCCAGTACACGCACGTCCGCACCGCGTTCGACCAACGCATCGACCAGATGCGAACCGATAAAAGAGGCTCCGCCCGTAACCAAGACGCGCTTTTGTCTCCAATTCATTCGCTCGACCTCCTTAAAGAATGCATTCTATGCAAAAGACTGTGAAGAAACGAATCAGCATCTACAGGTCAAATCTGTATTTTGCTCGCGATGTGCGGGTGGCCCGCATTGGCGGACGAGTTGCAAAATCTGGCTGATGTGCGGCACATCGACGGCAACGGTCAGAGTTCGTCTTGAAATCCAGGACGGCTGCGAGTCTCCGTAGATCGGATGACGCTGTCTGGCAATCAAGCTTTCCCTCAGAACTTGTTTTGGGTTAGGTATATCACATGATTGCCATATGGCGTCGTCAGAGAAGACGATGCGGCGCCCAATCTTGCTCCCAGGCATCCACCGATCAGCTCGGGTTCTGGCGCGGGCCAACCTAACCTGACTTCCCTTAAAATATAGAAAACCTCTTACAAAGAAGGAGTTTGCGCCTGAAATGTAGCAAGTAATTAGTTCATATTTGTCTTGTATTACTGTATTTATTTGCTGTAATGTAGCACGTATGTTCGTTCAGGTCACCAAGTGCAAGCGCGGCAATACCAGCTACCTCACCTATCTGGTTCGCGAGTCCTTTCGTACCCCACAGGGCCCTCGCTCCCGCACGATCTGCAACATCACGGCCCTGCCTCCCGAGACCCGCGAGCTCATCAGCCAGTCCCTCCAGGGGTGCAACTTTGTGGCCGCAGAGTCGCTCCAACTGGCCGAAGCCTGGAATTTCGGCGGGCTGATGGTCCTGCACCAGGCCTGGGAGGAGTTTGGCTTGAGCACGATCTTTGACTTCGTTGCGGATGCTCGGATGGCCGGT
>QHYS01000120.1:0-11311 GCA_003223325.1 Acidobacteriota bacterium
ACGAACTGACCACCGCCGATCTGACCGCGGTTTCCATCTACCAGGCTACGCTGGCTGTTCCGGTTCGCGTGATTCCGAATGATCCAGCGGTCGAGCGAGCGAACCTAGAAGGCGAAGTGCTGTTCAAGCACATCGGCTGCACTCGCTGTCACGTACCGACTTTGTCCCTTACCGCCAACAATAACCCGGGATTGCCCGGGCCGCCCGGATGGGTCTACTTCGAACCTAACCCGTATAATCCTCTTAGCGGTCCGAACTCACCCAACTTGCAGCTCGGCCCTGCGAACTATTCAGTCCTTCCTTTCAGTGCTCCCGCTCGCCCGGTCGACTTAACTGGCGAGGATTTACCGCAACCCCGCTTGCATCCCGTCAATGGCGTGGTGATGGTTCCTGCATACACCGATCTCAAGGTCCACGACCTCAGCGCCACAGGCAATGCTGCAACCGGCGACCCCGAGTGCGAGCCCCTCGATCAAAACCAGCCGCCGACATTGCATGGGGGCGCCCCGAATCCTAAATTCTTCGCCGGAAACTGCAAGTTCATCACTCGGAAGCTCTGGGGTTTCTACAATCAGGGCGGTGCATTCATGCACCACGGCAATTCGACAATCTTACACCCGACGAGAAAAACGATGTGATTGAATTCTTGAAGTCGCTGCAGATTCTTCCGTCGGGATCGGAATCACTGGTTGTCGATGAGCACGGCAGACCGAAACATTGGCCGCCCTTAGAGTTTCGCTCAGAAGAGTGATCGGCGATCCGCTACCGATAGGCCCTTCCAGTTTTTGTTCGTACGTCGATACCCTATAATAAAAGAGCGCTGACTAGACTCACGTGGGGTGCTGCGCGCGAGGCTTGCGCCCTTATACCCCATCAACTGATTGACGGCTACAAACTCGAAGAGTGGGCTCGCCGGAGGAGCATAGCGCCGGCGAAGGCGTGCAAAAAATCTTCAGGTCTTAGCGGTGATCAAGAATTGCTCCTCCATTGAGGTACCTATTCGCACAGATTGAAGCTTTTTGGTCGCTGGCGTGTCAAGACCGAGGTCGAGATTTCGATGCGCGGCGCGTTCCTTTTGTTGGCCCCCTGCCAATAGCATTTCGTCAGACCAACCCCGCTAGCACTTCGCCGTCAAGGCTTCGTGGCGAGCCGTTAGGCGATCTCTTCCGTAGCCAGAGTTCTTTCCGCTCCAGTATTGGTCGGCGCCGTCGCCGGCACGGGTTCATCGGTGCCGCCTATGTCGGCGCTGACATAGTCGGCACGCGAATGCTACGATGATAAGCAGCTTCGGAGCCCCATTGAAACTGCGTCAGCAGAGGCTTGGCCACGTGGATGGATCGCCTGTTACAGAAACGATCTATCCGCACGTGGTCAGCGAGGATGGAAAGCACTACGCTGCGAAACTTGGAAAGGCCGTGTGGGGAATTTTGGACGCCATTGGACGCCAAAAGAAAAATCGGGAGTTAGCCTGGTCACTAACTCCCGTTACATCAGTTAGAAAATGGTTGCGGGGGCACGATTTGAACGTGCGACCTTCGGGTTATGAGAACGTACTAAAATAGGCGGCCCGTTGATTCTGTGCGACTTAACGCGGAATTGGGAGACCGGAGTTCTTTCCCAAGTCTTTCCCACGCGAAGAAGCAACTTGCGCGGTGGAGTTGCCTCTGGCACGAGGGGATCGCGCTCGCCATAGAATAGCCAGTCTATGGCGAGCTGTTCCCAGTTTAGGGAACAGGTACAAGAACGAAGCAGTGAACCAGATCTGGAAGGAAGTCCGGCCCAAGTCGCAACCCAAAGCAAAAACGGCGCTTTTAGGTTTTTCCTCTCGGCGCCCATAGTTGCGGGCGTTGGATTTGACCTCAAATACGTCGGGATGACATGGCCTGAGCTTCCTTAGACGCTCATTCCGAAAGATGGCATCGTGCGAACCGAGTTCTCCCATCCCAATTAACGGCGCAATCCAATCGACATCCCAGCTAGCCGCTAGCCCAGCTCAATTAAAACCTGATGCGTGGCGCCGTCGTCAGCAAGTGGAATATTTCCCCGACCGACGAGTATCTTGCCGTCTATGGTCGTTGAAGCGATGCCACGGCTGAATCCGAGGGGATTTTTTACTGTGATCTTGTAGGTGGCTGAGTGATATCGAAAATCGATGGAGTAGCCGGGCCAGTTTCGAGGAATACACGGATCAACGCAAAGCGCCTGGCCACGCACGCGGAAGCCGAGGATCCATTCGAGACCCGCGCGGTAGAGCCAGCCCGCCGAACCACTGTACCAAGTCCATCCGCCTCGTCCAACGTGCGGAGGTTCGGCATACACATCACCGGCAAGCACATATGGTTCAGCTTTGTAGCGCTGAACGCTCGACCGCGAGATGGTGCGGTTGATTGGATTCAGCATCCGGAACAGCTCCGCTGCTTTATCTCCCTCGCCAAGCGCCGCAAAGGCGATCACCGTCCAGGCAGCAGAATGGGTGTACTGGCCGCCGTTTTCTCGGACGCCAGGCACGTAACCTTTAATGTAGCCTGGGTCGTGCTGCGTGTTTTCAAAAGGCGGTGTGAAGAGAAGAATCAGTCCCTCGGGACGGCACACGAGCTGCTGATCCACAGCGCCCATGGCGCGCGCCGCACGACCCGGTTCGGCAGCGCCGCTCATGATTCCCCAGGACTGCGCGATCGAGTCGATCTTGCATTCCGCGTTTCCAGCAGAGCCCACCGGCGTGCCATCATCAAAGTAAGCGCGACGATACCATTCGCCATCCCAACCATCGCGTTCGAGCGCCGCCTTTAGAGCGCTCACGTGCAGACGCCAGGACTCGGCACGTTCATGTTCACCGCGCAGATCTGCAATTTTGGCAAACTCCCAAAGAATCGTGTGCAGGAACCAACCGAGCCAAACGCTTTCTCCCTTCCCATGCTCCCCAACGCGATTCATGCCATCATTCCAATCGCCCGTTCCCATCAATGGCAGGCCGTGGTTGCCAACAGCGAGACTTCGGTCTAATGTACGCGCGCAATGCTCAAACAGCGTCGCGCGGGTCTCCGAAACACGCGGTTGGAAATAGGACTCGCTCTGTCCTTCGGTCAGCACATCTCCTTCCAGGAAGGGCACGACTTCGTCCAACACGGCCATCTCGCCGGTCGCTTCAATGAAGTGGACGACGGCGTAAGGCAGCCAGAGGAGGTCGTCGGAGATCCGCGTTCTCACACCACGCCCCGATGGCGGGTGCCACCAGTGTTGAACGTCACCTTCGAGAAATTGTCGTGAGGCTGCGCGCAGCAGATGCTCGCGCGCGACTCCGCAGTTGGCGACGCACAAAGCCATTCCGTCCTGGAGTTGGTCGCGGAAACCGTATGCCCCGCTCAATTGATAGAAGGCTGCACGCGCCCAGACACGAGACGCCAGCGTCTGATAGAGCAGCCAACGATTCATGAGAATGTCCATGGCCGGCTCGGGTGTGCTGATCTGGACGGTGTCGAGAAAGTTGTCCCATTGGCCCGTCACCTCGGAGAGGATCGCATCTAAGTCCGCTGTGCGATATCGACTCAGCAACTCGCGCGCCTGCTCCCTGTTTTCTGCTTGGCCAAGGAAAAACACGATTTCCTCGCTTGCGCCGGGGCGCAATGTAATAGAGGTTTGCAGGGCCGCGCACGGATCGAGACCTGCTCCCACCCTTCCAGAAAGCGAGTTGCCTTGCTCCAACGCGGCCGGATGCTCAAGCGTCCCGTTGCGGCCAAGAAATTCTGTCCGGTCGCCTGTAACAGAAACCTGAGTCCCGTCGAGATCAGCAAAGGCGACGCGCCCGCCAAATTCTCCCCCCAATACGTTCCTCACGAAGACCGCCCCTGTTTTAGAATCGACCTCCGTGCTGAGATATGGTGCCGAAGCACTGCGTGAACTTCCCAACACCCATTCGGCATAGGCTGTCACAGAAAGGCGCCGCTTGCGGCCTGAATCATTTTTTAAAGTGAGCCGGGAAATCTTGATAGGGTCTTTGGATGGCACGAACTGCAGTAGCTCAACCAGGATTCCGTGCGAGCCGTGATGGAATCGACTATAGCCTTGGCCGTGGCACGCAGTGTATTGAGCAGCTTCATCGCGGATGGGCAGTGCCGTGGGACTCCACACCTCACCGGTGCTTTCGTCTCGGATGTAGATGGCTTCTCCAGGAGGATCAGTGACGGGATCGTTGGACCACGGCGTGAGTTGATTTTCACGACTGTTGAGCGACCATGTGTGCCCCGAACCGGATTCAGAAACGAGGAAGCCAAACGAAGGATTCGCAACCACGTTGATCCATGGCGCGGGAGTCCGTAAACCTTCCCCTAGGGCAGTCACATATTCACGACCCTTATCAGCAAAACCACCCAGACCATTGACAAAATCGAGGGCCCGCTCGGGAAGCGGCACGTCCAGGCGTTTGGCCGCGCGCGCCGCTCGTTGGATAAAAGTCGTCACAGCTTCTGCACGCTGAGATCGAGTGATCTGCTCAGACAACGTACCTCGGCGACTGAGCAATACAGATCGCGCGATTGTTTGAAGCAGCGCCCGCTCCTGCGGAGAGATGAGGTCCGCCCGTAGGAGGAAAATGTTGCCACGCACGTTGCTCGTATCCGGAGAGAGCCGCAACCGGCTGCCGCGCACGAGTCCATCCAGAGAGATCTGCAACTCCCGGGCATACGAGGGGGCCCTTTCGTTAATGATGACGACGTCGGCGGATAATTGCTTCATACGCCAGTATTCATGCGCACGCAGCAATTGGCGGACGATTTCGACGTCCTCCGCTTCATCAATGCGCACTACAACAATGGGCAAATCGCCGGAGATTCCGTGAGCCCAGAGCGCGGAACGCTCCAGTGTGTTGCGGTTGAGTACATCGGAAGATGGCCGTGAGGAAGCGTCAGAGTAAAGCACAGAGTTTGCGAATCTCTGGAATAAGTGGGCCTCGTTGAGGTCGATACCCATGTGATGAAGTTGTGCCTGTGCTTGTGTCCAAGCCAATGCTAGTGTGCGATCGACGGTTGTGGGTCCGCGATATTTATCTGCGAGTTCAATCACCTGCTCTCGAGTCGGGGCGACGATGGTGGCAAAAACAACGCGTGAAGTGGTCCCAGGCGGAATTCGGACGGTACGCCTCAGGCTGATCACCGGGTCGAGTACGGAGCCGACAGTATTGGAAAGCGGTCGTCCATCGATGATTGATACGGGTTTGCGCACACTCTGCCCGCGCCCTATAAACCGCGAGCGGTCTGTCTCGAATTGCAGGTCACCGACAGTTTCACCCTCCACCGCGACCACGTGCGCGGCCCAAACAGCAGTTTCTTTGTCGGATTGCATGCGGCGCGTTGCAAGCAGCGCGCCGACATCAGGGACAAAATCGGTCTGAACGAATAAGTTGGAAAATGCCGGATGGGCGACATCGGCGGCCTGCGATGCCAGGCAAAGCTCGGCGTATGAAGTGACCTGGATTTCGCGCGAACGTGCGCCCAAGTTCGTGATGGAGACCCGCCGAACTTCTGCGTCGTCCTCAGGAGATACAACGACGTCAAGCGTTGTGGTCAGTGAGCGATCGCGCCTGGCAAATTCAGCACGGTCTTCATGAAACGAAACCTCGTAAGCGTCGGGTTCGACTCCGCTCGGCTGATAGCCCGCAGACCAGACTTCGCCTGACTGCGCGTCGCGTAGAAAGATATAGGTGCCCCAGCAGTCACGTGTGGCATCCTCGCGCCATCTTGTGACGGCAATATCCCGCCAACGGCTATAGCCCGAGCCCGCTGTGGTCAGCATCACAGCGTATCTCCCATTGGAGAGTAGATGGGTCCGCGGGATGGAACCATGCGGAGTGGTAAACCGCCGCATCGACGGCGGGATCAATTCACGAACTTGGGCTGTGACAGATACTTCTTCCGCGCGAGGCCGGGCAACAAGCACGTCGCGCGGGGTACGCTCCTGTAAGAGTAGCTCGGTGGCCTGCACCATGGGCTCGGCATGAAAATGGCTGCGCATCGCGCCATCATTCAACAGGTTTGCGATGGCAATTAATGACATTCCTTGATGATGTGCCAAGAACGTACGTACAACGGCGACTGTTTCCCCTTCGGGCAGGCGCGTGCTTGTGTAATCGAGCGCTTCATAAAATCCATATGCGCCGCTTCCTCCTACTTCTTCAAGTCGGCGAAAGTTTTGCAAGGCGGATGCTGGATCAATCATGGCCGCGAGAGCGGTGGCGTAGGGTGCAATGACAACATCCTCGCTGAGACCCCGCTTGAGACCTAGTCCAGGTACGCCAAAGCTGGAGTATTGATAGTTGAGGTTGAGGTCGCGCGCATTGTACGCGGACTCCGACACTCCCCACGGTATACCTCGCTCTGCGCCATATTCGATTTGACGCCGCACAATCAATTCGTACGTCTGACTCAACAGGCTTCCTTCCGGGGAACGCATCACAAGCGCGGGCATAAGGTATTCAAACATTGAACCCGACCAGGAGATAAGCGCAGATCCACGAGCCACGGGCGTGAGCGCGCGGCCCAGGTGAAACCAGTGGGACGGCCGGGCTTCGCCTTTCGCAATGGCAATAAAACTTGCCAGGCGCGCTTCTGAGGCAAGTAAGTCATAGCAGTTAGAATCCAACCTTCCGTCGGCTACTCGATAACCGATCGAGAAGAGCTTGCGCGTATCGTCAAAGAGAAACCCGAACTCCATCCCCTGGACCATTCGCTCTACCGTCTGAGCAATGACTGAAAGACGGCGAATGAGTACAGCAGCCTCCGCAGCGGAACGCCTCAATGCCTCGGCCAACGCATCGATTCGTGGGATCGTGTCCCGTTCTGCTGGAAGACTGTCCACCAGGCGAGCGCGCAACACAGAAAGCTCATAGAGATCAGAGTCGAATCTGTCAGGGGCATCCGCTAGCTTGGGGATGAAACGGAGGGACTGTTCGATTGCCATCCACTCGGGTGCTTGGTCTCGAAGATCTTTGGCCAATCCTAGAATGCCTTTCGAGCCCAAGCGCGCCCACGGAATCAAGATTTCCACATCACGAATGTGGCTTTCGACGCAAGCTTTGAACGCCTCGGCCCAGGTTCGCAATTCAGATTCGGGATTGCCTCCATGCTCCTGCTCCAAAGCTTGAGCAATATCAGCCACGGTCTGGGCGTGAGCCTTCCACTCCTCGAAACGCATCGCACAATCCACGGAATCCACAGGCAACGAATCAAGCGAGGCCATCATCGCGTCGACAGCATTGCTAAGTTGCTTCCGCGTGACGATACGTGTGCGCTGCGTGTCAGCGATTTTGACAAGCGTCTCGCACAGTAGCTGGCCCGTATCCTGCAATCCGGCGAGAAGGTGCGGTCCGACGGATGATTTCTCCATCAGCTCCCGGCAACCGTTGCCGAGGGCTAGCAAATGCCCGGCGAGGTTGCCGCTGTCCACAGAGGAAACGTATTTCGGTTCGAGCGGGTGAAGATCACTGGTGTCGTACCAGTTGTAGAAGTGCCCACGGAACAATTCCATCTGACTCAACGTCGCCAACGTAGCTTCGAGGCGCTCGACAGTTTCCAATGTGCCTAGCCAGCCGAAGTCCCGTGCGCAAACCGTGGAAAGAAGATAGAGCCCAATATTTGTAGGCGAGGTTCTGTGCGCGACAACGGGTTTGGGCGTTTCCTGAAAATTGTCGGGAGGGAGCGCGTGGTCCTCCTGTGAAACAAAAACCTCGAAGAAGTGCCAAGTCCGGCGAGAAATTAGGCGGAGAGCCCGGGCGTCGGCTAAGGGCAATGGACTTGCCCGGGGAGACTTTGGCAGACGGCTAATCCAGAGCGCTACGGCAGGAGCCGCAACCCAGAGAACGAGAAACGGAGTCGCCGCAGCCCAAGCTTGGGGGTGTCCATAGACCAGAGCAACGATCGATATAGCGACCAAGGCCAAACCACCGGCCATGCGCTTATATGTCCCGGGCAACCTGGATTCCGACCAAAACTTGGATTGTGCTGCCGTCACCCATTCAAGCAAATTCCTGTGAGTGATAAACAGGCGGCCGAGGGTTCGCAGAATCGCGTCAGTCATCAGCCACGTCTGGTATGTCAAAAATGTAAACACCACGCCAATCTGACATGTGCCGAGCGCTAGGTCGTTGAGCACGCCGCGAATATGGCTTCGCTTGGAAATACCTCTTCGACGTGGGCTGAGCCCGATAAAGAATGGCAGTAATGCAGGAATCGCAGCAGTCGCGAGAATAAATAGCGTCCATACCCAGGGAGAGGCAGTGGGCAGAAGCCACCCCACAACTAATGTAAGGAATGCGGCGGGTGCCAACAGAGTGCGACGCAGGTTGTCGAGAATCTTCCACCGGCCGATTATTGGAATCCTGACGGGATTTCTTTTCCCTGGTCCAGAGTGGCCGCGTCCGAAAAGCCAGGGCAAGAGTTGCCAGTCTCCGCGGGCCCAACGATGTTGGCGTGCCGCAACGGCCTCGTAACGCGAGGGAAATTCTTCAAATAGCCCAATGTCTGTGGCCAGGGCTACCCGTGCGAAAATGCCTTCAAAGAGGTCATGGCTCAAAAGTGCATTCGCCGGAACCTTTTCCGCTAGTGCTGCTTCAAAGGCATCAATGTCGTAAATACCTTTGCCCGTGTAGGAGCCTTCTTGGAATAAGTCCTGGTAAACATCAGAAACGGCCGATGAATATGGATCGATGCCGCCTGGGCCAGAAAAAACCCTTTGCGAAAGCGAACTCGGATGGTCCATAGGCAGTAAAGGGGTAATGCGCGGTTGCACGATTGCATAGCCCTCTACAACGCGCCCTTCGCGATCGCTGAACCTTG
This sequence comes from Acidobacteriota bacterium, assembly GCA_003223325.1. Classification (GTDB taxonomy): domain Bacteria; phylum Acidobacteriota; class Terriglobia; order Acidiferrales; family UBA7541; genus Palsa-189. The sequence goes on from QHYS01000120.1 coordinate 8,826, forward strand.
GCCGATTGAGAGGATGCGCCATCGTTCCGACCAAACGAGCGGCAGCACCTCGCGGCAGGCGTGTGTCTGCATCGAGCGTGATCACGTAATGAACACCCGCAATGTTTACGGGGGGGCTCCCACCGATTGGCACAAAAGTGGTGCTCGTCGAACCGCGCAAAAGCTGGTTCAGTTCGTGCAGCTTTCCTCGCTTGCGCTCCCAGCCCATCCATTTGTTATCGCAATCGTTCCATACACGCTTACGATGGAAGAGAAAAAAGCGTTCGCCGCCTCCGGGGGCCGGACCATATTGTTTGTTCAGCCGAGCGATCCCGTCAATTGCAACGGCCAGCAAGTCGTCGTCACCCGGCATGCTTTCGCGCGGCGCGTCCAACCAATCCGAAAGCAGCGCGAAGCGCAGGTCCCCATCTGGATTTGCCAGGTAGTGCACTTCCAGCCGCTCGACATGCTCTGCAACTTCCTCCGGGGTGGTAAGCAGCGTGGGCATGACGACAATCGTTCGCAAGTCCTCGGGGATGCCGTGACGCAGCTCCATTCGCGGCAGCCTTCGCGGTCCGAGCAAACCCATGACCGCGCGGTTAATCAGTGCGATCGCTAGGTCCGAGGCAGGCACTGCGGCTAGAAAACCGAGGAGGAAAAGACCCCTTACGGTCATGCCCCCTTCGCGAACGCGCAACAGGGGCAGCGCCAGGATCAATGCGGTCACAACAGCAATGGTGGCCAGATAGCCCGGTACCGCGGTCCGAACATATAAGCGGCGCAGCCAGCGCTTCCAGGAGACGTGAAAACCGAGCTCGTGCTCAAAGGCCGGGCGCCCTCGCGAGATGAGATGATAGCCGGTCTCCGCTTGACGCTCCGCGCTAAGCTTGCCGGCATTGCGCGGCCCCTCGCTCGAATCGATGATCCCCTGCTTGACACGCCGCACGACACGTCTTGCAACTTCGATTTCCGAGTGACTTGATCCGCGCGAAAGATTTTCGATGGCGTGACGGTAGTCATCTCGCGTGGAAAAATCCATGTCGGCAAAGGGGGTATCGTTGCGTAGAATTTCATCTACAAGGCTGACGCTCTCAAAAAATTCCTGCCAGTCAAATGCAGAAACCAAGCGCATGCTGGTAATGATGTTGCGCACGGACACGCTCATGGCCCCTTGTTGCTGGTGTTCGGCGCGGACAATTTCATCGGCGCTCGTTCCTGCAACTGCCAAGCGCTGATCAAGCCAAAGCAGAACGGGGCCGACCTTTGGGTCCAGATCCCGCAAACGCTGGACTAGCTGCACAGCGAATGCCGTCTCCAAAGGGGCTTTCTCAAGCTGTTGAAGGGCCGGAAAGATCGCAGATTGGCCCCCCGGACCGAGCAAGCTATCGGCCAACGTGTCGGCTTCGTGGCGGGCCACCCTGCTGCGAACAATCCGCTCCGCTATCCTTCGCAGATTTTCCACTAGCACCACGCGCAGCGTGATCGCCACTGCCCAGAGCTCACCAATCGTAAGCGGTTGCACCCGCTGATATGCCGCCACGAAGCGACGCAGCCCTTCTGGGTCGAATCGGCTATCCGTGTGCGCCACAAATGCCCACGCTACTCCGAACACGCGCGGATAGCCTTGCAAGTGACCCGAGGCAAGCTTGGGTAGCCTGCGGTAGTAGCCTACCGGCAAATCGTCCTGGATTTCGCGGAGTTGCTCATCGACGATATGGAAGTTGTCGACCAACCACTCAGCCGCGGGCGTAATCTCATGTTCTTCCTGAATCGCCCGGGCGATCGCCCGATAGGAATCCAGCAGCACTCGGCCGTTGTCCACGACCCGCGGGATAAGCGGACGGCCCTGGCTCGCTTCGTTCGTGATCGCCTGTGCCGCCGCAAGGCTCTCGGCGTGTTGTTCGAGCCGTTCCAGGCTGAAGAGTTCAGCGCGTATCGGCTCTTCTAGATTAGGAAGAAGAATGGTCGAAGGTTGATTCGTACTCATTATGGAAACCAGGGATTGTGATGCGGAAGATGTCTGCCTGCCCCATTACCTTTCTCCAAAGAAGATAGAGGGCCCCAGCTAGCTTCGGAATAGCTCTCAACGAGCCTAGCAGATGTCCCCAGAGGTGTGGTGGCGCAAGAACTTGCTGAGCCGCGTTTTTCCAGATCCACGTTCGGCAGGAAAAGGGGAAAACGCGGCGCAGGCGCTGTGACTGTTAGTTTGAAGCTTTTTCTGATTCATTGTGTGGCGCGTTCTTCTGCAAAACGGTAACGAGGTGGCGTCCCGATGCCGGAACGGCAACCTTGTTTCCCAGCACGATTTCTTTGGCTGTAATCTTCTTGCGATGATAAATCACTTCGTTCGCGTCAAAGTTGTACCCATTGTACCCAAAAGCGAAGGGCTCGCTCACGTCGAGCAAGCCCTTGCGATTTAAGCATGATGGCTGGTTGCGGGGGCACGATTTGAACGTGCGACCTTCGGGTTATGAGCCCGACGAGCTACCAGACTGCTCCACCCCGCG
>QHYS01000120.1:11318-13673 GCA_003223325.1 Acidobacteriota bacterium
AGGCAGGAGTTCCGCTTCAAGCGCGGGCGGAAAATATCTCTACGACAATAGGCTTGCGCTGATGTTCTCAGCATAGGCTCGCACAAGGAGACCTCTGGACGATTCCTTCTTCACAGTTTTCGCCCTCGCGTTGATTCTCCGGCACGATGACGGCAGCCGACCAGTGTCACTCGCAAGGTATATACCGTATTCGTTAACAGAAACTAGGGCGGTCGCTCAGGCTGCGGCTAATTGTTAGTTGGATTGTTGGCTGGGGGCTGTTCAAGGATAGTAGACGCGCCAATGGAGGTCCCTTCCTACGGCTGGGGTGCTGCCATGCATGACCTCGACTACGTTGTCGAACTTGCAAAAGCTTACGGCAATGCCCTCATCACCCACGACGAATTGCAAGACGAACTCCATAGCTGCTCAATCGAAACAATAATGTATGGCGTGAACACCTTCGATGAAGAGTACGGCCATGAATCCGCCGCTGCCTTTGTGGTCGCGCGCTTGGGCGCGACCCCGCGCGGACAATCGATAGCTACAGCGGCAGATGGTATTGGCCGTTGGCCGACGCGATCCAGCCTTGCTGGCAGGCTTCGGCGATAGCCAGTTGAGCCGTCCGTTTGGAACACTCGGTGGCAATCATAATCTGGTCGCGCAGTTGGTTGTAGCGAACTTTGTCGCCCACATCTGCCAGAGCTTGTGTGATGTCTGTCTTTTCTACCTTGCGTCGCGTTGCTGCAGCGGCGGGCGGCTTCTCGGTCGAGGAGAACCACAGAGTACGGGGATCGAGTTGGAGCAGTCGCGGAGGTTGCGAAGCCGCATAGCGGAACTGGAAACGCAGCTCGATGGTGGCGAGTTGCGGAGCAGGCCGCGTGAGCAGCAAATAACTGTCGCCCACCGCATGCAGAGCGCTGGAGCCACGAAAGGCGCTGCCGATCTCGTGACGGCCGATCGATTTGCGGACATGGTGTACGACGACGAGAGCAGCGCGGGAGGCATCGCGCAGGCGCAACAGCGCCTGGCACAAGGCGGCCATGGCGCGGGTATCGTTTTCATCCTGATCGTGCGTGGAGTAGAGCGGGTCGAGAACCAGGATCTCGGCGGCAGCGGCCCGCGCGGCGGACACAAAGTGATTCAGACCCTGCGCGGCGCTGAGCAGATGGCCCGAGGCGCGCGTATCCACGAGGAGATGCTGATCGGCGGCCGCTCCCAAGGCACGGCGCATGAGCGAGAGGCGGCTGACGAACTGCGGGACCGGAAGTTCGAACTGGCAGATGAGCACACGGCGCCGCGCCGGGATGGAAAAACCAAGGCGATCCACACCGGCCGCCAGTGACAAGGCGAGGTTGGCAACCAGCAGAGACTTCCCTACCTTGGGCTCTCCGCCAACGAACAGGATGCCCTGCGGTGGCAGCAGTCCTGGTTCCACCAGGCCGGGCGGCGCAGTCGATGGCTGCTGCTCGAGCAACTGCGCCAGAGACAGCACCGTCGGTGAAGCAGACTTTGTCGATGCAGGATTGCTCACAGCAGTGCCTCCGCGGTGGCATCCAGCAGGATCGATTCCCCGACGGTAGACTCTTTCCGAGAAGCCGCCAGACGCAGCGCCGTCAGGGCTAGTTTGTTGACCTTGCGGAGAATGCCTTTAGTGGCCTGATAGAGGGCTTGCCGGGCAGTATCGTCAAACAACGGCTGGGTCACGCCGGCGGCCTTGAGTTGCTGCGCCAGATAGGCATCGAGTTCTTCGCGCGCGAGGCCTTCGAGGTGATACTGCACGGCGATACGCTGACGCAGCGGTTCGTGCAGCTGCAGCGAAAGGGTGCGGCGCAGCAGCGGCTGGCCCACCAGCAGCAAGGTCAGATAGCGGCTCGAATCCATATCGAAGTTCAACAGCAGGGGAAGTTGTTCAAGCGCGGGATGGCACAGCAACTGGGCTTCGTCGCAGATGAGAATGGGATGCTGCTTTTTACTCTGATTGAGGCGCACGATGGCCTGGGAGATCTGACGCACCAGATCGCCGCGGTAGTGCGCCGGTTCCAGATCGAGTTCCAGGGCCAGTTGGCGGAGCAGATCGAGCGGCGATCCGGGAGTCCAGTGCAGATACAAGACCTTATATAGGTTGGGATGGAGCGCGGCGGTGAAGCTGCGGGCGGCGGTCGATTTACCGGAGCCAACTTCCCCGGTGAGCAGGCCGGTGCCGTGATGATCGGCCAGAAACTGGAGCCGCGCCTTGGCCTGATTCCAAGACTGTGAAGAGAACAACTGTTTGGGATCGGGGCTGTCGCCGAAAGGCGTTTTCTTAAAGCCGAAAAAAGTTTCCACCATGACGGTTACTCCTTCTCCTGTTTCTGTTTGAGCAGTTCAACGAAG
>QHYS01000121.1 GCA_003223325.1 Acidobacteriota bacterium
CGAGCGGATTTGCGTCCAACACCAGGAAGTCTGCGCTCTTGCCCTTCTCCACCGTGCCGACGTCCTTGAGTCCCACCAGCATGGCGGAATTGCGAGTCGCGGCGACAATGACCTGAGCCGGCGTCATCTTTGATGCGACCATGTCGGCCATCTCCTCGTGCGCGGCCCAGGGGATGTTGCCGTCCGTGCCCAAGGCGATCCGAATGCTAGACGCATTGAGCCTTGCCAGATTGCGGGACTGGATTCCGAAGAATTCCTGGGCCTTGGGATCGTCCTTGCTCTGTGCCTGAAGTTTCTGAAACTCTTCGGGGGTGACGCTATCGCGCAGCCAGTTCCGGTCCACCTTTACTCCCCGATCGGGAAGATTCGGGTCCACGATCATGTTGGGGCGAGCCTTCATCATGTTCAGGAACTCATCGTCAATATCCTTGTCGCGGACGCTATGCGCGAAATAATCGATGCCCGCGCGCAGGACCCCCTTGGCGTCTTCGAGGGTGAAGATATGGGCGATGGTGCGGAGGTTGTGCTTGTGGGCCTCATCAATCACCGCCGTATACAGGGCGGGACTCAACTTCGTGACCGTATGATCCCGATCGTCAACCCAAATCTTGACGATATCCACCTTCTTATCGGCCAACTCGCGGACGGCCATGCGGCCCTGCTCCTCACTTGTAATCCAGTACGGAATATCCGTGCGGCCTGGCTCCGGCCCTGTGATTCCACGTCCTGCTGTGCGCAAGCGCGCGGCGTCGGGAATGGTTTCGGCGCGCACCTGGAAGGCCAAGTCGCCAGGATCCTGCCCGAGGCTCATGGCCACGCCGATGCCGTAGTAGGCTAGATGCTGCAGCTGATCGATGAGCTCGTCTCGGTTCGCTGCCAAATGCTTATGGGCGTCAATGATCGCCGGCATGACGGTTTTGCCGGTCAGATCCACGCGCGCCGCGCCCGCCGGAACGTTGACCTGACCCCGTCGACCAACCGCGGTAAACCGACCATTTGCAACGACGAAGACGGCATCCGCGATGGGCGCGTCTCCATTTCCGGTAATCAGCCGGGCTCCCTCGAATACTCTGACTGCGGGCGCCTGCTGCGCCTCGGCCGTCCCCGATACCGACCAACACCCAGCCAAAAAGATCCCGATTGAAAAAAGTAGACCTGCAAAAAACTTCTGGCGCGATGGGGAATTTGCGATACGCATAGGAACTTTCCTCCCTCAAGCTGGATTGCGCGTGCGAGCGAACCCTCACACGTTCCGGTCGCGCACATAGTGCGCAAAGGAGCTCGTTTGACCGCCGGGACAGCGGGATTATAAGCCCAACCGGGCTCCTTAAGCCGATCTGAAGTTGACAGCAGAGCGCGGGCCGACCTATGCGGTCGACGCGGGGCAAGCGCCCATCATGAAGATCTCAGAGCAACTCTACGAGTACGCCTGATGTAAGCCAACACCAGGAGAGCCGCCCATTATTCGGGGCAGTTTTGACAGACCCAATTAGCGGTATTCGTTGCAGGTGCTTACTTGGCACCGCTAAGGCAAAACATGGTCAGGGCTGCAAAGAACTCTCCTGATTCGTCTGCATGTTTGAGTGCCTGAAGCCACGTCTCCGCTTCACTAGTGGTAACTGCTCCGGCGTTCTGGGCCTGTTCAGCCATTTCGCGTAACTTAAAAACCCCATCCGCAAGCGTCAGATCGGTTATGGTCAAGGCGTCCGCGGATACGCTGATGTGCTTCAACCCCGCACCAAGAAAGAGCCCCGGCAGTTGCTTTCCGATCCAGCGACTCTTTCCGGTGTCGCAGAAAAAGTGGAGGAGTTTTCGATAGACTGTTCTATCTTTTGAATCGACGATCAGTGTCTCCCGATCCGCATCGAGCACGACGATTTGCGCTCCCGGTTTAGCCACACGAATCATTTCTGATAGGGCGGTGCCGGATCATTCGCTCCGTGCTGCTTCTATCTCGTTGATTCCTCTCGCTCGCCTATGCATAGAAAATTATGCATAACTCAGAATCGTAAGGCACTGGCCAGTACCGGCTGAAATTTCCCCTGACGCGGAGCGATGTGGCGCAATCGATCCATCAGCCGCTGGAACAATCCGCGCTCCGGATATTGATCGCTATAGCTGATGCCCACTCGCCCGGCATGTCGCCAGATCTTGGCGGCGAGGAACAGGAAGCGCAAACGTGCCACGCCAAGGTGGTGTGCTGCAATCCACCTTGGTCTTCTCCTCTCGTTGAAACAGCATCAGCCAGGCTCGAAAATGAGGTGGTCGCAAATAAAAGCCTTGTGGACCGGCGCTCTTCCGAGCGCACACAATTCCGCGCCTGCGTCTACCATGACGCGTTCGAGGTGTTCTTGACGGAACGGAGAGCGTACCTTAGGTTGCCTTATCCAGGCTCACGAGCTATCGTCGCGCTGATTGGAGAGACGACGCTCAATTCTTCGCTCAACACGCACGCTCCGGATCAGACAGGGTCTCGGCCTCGACGGCTCCACTGCTTTCTCGATCTCGCCGCTCCGACTGCTTCTATCTTAGCTCGAAACCATTTTCATGAGGTTTCGCGGGCCGCAGGCCCTAAATGACAGTTCAGGTTGTAGGCCAGCAGCGCCAACTGGAAATTCACGCAGTTAGCCGCCGTAATTATTTAGCGGGTGAAGAAGCGCTCAGCAACGTGCAGGGTAATGCGAGCCAAAGTCAAGAACGTAAGATTTTGGAGATCTGAGCAACGCAGCAAGGCTAGGCAAAGGGTCGGCGGCTCGTTGACGACTCGTGCGTAGAACGCTGGTCAAGACTTCTTGGGCGTGCGCTCCGTTTTCGGTTCTGTTTCCTCCCCAGACCTTACGCGCTACGACGGCTGGGCGTATGGCCTGTTCGCCGCGCCAGTTCGTAGCTTCCAGCCCCGGGCAGTTCAGATACACAAAGAGACGATCGTACTCATGGAGGAGATGCTTGGCGAATCTCTGATTCTCCGGCGATCGATAGTGGGGAGCCAGTAGCCGCTCCATATCCGCTGCCAGCCTGCCCGCCGCAGAGGCCAGCCCATGGCTGGAGATCTCACCCTCCGCATAACGGTCACGGAGATCGAGACCCTTCAGAAGAATCGTCTTCACGTGGCGGGGGAATGCGGCCGTCGCGGACGATGCGGTCACCAGCATTTCGTTGCCCCCACCTGCAAGACTCCGGTCAGCACTGGATCTTGCGCTAGATAACGAAGATGATGCGGCCGGGAGAAACCCACGTAGATGGCCAGCACCATCCCGAGCAGGAATTGATAGATCGTCATCACGCGCGGAGCGATGGATGGTCAGGATTTCTTCCACCAGCTTCCGGAAGCCCAACTTCTCCAACATGGTCGCCACGGGAAACAAGCCGCCCTAGGGGGTAAGGTTTTTTTCGCACCGAAGTCAAAAGGCGTGGAAGCTGCAATTTTATAGGGCTCCGGACGATCTGCAAGACGGCCCTGTTTGGCGCGGACCCCAGCTCCAAAACACGACATCTCTGGGGTTTGGGAGCCGGCCAAAGGGCCTGGAGCTGCCATCCAGGGGAAAGGTGCGCTCTCGATGGGCTCGTGTGAATATAAGACACCTGGAGTTCCTTATACGGGATACACATATGACCCAAAGGCGCCAGTACCTGATTGCCTGAAACCGGCACAAGAGCCCCCGTACACCGCTTTGGGCCGGAAAACGCTTCTGTCTCATATCCCAACTGAGGGATACAGAATGGTTCCTTCGGCCCTAACCAATGATCCTGTCCCCGCCTGTAATCCGCAGGGCTTCCCGCGCATCGTTCTGCATAATTTCAGGACCAGCCGGATCATCCAGACTCCAGGGAATGTGGTGATCCTCTACGAATTCAACAAGAAATGGCGCGTCATCTGGACGGGCGAGAATTGCCTAAGAACCCCGAAGAGCCGACGTGGGGTAATCCCGATCCCCCAGAATCAAAATGGTGGGGATACTCGGTCGGAAAGTGGGTGGATGACTATACCTTCGTCGGCCAGTCGAGTGGATTCGACGACAGGACTTGGCTCGACAATGCTGGTCTTCCACACAGTGACGCTCTGCATGTGGAAGAACGTTATCACCGTGAGGATGGCGTTCACCTGGAAATCACGATTACTATCGACGACCCGAAGATGTACACGAAACCATGGGTGGCCCTGGACAAACTACGATTGAGGCTACAAGCACCCAGTTTGGATATTCCGGAAGAGGAATGCGTGCCGTTGGAGACGGAGGAATATAACCAGGAATTTGCCAACCCCGCTGCTGGCAGAGGCACTGCCAAGTAGCGTGCTGCGGTTCGAGCCCGCACGGGCCTACTATTCTCCAGTGCGTGGTGTGAGTGTGGGTATCTACTACGAGACGCCGCGCCCGGAAAAGTTCGGAGTCCAGTTCGCCAAGAAGTCCTTCCAAGTCGTCTCCACACCACCCCGATTCTGCCGCCAGCCGCTCCGCATAAAGGCCCCAGCCCTCAACGAACGCGGAAGTGAATCCCAATGCGTATACTCGCCGGAAGTCCGCGAGAGCGCCGTCCTCCAATTCAAGTTTGGAAATGATGGCTAGGCACGGTCTCGTGATAGACGGTGGTGCACAAATCAAACTTCGTCATTCGGTCCACGCGCAGCGGATATTTAAAAATGCCCGGCCACGAACCGTCTAGAGCGGAAGGGGTGTAATCTGAGTGTACTCATGCGAGCACCGAGTATAATCCTCTGCGGGAACATGTATATCCATGTATATCATTGTCGCCATATTTCGGCAGTTATGAACTTTGGAAGTTGTTCCGCCACGATTCGAAAACTGCAATGAAGAGATCAGGAATCGTCAGCTTGGTAATTCTGATGGTCGTGGTCGTTGCACTCGCTTTGAATTACAGTACCCTTCGTAGAAATTTCGTGGGCCTGAACCGCGGCGACTTTGGCTTATGGCTGACCGGGGACCTTGTCACCACACCTGTCACCGACTGGTCGTTTACGGATGCGGTTCCGACTGTTCAGATTGAGACTCGGACGTGGTATCTCATCCCCCACTTTGTCCGCACATACATTGCCAGGAATGACGCACAGCTGTATTTGTTCTCTGAGTATTTCGCGCCAGAGCCAGGGCAGCCGGACCTTCGAGACCGTTTTCCGGAGGCCAGGTTCTGGAACCGCATGGTGGTTCGGGACCCTCGGATCCGTGTGAAGATCGGGAATCGATTGTTCGAGATGCGGGCATATCCGCTGACCGATCCGAGCGGAATGGCGGTGGCTCGCCAAGCGTTCTTGAGCAAGTATGCCGACGTCAGAAAGCAGCAAGCGTTGCCGGAATCTCGCCGTCCAAGATTGTATTTCTTTCGCCTCGATCAAGCCCGAACAACTGAGTGAGCGGAGGGACCGACTCCTGTCAGCGCAGCGCAACCAGACGACACCATGAAAGATCTCGAGCCGGCGCGTGCTTGCACCTTTCTTACAGCTCGGTCAACTTGTGTCCGACCTACTTCAACGAAAGCTTCTTGTCGGGATCAGGTCGAACAATCAGATAGGTAACGTCACCCTCGGTGCTCGCCCAGCCGTGTGGCACGCCACCGGGGATGATGACCACATCTCCCTTGGCGACTCGGCGCGATACGCCGCCATCGATGCCATCACTCCCCACGTCGGTCCAATTTCCAAGATTTGACTGCCTCGGAGTCGCGGGCTTTTTTAAGGTACCACCGGTCACCAGCGTTCCGACGCCTTCCAGGATGTAATACACCTCGGCGACATTGGTTTGGTGCACAGTCGCGTTGGGTGAAGTGCCTTTCGGCCGAAAAACGCCAAATATGCCAACGCGGTAGCCTCCGGCATCGACAACGCGCATGGGCCGATCGCTATTGCGATCGTGAGGCGCATCCTTGATAAACGCCTGGACCTGAGCGGCGGTGATGTCCGTGGCGGCCATCGACGCCTGTGCCCTTGCTGGGGACGCGACGAGCAATAGGAACATTCCGATAACTACTTTGCGCATGAGTGGCTTCTCCTTTTTTTAGCTCTCCGAATGTGGAATCGACATTGAAATCTTCGGCCCTATTTGCCTTTGACTTCACCGGCGGGATTCGCGATCACATTCAAATACTGCAACATCTCCGACGGCACGCAGATCTGCTCCTCGAAATCCTGTTGCGGGATCCACCTGAATTTCGCATTGCTGATGACGAACGGTTTGGTGTAGGTCTTGGGATCGTCGATGGTGATGGCCAGTTCCAAGTTGTTATGCTCCACGCGCCTGTAGCGTTCCTGCACACGTAAGTGTCAATGCTGTGTGGATGACCGGCGATATCGAGCCAGCTTCTCTCGTCGCTCCCGACCGTATCGACGACGAAGGTGTAATCGTCCTCCCAACGTCCGACCGAGTATCCGTACCACCGCGGGTCCGGCGCGTCGGCGGCAGTCCGGCCTACGTTTTTGGGAAGCTCTCGTCCGTCGGTCCAGATTTCGCGCCATACTCGGTTGAATTGAAAGAGTTCGAGCGTCTTGCCTGGCATCTGCGCGAATCCAACTCCTCTCACTTGATAAAGCGTGGCGCGCGGGAAACCTAGCGGATCGCAAGTCTTGAGAGGGTCATTTGACTCCGCCACGGGGTATTCGCTCTGATTCTTGTGAGCGCGGAATTGTTCCTGGCCCCAGGGCGTCATTGGGGGTATCTCGTTGAGTTTCTCAGCGGCCGCCGTTGCCCAAAATCCGGTCAGATCACGTGGAGCGGGGCTCCCCAGCCCAGTGTCCCCTAATTTTTCGTACAAGTCCCCGGGACCATAGCGGCGAGGACGGTGCGGCTCGGGAGTTTGGGCGCTTGCCTGCGGGGAGAAAAGCAGTACTCCCGCCAGAGCGACGACGAAGCCCTGGAACGCCAGGAACTGCAGCAACGCCTTTGCGCCTGTGGGGTCGCTGGCATGGGTGGAAATGAACCCTACCATCGGGGTGGGCGTACAAATCTTCCGCGTCAGGACTCCGACGATATCGAATTTGTCCTTGTAGGGAAGCTCGTCGCTAAGAAGAAGCATGCCAATCTCAATGTCTCCGCTTTCGAGCCTCTGGTACGTAGTGACCGCTCCAGCCGTTGCACTCGGGGAGATGCCTTGGCCCCCAGGGCCGAGCATAACCTTGCTCTTCGTAGCGATTTGGTCGGCGATGCCGAGCTTGTTAATCGCCTCCCAAGGGCCCTGCCCGGCGACCGTGAAGTCGGGGTCCTCATATCCGATGGACTTCGCCGCGAGAAGGGCCTTTTTGACTGCGGAGGGCGTGGAGACGTCGGGTTTGGCCGCGCCTTTCGGCACGGCGACGGCTATGACAAAGTTCGCAATCGGTGTCGCGCTGCTGGGGATGATAGTCCCCGAGGCGACCGCTCCAGGGAAAGGCGCAATGATGAGCGACACGTCGAGAGGCTGGCCTTTCGCCACCGCTTGCCTGGTGGCCGTGCCATTGACGTAAGTCACTTTTACTTTATTGCTTGTTTTGGCCTGGAAATTCGCGACGATCGTATCGATCGGCTTCCGGGCGATCGTGGGCGCCAGCAGCGTGATCTCGCCCTGGGCACGCGCGCTGACCCAGTTCCCAAACACAAGCGCCGCCACAAAAATCGCTGAAAAAACCTTCCTGGTGTACTTCACGGTTTGCTCCTGCCGATAAGCCGGTATTTGACTGTCAGCTCTTGGCAGCGCTTATACACCAGACGAACTCAGCGCTGCCACACTTTTCCGTCCGTAAGGGAACTTGACCGTGCACCCGCAACTTGGGGGCCCAGGTGACTGTGCGCCATACGGACCTGGTTGTGGAACGATCTGACCTTGACACTCAAGAGGCGGCTGGCGTATAGCCTTGCATGGTAATCGACTGCAATCGGAAATTTCCAAATCAAGAGTATAAAATCGCCATTCGATGAGGAGCTAGACCAACACGAGCGGCACTCTGAAGGGAAATCCGCATGAGATTGAGAGCGACGATTCTTGCTGTGGTGTCTCTTCTAATTTCTGTGACGGGGGTGAGCCAGGAACAAAGCCAGACTAGACCTGCCGAAGCGCCGGCCACCGAAACCATTGCTAAGGATATCCCCGGCGTCATCAAAGGCGGCACGAGAATACATGTCGTCATCGCCTCCGTTCCCGGACACGGGACTCCCGGCGTGGCCGTGCAGGGTACAGAAGGGCCGATAGCTTTGCCTGATGGCAGCATGGTCTTCTGCGAAACTGTCTTAGGCCGAGTGGCCAGGGTCGACGAGGTTGGGAACGAGTCGGTCTTCGTCGATGCAGCGCACGCGAATGGTCCGAATGGCCTTTCTTGGGATTCCAAAGGCCGTTTGATTGGGGCCACCACTGCAGCGGGGCATATGGGGGTCCAAGTGATCTATCCCCAGGGCAGTGAAGCCGTGCTCGCCGATAACTTCGAGGGCAAGCCCTTTGTTCGACCCAACGACCTGATCGTCGACCGAAAAGGCGGCGTCTACTTCACTGATCCGGCCAACGTACCTAACCCGCCCTCACCGCCCGCGGTGTACTACGTTCCGCCGGCTGGCGGCAAAGCAATCAAAGTTGCAGACGGAATTGAATTTCCGAATGGCGTCTCGCTGAGCCTCGACGAGAAGGTCCTCTACATCAATAATACGCAAGGGGAATACGTGCTCGCCTATGATGTCCAGCAGGGCGGAACGTTGCGCAATCGCCGTAACTTCGGCAAGTATGAAGATTTAACTACCACCGGAGGCAAAATCAACGGAGGAGGAGACGGCTTCACCATCGACACGCAGGGCCGCGTTTACACCGCAGCCGGCGGGTCAGTCCAAGTCTTCAGCCCGCAGGGGAAGCTCTTGGGCAAAATTCCGACGTCTCGAAGGCCGCAGAATCTCGCTTTCGCCGGTCCTGACATGAAGACGCTCTATGTGGTGGGTGGCGGCGCCGTTTTCAAGGTACAGATGACGGCTCAAGGAATCAAGAGTCGCGGAGGGAAATAGGCAGAGCTAGCTAGCCCTGCCGCTCGAAATGCTTCGTCGTGGTGCGGGGCAGGGTCTTCATGGTTTTCATCTTTTTGAGATAATCCGGATGCGTCGTTTCCGCACCGCCCAGCGCCGCCTCGGGAGGTATGCCGTACTCCTTCGCAAAGTCGCTGAGAATGTCGTTCTTTCCGGGTAGAAAACTTGGCACGGACCCCGCCGGAATAATTGTCCCCTCTGGAGAAGGCTCGCAGGGGAACGCCGGGATGACCTGCTGGGGATCATAGACCCAACTAGACTCCCGAATGTAAGGCTCGGTCAAATAAGCCNNCAGATAATTGCCGAAGCGCGTGACTCGCGTGGTCACTGTCGCTTTCGGGCTGAGGGGCGCCCCAACGCGGGTAATGAAACCTTCTTTGAGGTGGTCGGTTGTGAATACCAGGGTGCTGCCTTCCCATTTCCCGGTCGAAAAGCCTGAAAATTTGTGAGCTGCGTAATCGGGAGGGTGCGGCCGGCCATCCAACCAAACCCTAAAATCCGACCAGTAGGCATGGAAGTGATAATCAACGATCTGCTGTGTGGCGCTATCCAGTTCTGTAGAAATGTAGAGCTGCGCTGGGGCAACACGTAATCCAATGTCAAAGGAATGAGGTCTGCATATATTTTCCGGCAGATCAAACTGCTCCGGGTGGAAACTCTCTGCTCTTAATCGGCCTGCTTCATTGAGTGGAATCCCCGTATAGTCGCCAACGTCTCTCCCGTCATTGTAAATCCTGGGCGACCACTCGCCCGTAAGGTCCACCTGGGCCCAGAGCGATCTAGCGGGAAACACCAGAAACAAGAGCAGAAGAAAATATAAGCCCTTCATCTTCAGGTCGCTCTTTCTGAATCTCATCTGCTCGTCCTCCTACCAAGCGATTTGAGGAGAAATCGAATTAGCGTGCTTCATCACCCCGGCAGGGCGTCGGATCCCATCCAGAACCGTCCGGAATCTTCTTGAAGTGCGCATGTGTGATGGAAGGCTCCATGAGATATTGGGGATCCGTTACCACCGTCGTTACCACAAGCCAAGTCTCACTATCACTACTGTAGGGGTCCGTAAAGCGATCAAAATATTCTTCCATCGTCGCGTTGGCACCGTAAGGAACGCCGTTCTTACGCAGATACCCTGAACGCATTTGCGTGGTTACCACCTTGAGATAACCAGGGACTTCTCCTCCCACCTCTCTCGGACCGCGTCCTACGGCCCCCGTGGCTCCCCCCCCCGTGGCTCCCCCGACGCTTACGTCCCGTATGGGTCCACCACCGCCGGCACGCTGGGAATCGGGTCTGAATCCCTCCCAAGAGGCTACCGAGTATCCTTGCCATTCAGGTGTTCCGTTCGCGGGTGCTGAGCCGCCGAAATGCAACAGACGAGTCTGAGTTCCGGAATCCGTATCAATTCGCAGCGTGGTGTCATCTTGCCAATAAATGTGCAGCCGCCCCGGAACCTGCATGATAGCTGCGGCGCCATACGCCTTGCATTCATTGCCCTCGGCTTTATCTTTTGCGGGATCCCAGGCATCCGCGACTTTACGGCCATCTGCATTGAGCGGAACAATCACGTAGTCCCCTTTGTCCGGTATAACCATGCGGTAGCGCCAATACTCAGTGACAATCGATTCCCAATACCCGGTCAAATCCTTCGGGGCTGCCGCCCGTGGCGCTCTTGTGGCCGGGTTTTGGACCTCACCCCGCCCTTGGTCACCAAAACCTTGGGCGCCGAGGTGCCCCGCTAGCACTTGCGCCAATGCTGCCGCAAACAGGAATACCTGGCTGGCCCGCACCAGCGCAATTCGGTAGGGTATTTTCATTCTTGTCTCTGGCAGAAAGTACGAGCTATACCAGCTTACTGAATATTGCCTTCCCACTTAAAGCCATCCGACGGGCGCTCCACTTTCATCAGTTGCAACCTATGATTCTCAGCAACACGTCCGGGATGGCCCGTAATGACGATCTTGTCGCCAGGTCGGAGCGTCGCACTGGACACACCCTTCTCGGTCAACTGCGCAGGCGCGGCCCACTCAATAACCCAGCTTTGTACCTCTCCTTTTTCGTCCGGGGCCTCCACCCTGACGAAGGAATGCGGATTGCGCCATATGAACTCTTTTAGTGTTCCTTCGATCTTTACGGTTTTGTCGCGGTCATAAACCGAGTAAAAGGCGTGATGGGCGAAGGTCAGACTGCTGCCGACTGTCAGAAGTGCTCCGATTCCCAACAAGATTAAGATTGCCAATGTGCGTTTCATAACCGTCTCCTGGTATGCGTCAGAGAATTCTTAAACCCGCGAACCTAAAAAGACCGCCGCCCGACTCGCCCTTAGTTTCCATGGCTCTGTGAAGTTTCCTGCTTGCCGCTAAGACTCTTGTATGCCGCGTCAATGAACATGTCCGTCGTCCAGTTGCCCGTAGTGCTGCCATAAATCGGATCGTAATCTCGGGTCGGTTTGGCCGCCTTCACCTGCTCGAGCGTCATGCCCCGCTTGCTCATGTCCTGCAGGCGGTCTCGAACGATGGTCACCATTTGCTGATAGACAGCCAAGTCGGCGGCGTCGCTAAGCCTTCCATGGCCGGGGATGATCATCGTGCCGCCTTCCTGGTGGTCCGCCGCGATAACCATCTGCTTAAGGCGATTCAGGCCGTCGAGTACTCCCTGAAGGCTCCCACCGCGCTTCAGGTCGATGATGGGATATTCGCTGGGATCGAAAATATCACCCGCGCTAACCACATCGGAGCGGCGAAAAAGTACG
This sequence comes from Acidobacteriota bacterium, assembly GCA_003223325.1. Lineage (GTDB taxonomy): Bacteria > Acidobacteriota > Terriglobia > Acidiferrales > UBA7541 > Palsa-189. The sequence goes on from QHYS01000121.1 coordinate 11,734, forward strand.
AAGCTGTTGCCGTCTGTGTTGGCCGGCTGATGAAAGATCTCCACAGCTTCGCCGTTAAAATAGAGGTTCTTCTGGGGTACGGAATACGTATCGTTCGGCCACGCCCCTTCGGGTGTCGCGGCCGCCTGCCCGGTCGGCGTGCTCATCCGGTCCAGCACTGTTTGAAAGGCAATGATGTAAGCATGAGATGCCGCGACCCGGTCGGCCACGGCGTATCGCTGGGAGTCGGTGGGTACGGGGCGGCCCGTCTTCCCGATATTTTCGTTGCCGCCGATGTGATCGCCTCTATCGTCGGTATTGATGATGTAGACCAGGGGCCTTTTCGATAAGGGCCGGATCGCCTCGAGCACCTTATCGCTCATTGATGCCAGCCCGGTGTCGACAAGAAGGATACCGTCCTCCCCCGCCTGCACCGTGACGTTGCCGCCCGCGCCTACCAGCATGCTGATATTGCCTTGGACGGGCAGAAGGTGGACCTCCCCGGCGCTGGAGTTCGAGCTTAGCTTGACATTGTTAGGAGGAGCACTCTGGCGACTGCGGCTTTGGGCTTCCTGAGGGTAAGCGAATTCATACGCCCCAGCGGTCCCCAGCAAAACCATGCTCGCAACGACGCACATCGTCCACGATTTCGATAAGAGAAAATCCGCGTTCTTTCTGAACGTCTCTCGATGAGCCAATTTTGTTTCCTTAGTCCCTAGAAAGGCGTATTTATTGCCGTATGATCCACTCACTGCGAATCGCATGTCAAGATGTTAAATTTGGCTCACGATCGGTCCCGTTCTTCCATGACCGCCGAATTTGCCTCGGCCACTGTCGTTGTGTTGGCCGCAACGTGGCGGCGCGTGGCGAGCCAATTCAAGAGCGCAATTACCGCCGTCGCCAGGATCCACCCAAGCTCCTCCCGAGTCGTGTGTGCGAAGAGCACGATCATCAACGCAATGCCAATTACGGCGAATATCGGACCCAGCGGGAGCCGGTAAGAAGCTAGGCTAGGCGTTTTGCGGCGCAAAACCACCAGCGCTCCGCAAACTAGCCCATACGTTATCAGCCGGGATGCTGACGAGAGCACTACGTTCCATCGGAAATTCCCCACCGTAGCGATCGCCCAAAGCAAAGTCGCAAACACGAGAATGGATATGTACGGAGTTCGGAAACGATTGTGAACCGCGGCGAAAACAGACGGAAGATCGCCTTGCTCCGCCAGGGCAAAGGTCATGCGCGGAACGTGCACCATCTGCGCACTCAAATAGCCGAACAAGGCCAGAAGCGCGCTGACGGCAATAAACGCGGCTCCGGCGGGTCCTAAGAAAACCTGCGCCGCCATCGCCAGTGGCCGATCGGTTTGTGCCGGGTCCGGCAGGACGCGGACGACGACAATCTGCACCAGGATGTAAATCAGAGTAACGCTCAAAAAAGCTACGGCCATCGCAAACGGCACGTCTCGTTGCGGGGCGCGGGCTTCGGACATGGGAACGAGCGCGCCCTCAAAACCGCCGTAGGCAAAGATCAGCACGAGCGATGCGTCGAACCAATCCGCGGCTGTCGCCACGCGCGGATTTACGGGCGAGACGGCCGGGTGAGCAACGCCATAGAGCACACCGGCGGCCGCAAAAATCAACAGCGGTGCAATCTTGGCGATCGTGAATGCGGAACTCAGGTGCGCGCCGATCTTCACACCCAAGAGGTTGACGCCGGTGATCACCACCAGAATGGCTGCTGCCAGCAAAGCGCGTTCGAGTGGCCGTTGCGCCGATGGCCAGAAATAGCCCAGATAAGTGGCGAAAAGATTGATTGCTGCCGCTCCCGCCGTCAGGCGGGACAGCCAATGGAGCCAGGCGACTTCGAGGGCCAGCAAACGCCCAAAGGCCACCCGTGTATAGAGAAAAGGTCCGCCAGCCTGACGGAATTGCGAGGCCACTTCGGTGAAGCAGCCCATGACAATTCCGATGCCTGCTGCGGCGACAAGATAGGCGAACGGGCTCTCCCGGCCCAGATCGGCGGCCACAATCGCGGGAAGGCCAAAGATACCGCTGCCGATAACGGAATTGATCACGAGCGCAGCGAGGCCCCAGCGGCCAATGGCTCTTACGAGGTGCTTTGGTTCGCGTGCGGAGCGATCGACGATCCCCTTAGCCTCTTGCTGTGTCAGTTCGCGCCGTCCCGGAGGGCAAAGACAAACAGGCTGTTCCCCGAGGCGATGGAGACGCATTGTTTGCCGTCCAGCTGGTAGCTGATCGGCCCGGCGATAATTTCACCACCGAGATTCACCTTCCAGAGCAACGCCCCCGTGCGCGCATCGAGCGCCTGGAAATAGCCCTCGCGTCCGCCGGCGAAGAGAAGATCCGATGCGGTGGTCAGAATCCCGCCGACATTGACGTCGTGCATCTCAAAACTCCACTTCTTTTTTCCGGTGTGGGGATCGAGAGCAATTACGGCGCCGCGACCGAGCGCTTCTGTGTAGGTGTTGACGGGACCTTGGCGGGCGCCCGCGGGATTATCGGCGCCGGCAATGGGGCTGGTGTTTGCGCCACCGGTATAGCGCAGGCCCTCTCTGTAGTCCACATCTACGCCCGTGAAGACCGTCGAGTAGTTTTCCCAAGTGGAGAGATAAAATAAGCCCGTGCGCGGGCTGTAGGACGGCGAATACCAGTTCGTTCCGCCTTGAATGCCTGGGAACGTCGAAGCTCCCGGAGGTTGGGGCGTCGGGATCGGGCGCCCATTCGCGTCCAGGCCACTGGCCCAATTCACCTTTACGAATGGCCTGCCGGTGAGAAACTTCCCCGTCGTTCGGTCCAAAACGTAAAAGAACCCGTTTCGATTGCCCCAGAGTATCAACTTCCGAGGACTCCCGTTCCAATCCATATTCGCGAGAACGGGAATCTGCACCGAGTCATAATCGTAAGGGTCGTTTGGGGTGAACTGGAAATACCACTTCAGCTTTCCGGTGTCGGGCTCAAGCGCCAGGACGCAATCGGTATAGAGATTGTCGCCGGGCCGTTGCCCGGATTCCAATCCGGACCCGGATTGCCGGTACCCCAATAGGTCAGGTTTAGATCGGGATCGTAGGAGCCGGTAAGCCAGACGGCGGCGCTCCCGTGCTTCCAGTCGTCTCCGTGCCAGGTTTCGTGACCGGGCTCGCCGGGCTCCGGAATGGTGTTGAAGCGCCAAGCTTCTTTGCCGTTGTGCGCTTCGTAGGCGGCGATGAAGCCACGAATGCCATATTCACCGCCGGCCACGCCGACGATTACTTTGTCTTTCACCACCAGCGGCGCCATGGTCATGGCGTAACCCGCGGCCGCGTCGGCTAGCTTGTTATTCCAAATGGCGTGCCCGTTTCTGGCGTCCACGGCCACGAGATGAGCATCGACGGTGGCCATGAACAGTGTATCGCCCAGGATGGCCAGACCGCGATTCACGATCCCGCAGCAGGGGCGGGAGTCGGGAGACGTAGCGTAATGGTAGACCCAGAATACGCGCCCCGTTTTGGCGTCGAGCGCCACCACATCGTTGGGCGACTGCGTAAGGTACATGATCCCGTCGACCACCAGCGGCGTGGTCTCGAATTTCTGCAGCGACTGCGCCTGAAACACCCACTGCAGCTCCAGATTTTTCACGTTCGCCGCATTGATCTGTTGGAGCGCGCTGTAGCGCTGGCTCATGTAACTGCCGGAGTAGGTCAGCCAGTTTTGTGGTTCCTCGCGCGCACGAAGCAGCCGCTCGGAGATCACATCGAAAATTTTCTGAATCATCGCAGGCCTTTCAAGGTGAGCAGGTAAGTGATTACATCCGCCATTTCCTGCGCACTGAGTTTGTCCTTGTAGGAGGGCATCGTGGAGGTCGTGAGAACGGCGTATTCGCGCAGGTTCGCCTTATCCAGAGACAGCAAGTGCTCTTGCTCGTCGATGAGCTGCACCGAATAGGTATCTTCGTTCAGCCGCCGTCCATTGATCACCTTGCCGTCCTTCGTAACCGCGCGCACGGCGCGATTCATTGGCAGCATCATCCCGCTAGGATCGAGAAGAGTGCGCTGTAGGAAGTCGGCGCTGCGGAGCGCGCCAATGTCACTAAGGTCCGGGGCGAGTCGCGGCCCTTCGCCGTTGACGCGATGACAGCCGGTGCATCCGCCTGCTCCCTCGAACCAAGCCCGACCGCGATTGGCGTCGCCCAGGGTTCCTGCGTGGCTGTCAAAATTGCGCATGTTGCGGACATAGGCGACGATGGCGGTGACTTCGGATGGGTCAAAACGGAAGGGCGGCATCGCCGTTCCTGGAATGCCGTTTGCCAGAACGGTGCGCAGATCTTGATCGGACGAAGCTCGCCGCAGCGCGCCGCCGCCCAAATCGACGCCGCCGATTTGGGTGCCGTTCACCCCATGGCATGCCGAGCACTGCGCGGCGTAAATCTGCGCGCCATAGCGAATATCCGCCGGAGCATACGCGACGGCGCGATCCTGAGCTTGGCCCTTCGAGGTCCACAGCGCGCTCAGCAAGAGTGCAATGGCGCAAGCGGCGGGCCGCTTCCACCACCCGAGCAGCTTCAAACGCTTCTCCGAAGCGAGCATCGTTTCACCCGGAACCGCGTTCTGATTGCAGCGCCCGCATGGCATTTTGATTCCTAACGATTGACGGGCAATATACACCTAGCCGCCGGCTTTGGGAAGGCTTGCCGCGTCCGCGCTGTCCGCGCTTGGCGCTCTCCGGCGCTAGGCACCACTCCAGCGCACGGCATGGACGCATAGTGTGATTTGTGCGAGGATACCCGGCAAGTTCGCAGACACGCACCGGAGGAGCCTATGCAAAGACGCAAATTCCTGGCTTCGTCGCTGGCAGCATCCGCGCTCGCAATCACGCAATCCGGCTCTCGTTTGGGGGCCGCGGAGGACGGCGCGCAACAGAAGGACCGCGAGTTCTATCAGCTCCGCCGCTACCACATCATCAGCGGACCGCAAAGGAAGCTGTGCGATGACTTTTTTGGCGGTGTCCTGATCCCCGCGCTGAACCGCCTAGGCATCGGTCCGGTCGGTGTGTTTGATCTTTCGATTGGGCCGGACACGCCGACGATCTACGTCGTGATGCCGGGCCCTTCGGCCGAAACGCTCGCCACCGTCGAAACGCACCTGGCGAAGGACGCCGAGTATGTGAAAGCTGGCGCGGCCTTTTTGAACGCACCCGCCAAGGAGCCGGCGTTTGACCGCATGGAGAGCTCCTTCCTGCAGGCATTCGAGAAGTGGCCGAAGCTCACGCCGCCGGCGGCCACCAAAACGCGTAGCCCGCGCGTCTTTGAGCTCCGCATCTACGAAGGCGCCACCGACCAGGATCACAAGCGCAAAGTGGAAATGATGCAGTCGGGTGAAGCAGAAATCTTCACGAAAGCTGGCGTCGAACAAGTGTTCTATAGCGACACGCTGGTCGGAACACGCCTTCCCAATCTGACTTACATGCTGGCGTTTGATAATCTCGCGGACCGTGACAAAAAGTGGGCTGCGTTCCGTGGCTCGGATGAGTGGAAGGCGTATTCGACTCAGCCGCGCTACGCCTTCGAGCCGATCGTCTCCAACATCACCAACGTGATCCTAACGCCTACCGGATACTCGCAAATTTAAGCACGCAGCAGGGATTGGCAAAAAAGAAGGGAAGACCCGTAGGCCCCTCCCTTTGGACACTTTTGGCGACCAGGAGTCGCTTAGAAAATAACCTTCAGGCCTAGTTCCATTCTTCGGCTCCCGCCGTTGAATATCGTGTTGTTCAGGAAGAGATTCCCTGCCGTCACGAACGGGTAAGCGGTACTCAACGGATTCGCATTTTGGTTCTGATCGATCGTACCGTTATTCGTTGGGAGCCCGATGCTGGGGTTGGGGTGGTTGAACGTGTCAAAGGTTGCGGCGCGGAATTGAACCGACCACCGTTCCGTAAACCTGATGTTCTTGATAATCGACATATTCCAGATGTTTAGGCCGGGCGTGCTGATGGTGTCGCGCCCCACGTTCGCTTTCGTACCGGTCTGGGCCTGCACGTACTTCGCCTTCGAATCCTCCGCCGCGTATCCGACGACGTTGGCATCATCCCCGGCACCGCACGGAATGACGCCGGTCGTAGGATCCACCGCGCCTGCGGACACGATGCGGGTTGCGCCGCCCGGTCCGTCATTGCAAACGAAGTCCACAATCGTACCTGTTCGGTCGATACCAGCCGGGTTCAGGATTGTTCGGTCTCCGGCAACGTCCCCATTGGCGTTGGAATCTGTTCCGGAGAGAGCTGTGATCGGTTGGCCGGATTGCGCCAGGTAAGTCCCAACCCATTCCCAGCCGTTGGCGAATCCCTTTACAATCGAATTGCTCGAGCCGACATTGGGGAAGTCATAGACCACGGCGAATGCAAACTTACTGCGGATATCCAGCGCCGAACGGCCCCAATCGGCCCTCAGGTTGTAGCCATCGAGCGCGCGGCGGGGGTTCACGCGGCTGGTGAAGAGCTCATTGGTCGCATCATCATCCACGTGTCCGAAGGTATACGTTCCTCGGACGTAAATCCCGTGACTGATGCGATGAGTGATATCGACGCTTCCCGAATGATAGACGCTTGAAGCGATCGGCGGAATCACCGTAAAGACACTCTTGAACCCATCCACGGAAAGGGGCTGGGGGTTATAGTTGTCAAAGCTCAGAAGCGTGTTCGCGGGGGCGGCTATGGCCGCGGGAACTTGAGAAGCCGAAAAGTAAGTAGGTAACGGAGTTAATGGACCACCCGGTACGTTTGGATCGAAAGCCGAAAGCGTGTTCAAGCGGCGTTGCGCGGGCAGGCTCCAGGCATGGTTGCCCATGTAACGCAATTCTATGCTCGTGTTGCCCGGGAGTTGATGCTCAAGGCTGAGGGTCCAGGTTAAGATCTCCGGCTCGACCACATCCACCATCAGTCCTTGGGTCGCCCTCCGAGCAGCTTGCTGGGTCGCTGGCGGCACATTGATCTGCGATAGGCCTCCTCCCGCCAAAAATCCCGCTCCCGGTCCTCCGGCCAGAAATGAAGGGCACCAGGCCGGCGCTGGAACCAATGAGCAGGTGATCTTGGCGTTCTGCTCGCTCTGAAGTTGAGGCGGCAACGAGAGCTGCGGGAAGTTCACGGGAGTAATGTCATAGAAGAGGCCAACGCCTCCGCGGATCGACCATCGCCCGGTGCCAAAAGGATCGTAAGCAAAGCCTAGCCGCGGTGCCCAATTATTCTTGTCGGTTTCTGGCGTGCGGAAGATCAACCCCAAGTTCGGATCGTTAGAAATGGCGTTGAGGTTCTGGAGTTTCTCATCGCGAGGCAGCCCATTAAATTCATAGCGCAGGCCGAGGTTGACGGTCAGTTTCGGAGTCACTTTCCAGTCATCTTGCGCGAATCCGTAGATGGACTTGAAATCAGAGGCGAAGAAGCCGGAACCCGCGCCTCGAAGCGCTCCGTTGGCACCAATCGGCACCAAATCGTTGATGAAACTTTGCAGATCTGGATAGTCCCATTCGCCGCGGGCCCGCGGCAGGAAGTCGCTGGGACCGATATTGTTACGAACTTCAATGCCGGCCTTGACGGTGTGCTTGCCGAAGGTCTTGGTCACATCGTCCACCCACTGATAGGTGTTGACGATGGTGCTCTGGGGGGAACAACCGTTCGGTCCGATATCCACGCCCAAGCTATCGATTTCGACGTTCGGGAAATTCGCGAACGCCGAGGGCACCACCAGATCGGGGCCGACGGCGCGCGAGAACGAAAAACGAAACTCGTTGACTACGGTGGGCGATATGGCCCAAACGTCATTCAGGATGATCTTCCGCGCATCGCTATTGTTTGTGCCGTTGAATTGCGGCTGCGGCTCCACCGCATTGACCTCTGGCTGGCGCAGCCGGTCGAAAATGTAGCGCCCACGAAGCGAATGCGTGCCGAGGTTGCCATCGAGACTGATGATAAAGTCATGCTGATGAGTGAAATTCGGAGCCACACCCTGGAACGTACCCACGGGAATGGCTACTCCGTTCACCATTTCGGTCGCGCTCGCAGAGGGTGCCACTGCAAACTGCGAAAGAACCGTCTGGATGGCCGGATCGACGCCAGGCATAGCCTTTAGCATCGCCAAGCCCGCTGCCGTTGGCGTATTCACCGTGGGTCCGGCAGACGCTTTGTTCTCATCCTGATATTCGACGGCGCCGAAGTAAAAGAGCCGGTCTTTGAGGATCGGGCCGCCGATGCTTCCGCCCATTCGATTATAATCGTAGCGGTTCTGGAAGCCTTGCTGGACCTCCTGCATATCAAGGGCATCGTAGCTGCGGCTGCGATTATATTCATGGGCTTCGCCATGTATGCTATTCGTGCCTGACTTCGTGGTGATGGCGAATATGCCCCCTGCGGAGTGCCCATACTCCGCATTAAATTGATTCGTCAGTACGGTGAAATCCGCTACGGAATCCTCAATCACCGGAGTGAGGCTACCGTTGACATAAGCGCTGTTATCATCGGCGCCGTCGATGGTGAAGCTGTTGTACCGGGGTCGCAAACCGCCAATCGATCCGCCAGAGCCTGCGACGCCGCCCGGCTGGGTGGTGGTATTGGGAAGAACGACAGCCAATTCTTTCACGTCTCCGCCAATGGTGCTGATGGGGAGTTGCTCGGCAACCGTGCCTGCAAATCCAGACTGTATCTGCGAGGAGGTAACCTCGACGGGCGCCTCACCTTCCGCGGTCACTTCCACGGTCGTCGCCACGCTGCCAACTTCCAACGACGCCGGCGCGTCAACCGTCTGGTTGGGAAGGACGTTGACGTGCGTGCGGACGTATTTATTGAATCCGTCCTTGGTAACTTCAACCGTGTAGGGGCCCGGAAGGAGGTCCGGAAAGACGTAAACATCGCCGCTCGTCGTAGCGGCGGTAATGACTTTAGTGTCCTCGTTTGTGGCGGTAACCTTGGCTGCTGGAACTGTCGCGCCACTCTTATCCGTCACCTCGACCTGCAACGTGCCGCCCAGTCTCTGGGCCAAGCCCCGAGGCGGCCATACTGCCGTCAGCAGCAGTGCGCCCAAAATTGGCAGCACGATGCCGAAACGCTTCGAAAAACCACCCGCAATGTTCGTGTACTTGTGAGTAATTATCATCACGACTGACCCCCTCATTGCGCGGATCATACCACACTTGATTTCCCGATTGGTATCAGGTGATTTAGCTAACTAATTTTTGGATACGGTCTATTCGGACCGGGGGGATCTGCCGGCGCTATTGAGCTATCGGCGCACCCACGCCAGGGTTCGAGGCAGCCTTTTCAATGACTGCCAGCGGGGGGAAATCGACATCCGCGTGATTCCAGTAGGTCTTTGCCGTGTCGAATTCCTGCGCCGCCCCTGCGCGCTCCTTACGATGCTCGGTGACCAGGGCTTTGGCGTAATGCGAACCGCCGTAATAAGGATCGACCGCGAGCATCAAGGACGCCAGTTCCTCGGCGATATTCCATCGGCCAGTTTCACGCGCAAGTGTTGACAGCACTTCAATGCGGAAGAGGCCCTGCGACCAGGAATCAGCGCTGGTGGACCGCCGGGTGTATTGGCTGATCCGCTCCACGAGGGCAGGCGCGTCTGCGAGCGAACCGAGCCTAAGCGCTAAGGCCAACCTGAGAAGATCCAAATAGGGCGAGACGGCCCCTGCGTCAGCCCGGTTGAGGCCCCTCGATTGCGTTTCCGCAGAATTGAGTTCGGCTTCGGCTTCCTCGCTTCGATGCACTGCAACGAGGGCGATGCCGGCGAGGCAATTGCCGGCGACGCGGCTGAGCACCGACGTGCTGCCAGTCATCTCCCTCGCCGCCTCCAGCGCCGTGCCGAAATCGCCACGATTCAAAAGGAACTCCGGCCAGTCCTTGCGATTAAAGGCTGCATATTCCGTGAAAGGCGTGAGCTGGCGTTCCGCGACGAAATAGCGCTCAGCGAGATGAAGCTGCCCCTCGTACTGATAGGCGCTCGCCAGCAGGCTCAGGTTGTGCGCATGGTGCCAATCGAGCGAAGGAGGAATATTTTCCTGCCTATAGTAAGCATTCTCGACCGATTCGGCTTTCAAAAAAAATTGAATGGCTTCCTCGGTGCGCCCCACGCAGCGCAGTTCGTGTCCGTACATATGCTGGGCATGAGGAATCTGCGGCGCCATTTCTGCGTAGATGCGGGCGTGTTCCAGCGCTTCTGAAAACTTGCCCTGATTCTCATAGCAGTGCGCCAAAAAATGATGCGCGGCGAAATTGTCTGGCGAGATCGTCAGCGCCCGCTGATAGTAAGCAATTGCCGGCGCGATGCAGCCCTGGCCGTCTCCAAAGGGCGTGGGCTCCTCGGCATGGCCGCGGAGCAAGAGCAGCTCCACATCATCCGGATATGCGGCAAGCGCATCATCGATCTCTTTGCGGAAGGCCAGCAGTTTGGCGATCGCCTCAGCATTGCCCGCAGCCTCCATGGCGTCGAGTTGAGCCCGGCGTATCGCTATTCGTCTGCGCTCGCGGTCACTCGAAGCTGCGGAGAGCGACACCGCGCGCTCCAGCGCCGCACGCGCGGCACGGTAATCCATGGGCGAATAGGCGTAACTCAGTCCGACATAGGCCATGGCCATTTTCGGCTCGCTTCGCAGGGCCTGATGGAAAGCTCGTGCCGCCTCGATCCAGACGTAGGAGTGAAGGTAAGCGACGCCCTGGTCGTAGAACTTCTGCGCCATCGTGGGAGACGTAGTCCCCTTCTCGTGGTAAACGCCGATACCCATCCGCAGCGCTACCGGCCGGCTCAAGATTTCCTCGGGTACCCAGCCGACTGTGGCGTGGTTCGCGTGCTCATCGGCTTGGGCAAAGATCCTCGCGGGAATCATCAGCAGAAGAATCCCTGCGGCCGCTGTAAGGCCGCAGCGGTGAAGAAATCGGGCAGAGTGCATGGCGATCATCTAACCGGCCCCTCGACCTACAGTCACTCGAATGCGATCCATCGCGTTCCACAAATATCCGCCAGGATTCGACGGCAGTTCGAGAGGCTGGCTCCGTCCCCGATTATCGGTGGCGCGCGAGAGGACGATGTAAGCTCCCTCCTCGGGTGGTTTCCACTCGAAATCCCAAAAGCGCCAGGCATAACGCGCATGCTCGGAACCGAGCGCGGCGGGTTGCCAGGATTTGCCTGAGTCGGTCGAAATCTCCACCCGCGCCACGGTTGACGTGCCCGCCCACGTGGCTCCGAAGATACGCACCTGGGCCCCGCCCAGGTCAATGGCAGAGCCGTCTACGGGCGCCGCGATGATCGACTTCACAGGCAGCGAAGTGATAACCGAACCCCGTGGACTGTCGACGGGAACGTTCGCGTTTTCTCTGGCGGGTTGGCTGGGACGCGCGGGCAGCCGATAAGCCGAATCCATGTAGTAGCCGGCGAGTTCGTGCGTGAGCAAGCGAATCTCGGTCAGCCACTTTATAGAAGCCGAGCCAATCCATCCTGGCACCAAAGCTCTCGCGGGATACCCATGTTCAGGAGTAAGCGGTAAGCCATTCATCTCCGTGGCCACGATCGTGTCCTGATCCTGAGCTTTGCCCATGGGAATGCTCCGCGTGAAGAGGGGGTCGGGGGACGGCAAAGCCGCACCCCGAAACGCTACGTGTCGCGCAGTGCTCTTTGCCCCTGCTAGCTGCAACAAAGCGCCAAGCGCGGGACCTCGGAACACGGCGTTTCCTACTCCTCCGCGGGTCCACGGAACTCCCCCGATGCGCGGCTGAAAAAATGCTCTGCCGTTGCCGGCGCATTCGATTGTATTCGTCACGTTGCGCGGTTCGACCTTCGAAAGCTCGGCCATCGTAAGCGTCAGAGGCCGCGCCACCTCGCCCGTAACCGAAAGCCGCCATTCATCCAGATTGATCTGCGGCATGTGCTCGTTATTGCGTACGAAGAAGTGCTCAGTCGGCGTGATCCAGCTATCGAGAAATGAAACGGGCATCTCCCGGGTGATGTATTCCTCGGAATAAACGATCATCCCGTGGGCATCCGTCTCCAGGCGGGAACCGGCGCCGCTTTGTGGGCTCAAGGCGGCGTTCTGCGCAGCACGTGAGGACAGGGGTGTGAGCCCGCCGAACGCTCCTTCGGCCATTCCCGCGAGCAGGGATGCGCCAGCCAATTTCGTTCCGCCCGCCAGGAATCGTCTTCGCGTAAGCCTCTGGTCCATACTGGGTAAGGTGCCGCGCGACGGCCGCAAAGCGCTCCTGAGACCGTACGGCTCGTCACCTATCACAAGACCGCAAGTTAGCCGAAATATCGCACGTCAGTCAATTCGACCGGCTGCTGTAACTTATAGGACATTGTGACGGACGAGGCGTTCGCCCCACTGCGGCAAAATGAGACGCTGGAGTTCATGAGAACGAGCCAAGCGAGCTCAAGCGTTGCGATTCCGCCTCTTCGAGAGGACCTCATTCCGGCTGCGCTGCGATCGCCTCTAACTGCGGTGGCAGCGGCGCTGCTGCTGCGTCTCAGTTTTCTCTATTTGGCTCATCAAGCCGGAGGAGACTTCTTTCCGGTGGGTCAGGAAGCGGGAAACGTAGCCTGGGCGCTGGCATTAGGCCATGGCTTTTCCTCGCCTCTCATCGGCATGCAAGGGCCGACGGCGTGGGTAGCCCCGGTTTATCCCATTCTTCTCGCGCTTGGATTCAAGCTGCTGAGCATGAATCCGTACCACGTGGTGATTTTCGGCCAAATGCTGAACTCTATTTTCTCAGCGCTGACCTGCTGGCCGATTTACCTTTTTGCTAAAAAAATCTTCAGCCCGCGAGTCGCCTTAGTGTCCTGTTGGACGTGGGCCGTGCTGCCGACTGCCATTCTCTTTCCCTTGGAATGGATTTGGGACCAGAGCCTCTCCGCGCTTCTGCTGACCGTGTTGATCTGCGCCACACTCTATCTTCCTGCAGAGCCGGCAATCCGCGCGGCACGCGACGCCCACCGCTGGCCGATCTGGGCGGGATACGGAATTGGCTGGGCTGTCGCCCTGCTCACGAATCCGGCGATCGGCCTGCTGCTTCCTGTCTTCCTGGCTTGGCTCGCGTGGCGACGCCACAAGAGCGGCGTCACCTGGAAGGGCCCGATTGGAATTGTTGTGTTGACTTGCGCGCTTGGCATAGTTCCATGGACAGCAAGAAACTATGCGGTCCTCGGGCACCTTGTGCCGGTCAAATCCAATTTCGGCCTGGAATTTTGGCTCGGAAACAATCCTGACGTGAACATCGTCTGGACCTGGTGGCGCAGTCCCGCGTCGGATGCGGCCGAAAGCGACGAGCTCCACCGGCTGGGCGAAATCCCTTATATGCACGAGAAGCTGAGCCAGGCCCTGCAGTTCATCAAGGCGCATCCGGGAGCTTTTCTGGATTGGTCTTTTGACCGCTTCGTGGATACATGGACAGCGCTGTGGGATCGGCGCGTCGACCCATGGGTGAACGCGCTGCATGCGGACGGGGCCTACGCGTTCTTTTGTAGCAGCTTTTCGCTTCTGGCGCTTTTAGGTTTGCTGCAGGCACGCCGAGCGGACGCGCTGCAGACTTTTCCGCTCTCCGCCGCGGTGCTTCTGTTTCCTGTGACTTACTACGTCACCCACAGCGCTGTGCGTTATCGCCATCCCATCGATCCGGTGATGACGGTTCTGGCGGTATATGCGGCATCGTGGGCGTATGCGAGAGTCACGAACAGAACTGCGGCCCAAAGTCGGGCGAGGACTAAAGAGAAAGGCCCGGAGTTGGCCGTCGAATCGCCCCAGCACAGCGTCGCGGGCGAAGCACGCGCGGCAAAGTGAGACTCCAAGGCAACGGTGTCATTCTGAAGGCCAGTACGATCGGCCCGAAGAATCTCTCTTCAGCTGCCGAACGGAGAGATTCTTCGCTGCGCTTAGCATGACATCGGACGCGGAGCCTACCGACTGCTGCTGGTCACCACGGGAACGAATTTCTGAATCCGCTTGGCCTGTTCCACTTCGCCCGTATAGATATTCCCCTTGGAATCCATTCCGATGGCGTTGATCCAGTGGAATTGGCCGGCGTATTTGCCGTTGCCGCCGAATGAGCCCAGCGTCTTGCCGCTCTTGCGGTCGAGAATCCAGACCAGATCGTTGGTCCCGTCGGCCACGAACATATATTTTTGCTGCGGGTCTTTGGAGAAGACCATCTTATAGGTGGTTCCGCAGGGAGGCATCTTCGTATTCGGCGGAAGCCCTCCGCAATCCGGGCCGCGCGAAGGCGTGTTCGGCGATACGTAAAAATCCTGCACCCACTTGCCTTGCTTTGTGTATACCGAGATGCGGTCCTGGCCGCGCTCGCCGACGTAGACCAGTCCGTCCTTGGCAATCTCCACAAAGTGCAAGTCGGGCACGAAGTTCTTGTCTTCCGTACGCTGCGCGCCGGTCCACTTGTACGGCGGGATGGGATCATTGGAAATTTCGCTCAACGGCATCCCGTGACCGCCCCAGCCGCGCTTGAATGCTCCGGTATCCATGTCGTAAACGAGCACGCGCTTCCAATTAATCAGATAGATTTCGCGAGCGTCTTGGTCGAGATTGAACCGGCCCTTCGATACCAGGACGTCCGTCTGGGTGTTGTCCTCTTTGAGCGGTCCTGCATCCTTCGGCGGACGGTGGCCGAAGTCCCAAAGCAGTTTCCCGTCGGGTGAGAATTTGAGGATGCTGTCCTGCGCCGCCGTTCCGGCGACCCAGACGTTTCCCTCGCGGTCCACGAGGACGGTCTGCAACGCGGTGGGCCATTGCGGGATATAGCCGGGACCGCGGATCGAGTTCGATGACTTCGGGTCCGCGCACGCAGCAGGCAATCCGCGGCGGATCGTCGCCGCCGCCGACCTCATCACCGTCGGCTGCCGCGCCACGGTTCAGGAACCAGACGTGGTCGTTCCTTTCGTCCACGTACAAGCCGGTCACCTGCTGCATGCTCCAGCGATTCGGCAGGCGCTTCGGCCAGAAAGGGTCTACGCGGTACGTTGGCGCGCCCTGCGCGTCCACAGATTGCGCCGCCGCTTTTGCTTCCGGCCGCGCCCGCATCGTCATGGCCAGCGCCAGCAAACAAAGCGCAAAGGTCAGCGCAAAGATCAGGCTTCGGCTCCCTGGCCTGCTCACGCGGTTTGCGTTCATCGGAATTCCTCCCCTGAGGCGCCCAGGCTCAAGGAACCTTTGCACAGGGCAAAACCCTTCCTCGGGCGAAGCTCCTCCCGATCGTGTTTCCGTAAGTTGGCGGCTAGGGTATCACAGTCGCGCTGCGGCTTTGTAGACGGCCGCCGTTCGTGGCCGTTCGTGGGCCATGTTCTGCAATCTGCAGTGCCCGGCTCCAGCTTCAGCCCGGCATCTTCACTACGCTTCGGCAATCCACTCCCGTTGTCATCCCGAGGTCGCCGGACCGACCGAGAGATTTGCCTTTCGGGGATAAGTCTCATTGTCATTCTGAGGACCGGCATCATCGGCCCGAAGAATCTCTCTTCAGCCAACCGAAGGAGAGATTCTTCGCTCCGTTTTGAAATGACACGGGACGCGGAAAGGGTCTTCCGCCTCCTCACCAGATTTTGCGAACCTGGTTAGCGGGCTTCACCATGGCGTCGCCGGCCTGGCAGTCAAACGACTTCGCGAAATCCGGCATGTTCAACAGGGCGCCCGCGGCGTCGCGTTCGAAGCACGCGCATAAGCAAGTCACCCTCGCGCCGCGGGCGAAACGGCTTCCGCCATCACCAGATTTTGCAAACCTGGTTGGCGGGCTTCACCATGGCATCACCGGCCTGGCAGTCAAACGGCTTCGCGAAATCCGGCATGTTCAACAGGGCGCCCGCAGCGCGGAACCGCGGAAGCGGGTGCGGATCTACCGTGGTCATCATGCGTTCGTACTCTGGTCTGGCGGTCGTACTCCATATCCGGGCGAAGGACAGGAAGAATCGCTGCTCGGCAGTAAAGCCATCGATCTTGGCCGGCTCCGGTTTGCCGGCGAGCGTGCGGTCGAAGGCCATGTGCGCGACGGTGAGGCCGCCGAGATCGGCGATGCTCTCGCCCAGCACGAGCTTGCCGTTTTCGTGCAAGTCGTCCACGACCACGAAGGAATCAAACTGTTTTTCGACGCAGGCGGTGCGTTCCTTGAAATTCTTCAGGTCCTCGGGAGTCCACCAGTTGTGCAGATTGCCCTGCGCGTCGTATTGCGCGCCCTGATCGTCGAAGCCATGCGTCATTTCATGACCGATCACGGCGCCGATGCCGCCATAGTTCAGAGCATCGTCAGCGCTGGCATCGAAGAAGGGCGGCTGAAGAATGCCGGCGGGAAAAACGATTTCATTCATGTTGGAATCGTAATAGGCATTAACCGTTGGTGGGCTCATGCCCCACTCGTTGCGGTCCACGGGCTTATCGATCTTGGCCAGTTCCCGGTGGAACTCGAACGCGCTGCCGCGCTCGAGGTTCAAGACATAGGAATCGCGCGCGACCTGGTAGGCGGAATAATCGCGCCATTTATCCGGATAGCCGATCTTTAGCTTCATGGCGCTGAGCTTGGCAAGCGCCTGTTTGCGAGTGGGATCGCTCATCCAGGGCAGCGTCTCGATATCGGAACGCAACGCGGCGACGAGATTCCGCACCATCTCGTACGCCCGCGTTTTGGCTTCCGGAGGAAATACCTTTTCCACGTATTTCTGGCCCAGCGCTTCGCCAAGGTTGCGGTCCGTGGCGTTGACGCAACGCTTCCAGCGCGGCTGAATTTCTTTGGCGCCGGTGAGGGTGCGGCCGTAGAAATTGAAATTCTCGTCCACGAATTTGCCAGAAAGCGCGGGAGCCGAGGCGCGGATAAGGTGCCAGCGCAGATAAATCTTCCAGTCGGAAATCGGCACGGATTTCAATTCTTTGTCGAGTACCTGAAAAAACTCGGGCTGACCGACATTGACCGCGTGAATATTGGGGAAGCCCACGTTGCGAAAGTAGCTGTCCCAGGAAAAATCGGGGGTGAGCGCGCGCAGCCCTGCCGGATCCATCTTGTGGTAATTGGCTTCGGGGTCGCGCCGCTCCACGCGCGTCTTGGAGGCTTGCGCCATCTGCGTCTCGATGGCCAGGACCGTGCTCGCCTCGGCGGAAGCTTTGTCCGGGGTGTCGCCGGCCAGTTCCATCATTTTCGCGATGTGCTGCACGTACTGATCACGAAGCTGCTTGGACTTCTCGTCGTCCTTGGTGTAGTAGTCGCGATCAGGCAGTCCCAAGCCACCCTGCCGGGCCCCTCCGATTACCTGCTGGCTGTTCTTATCGTCCTGCTCGGACCCGAAGGAGAAAAGCACGCGCGTGCCCTGGCTCTGCAAATGGGCTACTTCGTCCTCAAGCTGCGCGAGATTACTGATCGCGGGGATGCGCTCCAGTTCCGGCTCGATGGGCTTGAGGCCGGTGGCTTCGATTGCGTCCGTGTTCATGCACGCAGCGTAGAAATCGCCGATCTTCTGCTCGATGGAGCCTGGTGTGCTTTTGCTCACGGCGGCGACTTCCAGAATCTGGCGCAGGACTTCCTGATTGTGGCTTTGCAGCGCGTTGAAGCGGCCCCAGCTGGCGTACTCCGGCTGGATGGGATTGCGCTTGATCCAGCCGCCGGTGGCGTACTGGAAGAAGTCCTGGCAGGGCTTGCAGGTCGCGTCCAAATCGGCGAGGTCGAAGCCGTGGCCCTCGGAAGCGGAAACGGTTTGTGGAAGCCGCGCCGCACTACCCGTCGGGAACAGGCCTGGGAAGAGGATTAGTCCCGAAGCCAGAATCATCAGGCCAAAAAGAATGAGTAAAGCTGCGGTCCTTCGCATAGCGGCCTCCGGAACGTTCGCGTCCGTTCTAGATACGTGGCAGTTTCAGAATAGTTGCACGCCTCGCCTGAGTCAAACCGCCGGCGCATTGCCTTCGGCGGCCCGTTACGCTTTGCCGGCTGGGCCAGAGTCCTTGCTAGGAACCGATACGAAGAGTGTGCGCCGCTTGCGCGAAGGGCCCGGGTGCTACGACCAATGGCGCTTGAGTGTTATGATCGGCAGGGGCAAATTAAGCTAATAGAGTTTCGTCGAGGAGGATGGGCATGAGAGCGCATTTCCTGATGGCGGCGGGTTTGCTTGCGGCGGCCTGGATTGCAGTGATGCCGGCGCGGGCCCAAGAGGTCACCAAGGATAATATTGACGGCATCACCAATTTCCATCGCCTCTCGACCGTCGTGGCATGTTCCGGGGCGATCAAGCCCGAGGTGGTGCCGCAGATCAAACAGATGGGCTTCGTCTCCATCATCAATCTGCGGGAACCGACCGAGGAGGGCGCGAACATCGAAGGCGAAGGCGCGGCCGCAAAGGCTGAAGGCTTGCGCTACTACAGCATCCCGTTCAGCGTCATGAACCCTGATCCCGCTGCGGCGGACAAGTTCCTCGACGCCATCACCACGAAGGGCACCGAGCCTGCGTTCATCCACTGCGCAGGCGGAGGGCGCGCGGCCACCATGTGGTTCATCAAGCGCATGGCGGTGGATCATTGGGACGTGGACCGCGCCGCAAAAGAAGCCACCGACCTGGGCATGAACAATCCCAAGCTGAAGCAATTCGCTATCGACTACGCGCAGTCCCACAAGCGCTAAACGCTGCTACAAGGGCTGGTTGTGTAGCGGCCGCCTACAGGGGGTGGGTGGTCGTCGCCTTCGCTAACCGCCCTGCTGTGATCCCGAGCCCCGAGTTGCGGGCCGAGGGATCTGCTTTTCACCCCAGCGCCAAAAGCAGATTCCTCGTCGCGCGTAAGGCGCGAAAATGCAGTTTGCGCTCCTCGGAATGACAGCTTCTCGCGCCCATGGCGCCCTGAAGGGCGGCGCTACAAATGCGGCTCCGATGGTGTCGTTCTGACGCGACGCGCGACAAGCCCGCGCCGGCTTGTCGCGCTTTAGTAAGTGAAGTCGCGTGAAGAATCTCTCTTTTGCTTCTCTCCGGACAAAATAGGCGAAAAAGAATCAGAGGGATTCTTCGCCCGCCTCGGGCGGACTCCGAACGACCCAAGTAACCATCGCCATTCAAGCCGGTTGCTGCTGGGTCATGCAGTGCAAGGTGCCGAGGCCGAGGACCAGATCGCGCGAGGCGATGCCAATCACTTCGCGGTCGGGGAATAGCGCGGCGAGAGTATTGAGCGCAGCGCAATCGGCAGGGTCGCTGAAGGTGGGAACCAGCACGATTTTGTTGGCGATGTAGAAGTTGGCGTAGCTCGCGGGCAGCCGCTGCCCATCGAACCAGACCGGCTGCGGCATGGGCAGCGGGTCGACGCGCAGGGGGCGCCCATCCTGATCTTTCATCTCGCGCAGGCGCGCGAGATTTTCCTGCAAAGGCTCGAAGTTGGCTTCGGACGGATCGGGTTCCACGACCGTCACCACGGTCGCGGGATTGACGAAGCGCGCGAGATCGTCGACGTGGCCATGCGTATCGTCGCCGGCAATGCCGCGTCCCAGCCAGAGAATGTTCGTCGCGCCGAGAAAATCGCGAAAGATCGCCTGCCAATTGGCTCGCGCGAAACCTGGATTTCGCGCCTGCTCGGCACTGAGCAGGCATTCTTCCGTCGTAAGCAGCGAGCCCAGGCCGTTGACCTCAATGCTTCCGCCTTCCAGCACGACGGGGCGGCCACGGTACCGCGGCTCCCACACGGGCATTTTCAGCTTGAGCAAAACGCGGCGCATGGCGGCGTTGTCTTTCTGCCAGTCGTCGTATTTGGCCCAGGCGTTGAACCGCCACTTCGTCGCGCCGACGCCGGAAGCATAGACACGAGGATCGGCGCCGGCCGCGCCGCATCTCTTCACGAAAATGGCCCCGAAATCGCGGGTCCAGCCACGATTGGTAGGCGCGATGAAAAACTCCACCGCGGCAAGATCTGCGCCGCTCTTTTGCAGGATGCGGCGCGCGGCGCGCTCTTCGGCGCGATCCTGCACCAGGATGCGCACGCGTTCCGCGCGCGCCAGGTGACGCACGATATCGGCATAGACCCAGGGAATCGGCGCGAATTTGCCGGGCCAGTCGGTGCGTTCGTGAGGCCATGCGAGCCAGGTGGCTTCGTGCGGCTCCCACTCCGCGGGCATGCGGTAGCCGAATGCTACGGGCGCGGCGCCGCCGCGAGCGGTTACCCGCGCGGCGGCTGCGCGTTCCCGCGGCGCGGGCTCCTGGCGCACAGAAGACTTCGCGCTCCGCGTTTTCAACCGAGCCACCGCTCGAGCAGCGGCGCGTACGCGTCGGTGCGGCGATCGCGCAGGAAGGGCCAATTGCGCCGCACTTCTTCCATGCGGCGCAGATCGCATTCCACGACCAGCGTCTCCTCTTTGTCGGCTGACGCCTCGGCGATGATCTGCCCAAAGGGATCGGCCACGAACGAAGAGCCCCAGAATTCGAGGCCGTTCTCCGGCGGGCCTTCGAAGCCCACACGGTTCACCGCGGCGACGAAAATTCCGTTGGCGATGGCATGCGAACGCTGGATCGTTAGCCAGGCGTCGAGTTGAGCCGCGCCGAACTGCTCCTTTTCCGCAGGATGCCAGCCGATGGCCGTGGGATAAAAAAGAATATTCGCGCCGCGCAGGCTCGAGAGACGCGCGCCTTCCGGATACCACTGGTCCCAGCAGACCAGAGCGCCGATCCTGCCGTACCGCGTGTTGAAATTGGGAAAGCCCAGATCACCCGGAGTGAAATAGAACTTCTCGTAGTAGAACGGATCGTCAGGGATGTGCATCTTGCGGTAAAGCCCGAGCAGCGCACCGTCGGCGTCGAGCACGGCGGCGGTGTTGTGATAAAGCCCGGCGGCGCGGCGCTCGAAGATCGACGCGACGATGACCACCCCCAGCTCGCGTGCGAGCTTGCTGAGCGCTTCCGTGGTGGGGCCGGGAATCGCTTCGGCCAAATCGAAGCGCTCGGCATTTTCTTCGCGGCAAAAATATTGAGTACGAAACAGCTCCTCGAGGCAAACGATCTGAACGCCGCGCCGGGCCGCTTCGCGGATGCCCTCGATGGTGCGCGCGAGATTTGCGGCGGGGTCGGCGGAGCATTTCCGCTGCAGCAGCCCGATGGTCAGCTTCTCGATCATGAGAGGAATACTACCATCCCGATTTTGAATCTGCGGAAAAAGTCAATTTTCATGTGATTCTGAACGGAGCGAAGAATCTCTCCGAGGGAACAAAAACAGAGAGATCCTTCGTCGCCTTGCTCCCCGGAATGACACGCCCAAAGATTTTTCCGCTCTTTAGCGCCTAAGTCTGTGGGGCTACTTTCGCCCCGAGGCCCTCACCGCGCGGCGTATGCGGCGCAGCACAGCGTCGAACATCGCCGGAGTGAGCCGGCCGGTCTGCGTATTTTGCTGGCTGGGATGATAGCTGGCGAAAAGATACGGCAGGTCGCCGGGAAGCTTGAACTCGGCGCCATGAGAAAAAATGTAATGGGCGCGCGAGGCCAGCCGCCCCTGCTTCACCAGCAACCCCAGATAGCTATGAAACGCGATGGCACCGAGCGCCAGCACGGCGCGAGGGCGCAAAATGGCGAGCTCCTCTTCGAGATAGCATGCGCAGTTGCGCAACTCCTCCGGCAGCGGCCGATTATCGGGCGGAGCGCAACGCGCGGCAGCCGAGATGTAAGCATCGTGCAGCTCGAAGCCGTCGTTGGACTTGACCGAAGTCGGCTGATTGGCAAATCCGGCGCGATAGAGCCGCGCGGAGAGAAAATCACCGGAGCGATCGCCCGTGAACATGCGCCCGGTGCGATTGGCGCCGTGAGCGGCGGGCGCCAGGCCGACGATAAGCAGCTTGGCGTGCGGATCGCCGAAGCCGGGCACCGGCCGGCCCCAATAGTTCCAGTCGTGAAAGGCACGGCGCTTACTGCGCGCCACTTCTTCGCGATACTGCACCAGGCGCGGGCATTTGTGGCAGCCGACTACAGCTTCGCGCAGATGCGCGAGGCGCTCGGCCCCCGATTCGCCGCGGCCCGGCGCAGTCATCCACGCACCCTTTTCGCCGCTCGTCTCCGCTCACGCTTGGGCCTGCGCCTCGCCAGCAAATCGCGCAACACAATGGCCTGATTACGCTCCTCATCGCGAGCGGAGAAGACGAGCGTGACGATGCGATGCTCGTGCTCAAGCTGCCTGATGCGCGCTGTCAACTCGGACTTACCCCGCAACTCCTCCCGGTAGCGCTTCTGAAATTCGGGCCAGCGTTTGGGATCATGCCCGAACCATTTGCGCAGCGCGGTCGAAGGGCCGATCTCTTTCAGCCACACAGCAATTTCGGCGCGTTCTTTGGAGACGCCGCGCGGCCAAATGCGGTCCACCAGAATGCGGCAGCCATCGGCGGGCTGCGGGACTTCGTAAATGCGCTTCAAGGTGATCACCGCGATGAAAATTGTAGCGCCGGCAAAAAGAGTCGGCGCAAAAAAATACCGCCTCCGCAGGAGATCGAGTGGGAAGAAGGGTCTTACCGCGGAGGCGGTTCCAGTGGACTTTGGCTGCATCCACATTACCTCCACGAATATGTCGTGTAAAGATATATTTGTAGGGCGAGGCCAAGGCGTAAACTTTCGCCTCTTGCTCGTCGCTCGACTGCCGCGGGGATCTAGACGCAGCAGCGGCTTTAGCGCGGCGTAGCGCACACGGCAATGGTTCGTGCGGCCCTGAAGAGTAGCGCTACAGGGGTTGGCACGGCGTGCGCCGGTTGCGCCGCGGACCAAATTGACATCGCGCAGGGCGGGGCATAGCATTCATGGTTTACCCACGATGCGTTGAAAGCGCCGGAGCCGAGCGCGTGTCCATTGCCGAAACCAAGCCGGGAACGATCCTCAGCAGGATCCTCGAGAGCCGCCGAGCGGAAGTGGCGCGGCGGCAGCGCATCATGCCGGAAACAGTGCTGCGTATCGCGGCGGGCAAGGCCGATGCGCCGCGGGATTTTGCCCAGGCGCTCGCGCGGGACAAAGTCAACGTGATCGCCGAAATCAAGAAGGCTTCGCCTTCGGCGGGAGTTCTCCGGCGCGATTTCGAGCCCGCCGCGCTTGCTCGCGCCTTCGAGCAGGCAGACGCCGCGGCGCTTTCGGTGCTCACGGAAGAAGAACATTTTCAGGGCACGCTGGCGCATTTGCGGGACGCGCGCGCGGCCGTAGCGCTTCCCGTGCTCCGCAAAGATTTCGTCGTAGACCGCTGGCAGGTGTGGGAGGCGCGCGCCGCCAACGCGGATTCGTTTCTGCTGATCGCGGCCGCCCTGGATGACGCCGCGCTCGCGGACTTGCTCGCATTGGGACGGGAGCTGGGCATGGAGGCGCTGGTCGAAGTGCACACCGCCGGGGAACTCGAACGGGTGCTCGCCGTGGGCGCTCGCGTCGTCGGAGTAAATAACCGAAGTCTGCATACCCTTGATGTACGCCCGGAGACTTCCCTGGAACTCGTGGACATGATTCCAGACGATCGCATCGCCGTAAGCGAATCGGGACTGCGTTCAGCGGAAGATTTGAGCAAATTGCGCGCTTCCGGATTCGATGCGTTTTTGATCGGCGAAAGCCTAATGCGCGAAGCCGAGCCGGGCGCGGCGCTTGGGCGCCTGATCGATGCTGTTTCCGCGGCGAGCGGCGATTTGGGAGCGGGGAGTTCCGATCGTTCACGTTAAGATTTGCGGCGTCACGAATTGGCCCGATGCCCGGCTGGCGGTGGATTTAGGGGCGCACGCGCTAGGCTTTAATTTTTATCCGCTTAGTCCGCGCTCGATCAGCCCCGCAGTCGCCTGGGAGATCGCGCGGAAACTCCCACCGCTGGTGGCGACGATCGGCGTCTTTGTGAACTGGCCAGCGAACGTAATTGCCGCGCTGGCCGGCGCATTGCGGCTGGATGGGGTGCAACTCCACGGGGACGAGCTGCCCGGCGATGTCAAGGACTTGGTCGGGCGCTTTCGGGTGATCAAGGCTTTTGCGGCCGGGCCGCGATTCAAGCTGGCGACGCTATCGCGATATAGAGCGGCTTCCGCGTTTCTCTTGGACGGCCATCGTAGCGGTCTTTATGGCGGCACAGGGCACACCTCGGATTGGCGGCTCGCCCTCCGAGCCCGCCGCTACGGCCGCGTAATCGTGGCGGGCGGGCTGCGGCCGGACAATGTCGCCCAAGCCATCGCCGAAGCAAAGCCTTTCGGGATCGATGTGGCCAGCGGCGTGGAGTCGCGCCCGGGGAAAAAAGATCCGCGCGCGTTGCGCGAGCTGATGCGCGAAGTGGAAGCCGCCGATCGCGCCGCTGTTGAGGATCGCTGAGAATAGTTGCGGCTCCGAGTTAACTGGAGGCCGAACCATGAAGGCTTGTCATTGCGCCCGCCTTGGCGCGAGGAATCTGCTGTTTCCATCGCCAAGCAAGATGCAGATCCCTCCCGGCGCACACCAAACCGGCGTGCGCCGGGGACCCCGGCTAGGCTGAGGATGACAATTCTGAGGACTCGGGAGAAGAAATGAACACGGCGGTAAAAACCTGGCCTGACCTGCGCGGGCGATTCGGCCCTTACGGAGGGCGGTATGTTCCGGAGACACTGGTCGCGCCTCTCGAAGAGCTGGAGCAGGCCTACGCCAAGGCGCGCGCGGATGACAGCTTCGCGCGCGAGCTCGATCAATTATTGCGAAATTTCGCAGGACGTCCGACGCCGCTGCAATTCGCGTCGCGGCTGACCGAGCATCTCGGCGGACCGCGCATTTACATCAAGCGCGAAGATTTGCTGCATACCGGCGCGCACAAAATCAACAATTGCCTGGGCCAGGCATTGCTGGCGAAAAGAATGGGCAAACGGCGCATCATCGCGGAGACGGGCGCCGGGCAGCACGGTGTGGCCACGGCGGCAGTGGCGGCGCGCTTTGGCATGGAATGCGTCGTTTACATGGGTACGGAGGACATGGAGCGGCAGCGGCTCAACGTCTCGCGCATGAAGCTGATGGGCGCGGAAGTTGTGGGCGTAAATGCAGGCAGCCGCACACTCAAAGACGCGATCAACGAAGCCATGCGCGATTGGGCGACAAACGTCCGTACGACGCATTATCTGCTCGGATCGGTCTTGGGCGCACATCCCTATCCGCAGATGGTCCGCGATTTTCACAAAGTGATTGGCAAAGAAGCGCGACGCCAGATTTTGCAAGCCGAAGGCGGGCTGCCGGATTTGCTGGTTGCGTGCGTCGGCGGAGGCTCGAATGCCATCGGCCTTTTTCACGCATTCCTGGAAGATTCGGCCGTGAAGATGCTCGGCGTGGAAGCGGGCGGGCGCGGCCACCAACTCGGCGAGCACGCGGCGCGGCTCGCCGAAGCGATGGGCTTCACCGGCTCGCGGCCCGGTGTCCTGCAGGGGACGTACACGTATGTGTTGCAAACGGAAGATGGCCAGATCGCCACGACGCATTCCGTCTCCGCCGGCTTGGATTATCCCGCGGTCGGCCCGGAACACGCGCTGCTGGCCGAACAGCATCGCGCCGAATACTCCGCGGCGAGCGACGCCGCAGCCATCGATGCCGCACGCACGCTGGCCCGGGTCGAGGGCATCATCCCCGCGCTCGAAAGCGCGCACGCGCTGGCTGCTCTGATCGCGCGCGCGCCCCGCATGCGCCGAGAGGAGATGGTCATCTTCAATCTTTCCGGCCGCGGCGATAAAGACATGGAAATCATTGCGCGCTATCTGTGATGGCCACGAACTCCATGGCTCTGCCGAAAACGCCCACGACGACGCGTATCAAGCGCCGATTCGAGGAGCTTGGTAGCCGGGGCGAAATGGGTTTGGTCGCCTTTCTCACCGCCGGCGATCCGTCGCTGGAGGCGACCGAATCGTTCGTCCTCACATTGGCCGGCGCAGGCGCGGATGTCGTCGAAGTGGGTGTGCCGTTCAGCGATCCCGTCGCGGATGGCCCCGCGATTCAGCGCTCGAGCGAGCGCTCATTGCGCGCAGGCACGACGCTTTCGGGCGTGTTGGATCTGGTCGTGTCCATTCGCCGCAAGAGCGACGTGGCCCTGGTACTTTTCAGCTACTACAATCCCGTGCTGCAGATGGGCATCGAACGCTTCGCCCGCCGCGCCGCGAGCGCGGGCGCCGACGGCGCGTTGATTACTGATCTCACGCCCGAGGAAGCGGGCGATTATCGACGCACCGTCCAGGCCCACGGCCTGGACACAATTTTCCTGGCCGCGCCCACGTCCACGGACGAACGCCTCGCGAGGATCGCAGAAGCTTCGAGCGGCTTTCTCTACGTCATCTCCAGAACGGGTGTAACCGGCGCGAGAGAGAGCTTGCCCGAAGATTTGCCGGCTCTCGTCCGCCGCGTGCGCCGGGTGAGCCGTCTGCCGCTTGCGGTTGGGTTCGGCATTTCCTTGCCCGGCCAGGTGTCGATCCTGGGCGGGCTCGCCGATGCCGCCGTGGTGGGCTCGGCCCTGGTGCAGGAGATCGAGCGAGCCGCGAGCGTAGATGCCGCGCGAGAGGCGCTCGGCATGCGCGTGCGCATATTGAAGCACGCCGGCAAGGCGGGAATGAGCCGGCGGGAGCCCGGCGCATGAGCGTCGAGGATTGGCGTCGCAAAATCGACGAAATCGACCGCAAATTGGTCGAGCTGCTAAACGAGCGGTCGCGCTGCGTACTGGAGATCGGCCGGTTAAAGAAGGAAGATGGCTCGCCTCTGTATCAGCCCGACCGCGAGCGGGAGGTTTTGGCTGCGGCCGTGCGAGCCAATCGCGGCCCCTTGAGCGAGGCTGCCATTCGGCGATTATTCGAGCGCATTCTGGACGAAGCGCGCTCGGTCGAGCGCACCGTGATACGCGACGATGCCGAGCCCGATCGTCACAAATAACCGACGGCGGGCAGTCTGAATTTGCAATTGTTGTCATTCCGAGGAGTCTGCCCAAACGCGCTGGCTTCAAATCTGGGCGGACGACGAGAAATCTGGAGTTGTCTCTGAGGCGTCGTTCGGGATGACAGTAGGCGATTGTCGAGCGCGAAAAGGGCCCTGATGCCCAGGGCCTTTTTGCGCTTAAAAAAGTCCAGGGAGCATTCATGGTTGTCGTAATGCAGGCCGGAGCAAGCGAGGAGCAGATCCAAAATGTGATCGACCACCTCATCGCCCTCGGGTTCGATATTCATCGCTCGACCGGAGTTTCACAAACGGTGCTCGGCGCCGTGGGAGTGCATCCGGATTTTGATCCGCGCGATATCGAACTGCTGACGGGTGTGCGCGAAGTCGTTCGCATCACGCAGCCCTATAAGTTGGCCAGTCGTGCATTTCGTCCGGAAGGAACCATCGTCAAATTGCCGCGCGGGGTGTGCATCGGCGGACCGGAGGTTATGGTCGCGGCAGGACCTTGCGCCGTGGAATCGGCGGAGCAAATCGAGCTGATCGCCGCGCGCGTGGCGCGGGCCGGCGCGCGGCTGCTGCGCGGAGGTGCTTTCAAGCCGCGCAGTTCGCCGTATTCCTTCCAGGGACTTGGCGAGCAAGGCTTGCGACTGCTGCGCGCCGCCGGCGAGCATTACAATCTCGTGGTGGTCAGCGAGGTTATGGACCCATCGCAGATCGCTCTGATGCTTCCTTACGTCGACGTCCTGCAAGTCGGCGCGCGCAATATGCAGAATTACCATCTTCTGCGCGCCTTGGGCTCCGTAGACAAGCCGGTGCTGCTGAAGCGCGGCATGTCTGCCACTATCGAAGAATGGCTGCTCAGCGCCGAATACATCATGTCCGGCGGAAACTACAACGTGGTTCTCTGCGAGCGCGGAATCCGCACTTTTGAAACCTATACGCGCAACACCCTGGATATCGCCGCCATTCCCGTAATCAAGAAGCTTTCTCACCTGCCCATTCTGGCAGACCCTTCGCACGGTACGGGCCGGCGCGACAAAGTTGCGCCCATGGCCCGCGCGGCGGTTGCCGCAGGCGCGGATGGTCTGCTGCTCGAAGTCCACAACGACCCCGAACATGCGCTATCCGACGGCGCGCAATCGCTCCATTTCGAGCAATTCGAGCAATTGATCGCGGAGTTGCGCATGATCGCGCCTGCCGTCGGCCGCAGTATCGCCGCGTGATGGCTCCGCTCGTCTCGCGGGCTGCAGTGCTGGGCACAGGCCGAATTGCCGTGCTCGGAACAGGATTGATTGGCGGCTCCTTTGCCCTTGCTGTGCGGCAGGTGCTTCCCGGGATCCGCATTGCGGGTTGGGACAAACCAGACGTGCTCGAACGCGCACTCGAGTTGGGCGTCGTGGATGAGGCCAGCCCGCAACTGCAAGAGGTCGTAAAAAGAGCGGACCTCGTTTATATTGCCTTGCCGGTCGGGCTGGCCATCGAACGCCTGCCGGAGATCGCCCGCCACGTTCCGCGCCATGCGCTGGTCACCGATGCTTGTAGCACCAAACGCGCCCTTTGCGCCGCGGCCGACAAGTGTTTTTCGGAAGATGTCCTCTTTCTCGGCGGCCATCCCATGGCGGGCAGCGAAGTATCAGGGATCGACGGTGCGGACGCGTCGCTCTTTCAGGGCGCAAAGTACGCTCTGGTTGGCACGGCAGCAGAAGGCGCGTCTGGCGTCGAGCCCGGCCCGATTTCCGGCCACCCGATTTTAGGAAACCAAATTTCCGGCGACGCCATTTCAGCGGACCGCATTTCAGAAGAAAAGATCGGGCGCATCGAACAAGGGGAAGCGCGGATTGCCAATTTTGTGCGCTTGATCGAATCCATTGGCGCGCGTCCGATATGGATAGACGCTGAGACGCACGACCGTGCGACGGCCTTCGTGTCGCATCTGCCGCAATTGGTTTCCATAGCGCTCGCCGGCGTGACGCGCGAGGCCACCGATCAGACGGGCTTGCCGCTTACGCTTGCGGGACGCGGGTTACGTGACGCGCTGCGGCTGGCCGGCAGCCCCTATTCCGTCTGGCGGGATATTGTGCTCACCAATACAGATAATTTGGATATGGCCCTGGACCGGCTCATCCAAGCCATCGAACATCTGCGCGCGCATCTGCGCCAACGCGAACTGGAAGAGGAGTTTGCCGCCGCAAACGACGTCTATAAACTGCTCCACAATTTGCGTTAGAGTGATGGAGTCCAACGCGTTCAATTATTGTCATTCTGAGGAGCGGGGTCCCCAGCACGCGCCAGTTTTGCGCATACTGAGGTAGTAGCGGCGAGGAAAATCTGCTTTTGTGCCCTGAGTAACTGCTGGGCCATTTTGGGGGGAGGGTTTTCAAAACGGATGGACAAGACAGTTGCTAATGCGGACCTAGCGGTCCGCCGCATTCACGACGGCGCCTCGATCATGATGGGCGGCTTCGGCATCTGCGGCATTCCCGAAAATCTGATTGCTGCCGTCCACCGAGCTGGCACGAAGAATCTCACAGTCATCTCCAATAATGCGGGTACGGCGGATTTCGGCATCGGATTTTTGCTTCAGGCCAAGCAAGTGCACAAAATGGTAGCTTCCTACGTGGGAGAAAATAAGCTTTTCGAGCAACTCGTGCTCAGTGGCGAAATCGAGCTCGAGCTCAATCCTCAGGGAACGCTCGCGGAGAGAATCCGCGCCGGCGGCGCTGGCATACCGGCCTTCTATACTCCGACGGGCTACGGCACCATGATTGCTGAAGGAAAAGAGACGCGCGAGTTTGGCGGCAGAATGTATGTGCTGGAAAAGGCGCTGCGGGCCGATTTTGCCTTTGTCAAAGCTTGGAAGGGCGATCGCTGGGGCAATCTGATGTATCGCAAGACGGCGCGAAACTACAATCCGGTGATGGCCACGGCGGCCGATTACGTGATTGCCGAGGTAGAAGAGCTCGTGGAACTCGGTGGCATTCCGTCGGACCAGGTGCATACGCCCGGCGTGTACGTGAACGCCATCTTCCAGGGCGCGCACTACGAGAGACGGATCGAGAAGCGCACCGTTCGCCGGCGCGTGCGAGTCTAATTCTCCGGAGAGGAGGAAACATGCGGGCAAGTGAAGTGGATAAGCGGGAGTTGGTCGCCCGGCGCGTGGCCCAGGAGTTGCGCGACGGCTACACCGTAAATTTGGGCATTGGCATGCCCACGCTGGTTGCCAACTATATTCCCGCCGGCACAGAAGTAATATTCCAATCTGAAAACGGAATGCTCGGCATGGGCCCTTTTCCACTGGAAGGCGAAGAAGATGCCGATCTGGTGAATGCCGGGAAGGAAACCGTCTCGGAGATTCCTGGCAGCAGCTATTTTTCGAGTTCCGATTCCTTCGCCATGATTCGCGGCGGGCATGTGGATCTGACCGTTCTAGGAGGCCTGCAGGCAGACGAAAAAGGCAATCTGGCCAACTGGGCTATCCCTGGCAGAATGCTGAAGGGTATGGGTGGAGCGATGGACTTGGTCTCGGGCGCGAAACGCGTGATCATCGCCATGGAACACACGAGCAAAGACGGCAAACCCAAGATCATGCGCAAATGTACGTTGCCGCTCACGGGAGTGGGCGTGGTGGATCTTGTCGTTACCGAATTGGCCG
Organism: Acidobacteriota bacterium; assembly: GCA_003223325.1. Taxonomy (GTDB): domain Bacteria; phylum Acidobacteriota; class Terriglobia; order Acidiferrales; family UBA7541; genus Palsa-189. The sequence goes on from QHYS01000121.1 coordinate 42,203, forward strand.
TAATCGAGGTCACCCCCCAGGGGCTTGTGCTGCGCGAGATCGCGGAAGACGTAACGCCCGAAGCCGTTCAGAAAGTGACGGAAGCGCGCCTGCGTGTTGCGCCGGACCTGAAAAAAATCGCACTGTGAGACAGGCACAGGCAGATCGAAACGTAGAACCGCGGCCTTTAGCGCGCACGTTATGGAACGCGCCGGGGCGGCAACTTAACCTGAGTTTTTTTTCAGGATTCGGAGATAAACACTTGGACTTGCACTCGGTAGTGATTCTGAGCCTGCACACACCGCGCGAAAAGGTGTGGGGTGAGCTGCTGTCCCTCAATACCGCCGGCGTGACACTGCGCGGCATCGATCTGAATTCCTTCGATGATTTCGTGCACCAGGTCTTGCATCCGGAAGGCGAACGTGTCAGCCTGCCCACGCTGTTTTTTCCCATGCAGCGCGTAGAGCGGATTGCGCTGGACGAACCTAGCGGCTCGATTCCTTCCTTTTCTGATATATTCGAGCGCAAGGTGGGCCGTTCGCTGAAGGATTATCTCGAACTGTTCGCCTGACCTGCTTCCGAAAATTTCCATTTTATGGCCAGACGCATCCTGACGGTGCCGAACCAGCTTACCTTCCTGCGCTTGAGTTTCCTGCCGCTCTTCATCATTCTGGTTTTTTATCGGCGCTATCCCTGGGCGCTCGCCATTTTGATTCTTGCGGCCCTGACCGATAGCATGGATGGCTTGCTGGCGCGTTCCCTCAATCAAAAGACGAGTCTAGGCGCCTATCTCGATCCGATTGCCGATAAGCTCCTGCTTTCCTCCTCGTTCGTGGTCCTGGCGCTCAATGGGCAAATTCGCTGGTGGCTGACGATTCTGGTTCTCGGTCGCGACGTCCTGATTCTCACGACGGCAGCGGTGATCCTATTGACTGCCGGCTATCGCGCATTTCCTCCCTCCCTCTACGGGAAGCTGACTACCATGCTGCAAATCCTTCTTGTATTTACGGTGTTGGCGGCAGTGGTTTTCCACCGGCCTGCGTTTTCTCTAGCGCGACGCGTATTGGTCTATCTGGTGGCCGGGTTCACGGTATTCTCCGGCTTCCACTACAGCGTGGTAGTAGCGCGACGATTGAGCCAGGAAAGCCCGGAGCCGTCGTAACTGGCGTGTGACGGCGCGGCTTCTAGCCAACGCCAATCGGTGAACTGAAATAGTTCAGGAGCATGAAGACGAAGCTCGCCAGAACGGCGACTCCTGTGGTCCATCCGAGTGCATATGCCCGGCGGCGCTCGACTACATCCGCCGGATGGCGGTCGGCCATTACTTTTCCGAGCAGGAAGCCGGCCACGAATCCGCCGATGTGGGCGTAATTATCGATGCCCGGCATCAGTATACCCAGCACCGCGATATAAGCTAGCCAGTAGAGCAATTGACTCCGCAGCATGCGCATGCCGATGCTTTGCCGTCCTGTGGTGAGCGCGAGTAGCAGGCCAACCAGACCAAGCAGCGAACCAGAAGCTCCGACGCTGTTGGGATGTCCTGTAACGAAGCTCAAGATGTAGCCGCAAATCCCTGTCACAATGAAGACGAAGAGAAAGCGGGCCGACCCATAGAGTTCCTCGATCGTCGGCGCCAGATCCATCATCACCCACATATTGAAGCCGATATGCAGCAGACTGCCGTGAAGGAAAATCGCGGTAATGAGTCTCCACGGTTGCGCGGGATCAAGGAAACTTGAACTACTACCCATTCTCACCAGCACGAGCGGATTAATTCCGCCCAGTCCAAATAGGGCGCCGAACCCTCCTCCACCCGGCGCCTGGAAGCCGTTGCGGTTAATGGTGATCAGCAGGCTGACACCATAAAGGATGCAGCAAAGGCCCAAGATTCCGTAGCTGACGGGTGAAGTTTGCGGCAGGAGCTTGCTGAGCGAGCGGCTGGCGGCAGCAAGAGAAAAAGTCAGGCTCGCGCCGCACTGATGGCAGCGGCCGGCGGTCGAGCCCACCAGCGTTCCACAGGCCGGGCACAATCGCGGGCGGGCTACCGAAGGCTGCCTGTGAAACAGTGAATCAAATTGATTGCGCCAGCGGTCGATTTTGTAGCGCCAACGAATGGGGAGCGGCACACGGCCTCCTTGCGAGCCGACGAGACACCTGTCTATAATACCGAAAAAGTTGATGAGGGCGAGGAAAGCGGCGCGTCTTGCGAGCGCAGGCACGCTTGGCCGAAAAATCGCGGTCATCCCGAACCCACCCTCCGACCTTCTGGGCGCAGCAGGACCGCTGCAGCGGGTCAGGAATCTGCTTTTTCCGAGTGAGGATTATAGTGCCCACCTTTGAGGATTTCGGCCGCAAACTGGACCGCGAAATCGAGCGCTTGCGTGAGTTGACCACGAAGAAAATCACCCCCGCGGCGCGTCTTAAGACCGCCCAGTCCCTCAGGCGAATGTCCGAAAAGCTGGCGCAAATGGCCGCGGATATAGAAGCCAAAGTTGAACCCAAAGCGGATTCACGCTGACCGGCGGAATTGCTTCCAGTTTACCTACCCACTGCGTTGGCATCTCTATATGGGAGTTCTTTTACTTTTTGGCGGTGCGGGGTGTGCCCACAAGCCTGCACGCGCGAGTGTTCCGGCGCCTCCGGCTCCCGCGGCTCCGAGCGCGCCCGCGGTCCCGCCCGAGCGGGCCCTCGCACCGGGAACCTACGTCGAACGGGGAGTGGCCTCGTGGTACGGTGCGCCGTTTCATGGGCGGCAATCGTCGAGCGGCGAAATCTTCGATATGAACCGATTTGTCGCCGCCCATCGTACGCTGCCCTTTGGCAGTATTGTCCGCGTGACGAATCTGAATAACGGCAAGCATACCGAGGTGCGCATCATCGATCGCGGTCCATTTATCGAGGGGCGCTTGATCGATTTGTCTCTGGCCGCCGCTCATGCCATCGACATGGTCGGGACGGGCGTCGCGCCTGTGCGCGTGGAGCTTGTATCGAGTACGTCGCCGCTCACGGGCGCCTTCTCGGTCCAAGTGGGCGCATTTCAGCAGCGCAAGAACGCGGACCGGCTGCGAGCCGATTTGAGCCGGCGCTACCCGGTCTTCGTGCAGGATTATGCAGCGCCGGCGGGACGCCTTTACCGCGTGCGCGTTGGGCGCCTCGCAACCCAGCAAGCGGCGGAACATTTCGCGGCGCAACTCACGCGCGAGCGGGGCTTTCACAACACCTTTGTCGTGAGATTGGACGGACTCCAATAGGCGGCTGATGCTTCGATCTTTCAGACTGTGAGTTTTAATAATTGCTGAGGCCAAATCTTGTCATCCCGAGCAAGCCGGATCGCAGCGCGTGCAGGAGCGCGCGCCACGCTGCCGAGCGAGGGATCTGTTTTCGGGTGACCGTGTCATTCGGAGCCCGCCGTCGGGCGCGCAGTTCGCGACCGACGTTCCCTGTGGGCGGGTGCCGGCGTCCTCAACAGGCCGATCTTGCGCGTGTTGGGGTGGGAGGACTTTCTGTCCTTCAGTATGAGGGGGGATTCTTCAGGCCGATAAGACCGCTTTCAGATGACAATTTCTCATTAACAATTTTTCAGGTAGGCTTGCGGCTATGAATGACTGTATCTTTTGCAAGATCAGCAAACGCGAATTACCCGCAAAATTGGTGTACGAAGATCCGGAACTCTTCGCATTCGAAGATATCGCGCCGCAGGCGCCTACACATATCCTTATCTGCTCGCGCAAGCATATGGTGAATCTTGCCGACTCGAAGGAAGAGGACGGCGCTTTGTTTGGGCGGGCATTGCTGTTGGCGAGCCGCTTGGCCGCGGAGCGTAAGCTGACTTCTGGCTATCGAGTGGTGGTGAACAATGGACGCGGCGCCGGGCAGACCGTCTTCCACCTACACTTCCATCTGCTCGGCGGGCGCGATTTCCGCTGGCCGCCCGGCTAGGATCTGCCATCGGGACTTGTGGTCATCCTAAGTCTGCGGATTCCAGCACTTTCTCGACCGGTGCGCCTTGCGCCAACTCCTCGAGTGAGGCGCACGCGCGGTCGAGCTTCCGATCGGCGTCGGAATAGCTCTGCTGCGCGTTGCGCAAATGAGTGCCGAGCTTCTCATACACTTCTCCAAAGGTGTCCATCTGTCTCTTCAAGCCGGTGAGGCTCCCCAGCAATCTCTTGGCATTCTCCTCGATCTGCATCCCGCGCAGCCCCAGGGAAATAATCTTGAGGTGGGCGAAAAGGGTGCTGGGGGATACGGGCACGACGCACCTCGTACGGCAATATTCGTCGAGCGGCGTGCCTTTCGCGTCCTCCGACCGCAGGAGCTCGTAGTAAACGCCTTCCGAGGGCACGAACATCAAGGCGATGTCGAGTGTCTCTTTCGCGGGCAGAATATATTTTTTGGCGATGGAGTCGGCGTGCAGCCGGACCGCATTAGAAAAGTCCTTGCGGCATCCCTCGCCCAGATCGAGCAGCCTTCGATAGCCGTCGAGCGGAAATTTGGAATCGATGGGCAATAGTTTGTCGCTCAAGCGCACCACGGCATCTACGACTTCTCCGGTGGAAAATCGGAATTGCGTCTCATAGCTGGCGCGAGGCAGGGTGTCCGCGAGAATCCGATCGAGCGCGACTTCGCCCAAGGTGCCGCGCGTCTTCGCGCCGCCCAGCACGTCTTCGATTTGCTTGGCCGCCACCGAAAGCTCGTGGCCTGCCTGCTGCACCTCCCCCAACTGCTGCCGGATGCTTCCCAGCATTTGCGTGGAAGCCTGCAATTGCTCCGAGACCGCCTTTTGTGCAGTCGAAGTGATGGTCCCGACCGAGGCCATGCCGCTTTGTACTTGCTGGGTGACCTGCCCCAACTGCGCGGCCACGGATTGCGCAAGCTGGCTGATTTGCGCAGCTGTGGCCTGCGATTGTGCGGCCAGCAACGACTGCATTTCTTTGCGAAGCGCCTCACCATGCGCATCGGCCACACTCCGAGCCTTGAGCGCCACGAAGATCCCAAACGCGCCAAGAATTGCGATGATTGCAGCTGCGCTCCATCCCATCATTCTGTTACTTTATCGCGATTCCAGGAACTACGGAGGCAAAACCGCAGGTTAATCGAGAAGTTTGTTAATGCGGCGGCGGAGCTTCTCGCGGTCATCCTGGCTCATGTGCACAAATTCAACGCCGCAGCCCTTGGCGCTGACGCTGCGCACCACGGCGGTGGCGTGGATCTTGTCGAATCCGGCATGAATCTCGATGCGCAGCGACTCGCCTACAGCATACTGAGCCGAGGTATCGAGCAGCGCTCCGCCCAAGCCGATCGATCGCACCCGGGCGGAACGCGCCTGCGGCCCTTCCATTTTGGCCGGCAACGGATCAGACAAGGCCACCCGCAAATAGCGCCGCGGCTGGACAAAGCGACTGTTGGAAGTCGAGGCTTTGGCCGGCTGCCGCAGATTGAGCGATCCCCCGCGATCCTCGATCAAAGCCAGGGCATCTTCGGCGGCGGACCGTAAACCTGCCGGCTCGGCATAGGCCAGGCCGGAACGATTGCGCACCAGACTGCGTAGCAGCGTGGCCGCGCCCGATGCTTTCATTCTGCCGAGCGCTTCGATGGACTTGATGCGAAGAAAGACGTCGCCTAAACGCTCCACGTCCCCTGCAGCGATCTCAACCAGGTGCGGCACGGCCGCGGCATCGCCGACGAGTCCGATCTGATCGATCATTCCCGGCATAACCAGCAGATGTGCCTCACGGAGTAAGGCCAGGAAGAGCTGAGCCACTTGCGGGCGCAGCCCCGGAGCGGATTGCCGCGATAGTTCCGTAACGGCCAGGTCCTGCAAGCTCCAATCCCAACTCGAGAACGCCCTCGGCAGGGCTGCAATCAGGCGCTCAGGCGCGGCAGCGGACAACAGCTTGATGGCCGTGGCCACGCGCTGGTGGCGTGGCTCGAGGAGGTGCGTTTCGAGGGCGCCCAAAACTGGTTCCCCCGCTGCGCGAACCAACCTGACCATCGCCGGGAAGGCGTTCGAGCCTGCGGAAGAAGTCAAAAGAAGCCGCAGGCGATCGAGCAGCCGTTCCGGATCGCGCCGCAAAAGGCGAGGCAGCGCCGAATCGAGCGGCCGATTGGCGAGAGCCAAATCGACCAGCAGCAGCCATTCCTCGCAGTCCACGATCCGACGCATAAGCGGAGCCAGACGCTCTTCGTCGAATTCGGTAGGCGCCTTCTCCATTTCCGCCAGAATGGCCTCAACTTCGGCACAATCGCCACGCGCCAGAGCCAGCGTGGCCAACGATTGCGTCAATTGTTCCAGCAAATTGGCAATCCCAGGGGAAACCTCGCGGCCCAGCGCCGCCACCACACTCTTCCCTAGGTCGGCAAGCTGGGGGCAGGGCCAGATGCGCTCTAGTACGTCCTTCAGCTCGAGCAGACCAGAAGCCACGGCCCGCCGTGCCTTTTCCTCTTCCGAGCCGAGGCAGCGCGCGTAATCGGCGAGCGCGCGGCGCGCTTCGCGGCGAGAGGCTTCCGCGCGCCTGCTTTCCGCCGCCACGATCAGTCCTTCCAGGTAATCGCGCAGCAGGGTGACGGGCAGACACCAGGCTTCCGGAGTTGCCAGCAGACGCGTTCGCTCACGCGCGGCCAGAGAACTCCAAAACCGCTCCACCAAGGGGTCCAGGCTGGCATCGCTTTCTTGATGGCCGTCGCGTTCCGGGCGGAGTTGAGAGAGCAGCATACGCACTTCAGCCGCGCGAAGGCGCCGCGCCAGATATTCCGAACGCGTGTAATGGACACTCAGGGTGTCCGCCAGCCGCGCAAGATACAAGCCGAGCGATTCGCTCTCGTGAGGCGGTTCGAGCGCGACGCCCTGCATGAGCAGGGAACGAAGCAACTCATCGGCGCCCGCAAATTCGGCGCGAATGGCTCGTGCGGCTTCCTGTGGTGCCTCCACCCGCACTTGCCCAAGGCGCGCGGCGGAGGCCCACAAAAGGCGCAACGCCACCCGGAGTTGGTCCGGCGCGGCGCTCGTCAATAACTCGGCGCCCGCGGAACTATCAAGTCCGCCTCCCAGCAACGCTTCGAGCAGGCTGGCAAAGGTGATGGGCTCGCTGGGGCGTTCCGGCGCCTGATTGACGCGAATTCCTGTAATTCGATGTTCGCGCAGGCGCGACGCCCAATCCTCGCGCGAAGCCTCCCGACCGCGGCACGCCGTATCGATGGACCGTGCAAACTGCAGCAACTCGTCGAGTCGCGTATGAGGAACGAATGTCAGCGAGCGAATACTGGCGCGCGCAAAAACCTCCGCCAGGGTTTTCAATTCGCCACGCGCATCCGCGAGGGCATGGCCCGAGCTTGAGGGTTGCTTCGTAACCACCAGGCGGTCGTGCTCGACGGCAAAACCAAGCACCGCCGAACCGCTGAGGGCCGCGTCGAGGGCATGGCCCGCGGATTTGAGGGTTTCAATCAGGCGAGGGTGGTGCTGGTGATAAAGCCGCACCGCGCGCAGCAAAACGTGCAGCGAGCGCAGAAATTGAGCCGCCGAAGCATCGGAATCCACCGGGATCGCTGCGGCCGCGAGCGGCTCCGGGCCTGAGCGCTTTGGCATCGGTGGCGAAGAGGCTTCGGCTGGCTGGCGACGTGGAAAGTGGGCCAGGTTCTTGGCGGTCATTAGAATACGCGCTCGCCCAACTGCGGCGAGTGAGTGCCTCCGTGCTCTTGCCCGCTTGGCACACTTCTGCGCCGTGTTCTGGCGACACGGGTTTCCTACTTACCAGAATGCCTTTGCAGTACCCGCTTTGACAAGCAAGGAAGCTGAGCGCGCTGCGTATGCGTAAATCATCTGGGACTTGCAGGAATGAGCGGCGTTAATCATGCTCCGAGGCGCCCGCACCGGTCAGTTGCACCAGCCCCTGAGCTGCCGGCACGCCGGCGGGGCTTGGTCGCATCGTCTGAGGGGCACGCCAGTTGTCGAGCATGGCCACCTGCTGAGAGCAGGAGACTGTGCAGTGCGGCGCGCAGGGCTTGGCCGTGTTGAATTCGCGGCGAAAATCGTCCAGCGTGTATTGCATCAGCGGAATGCCGGGATAACCGCGCTGCTGCGAACACCAGTGAACCAGCCCGTCCTCGCAGATATACAGGTACCGCGCCCCGGAACGGCAACGCCACTCGTTGGTTTTGCCGCGTGCGATATTGTGCTGGAACTGGTTGAAACGCGAGTAAGAGCGCTTACCGAGATCCATCACCTCTTCGAAGATTCCCTGCTCTTTACGGCTCAAAGGCTTGAGCTGGCCATTGCCATCATGCAACACGCCGATGGTGCTGGTAAAACCAAGCTCCAGGGCCCGCCGGGCCACTTTCAGCGCATCTTCGGGAAATCTTATGCCGCAGCCCAGGACGGAGTTGATGTTGACCTGAAATTCGGCGTATTCCGAGAGAAGCACCAGTTTCTGGTCCAGAACTTTCAGGCTCTTCTTGGAGGTCTCGTCGGGCATGGCATTGTCGATGCTGATCTGCAGATGCTCGAGCCCCGCGCGATTTAGCCGTTCGATGCGTTCCCGCGTAAGCAGATAACCATTCGTAATCATCCCGGCGAGAACCCCGTGGCCGCGCACGCGGGCGATGATGCGGTCGAGATCTGGATGCAATAAAGGCTCGCCGCCGCTCTGCGTAATGATGGTCGCTCCCAATTGCGCCAGCCGGTCGATTCTCCGAAGCATCTCTTCGAGAGGCACGGGCTTGGAGACATCGTCGTATTCATTGCAATAAGTGCAAGAGAGATTGCACCGGCGGATGGGAATGACGTGCGCGAGGACAGGATGTTCAGTGGAGAGCAAGCCCCACCCGATCATGCGCCATTCCTTGAGCCTG
>QHYS01000122.1 GCA_003223325.1 Acidobacteriota bacterium
CTACCGGATCATCTTGACCCTTGTATTCGCCCTTTCGGATTGCCCGACTCGTGACCACTGCTGTATTTCCGTAAAGGCGGACGTTTGTGTCCTCGACATCGAGAGATGTTGTTACCCATTCACGAGAGTCGAGGTCATGCTTGCTATCCGCTTTGGTATACCGCCAGAGTGAGTTATTGTTCGGGATGCGTTTGCTTTCTTCTGGAAGCAGATGACTTCCGACATTAGTCTCATTTAAGACCGTTCTATTATACGTTCCCTGTCCCACGATTGCCCTCGCGGTCACTTGACTTGTGTGCGTTGATGGACGAAAGTACCTGCGCGATTCGTACCTCTGTTGGGAAGCAGGAATGAAATTGGCTGGAATATTGATTGTGGACGATTATGCGCTAGCGCGGTCAACCATCCGCGGCCTTTTGGGATGGCACGAAATGCATGTGTGCGGTCGAAGCCAAAGACGGCAAAGAGGCCATCGAGAAAGTCAAAGCCTTGAATCCTGATCTCGTTCTGCTGGAGATCAACATGCCGGTGATGAATGGTATGCAGGCGGCCCTGGAGATTCGGCGGATCTCACCCCGAGACCGGAGAAGCCGCTACCGGCGCTCGCTTGCTTGCAGATGGATACATTCCGAAATCGGCCGCCGGAAAGGAATTGATTCCTGCACTGGAGCGCCTTCTTCCATCTTTCCCCAAAGCGTAACAGGGACGATAACAGCGTCAAACTGCCTGGCTTTCGAATGGGAGAATTCGGCTGATCGCTGGAATCAGGTCTTGGCCTGTTGCTGACTTCTCGATAAAATTGCCATCACCAAATAGCCGAGCGAGATGAGCGGCCTCTTTTGGGGTGTAGTAGCTGCTCATCAAAACCACCTTGGTATTCGGTGCCAGGCGACGTAATTCATAAGTCGCTTCGACGCCGCTCATTTCAGGCATCATAATGTCCATCACCACCACGTCGGGTTTGATCTCACGCACGCGGTCAAGAGCCGCTTTGCCGCTGGCCGCCTCGTATACTTTCCAATGTGGCTGCTGAAGCAGCAGGGAACGGAGCGTCTGCCGCACAAACTGCTGGTCATCGACTACAAGGATTTTGGCTGGTATTGGCACATCGCCTCTGGGCAAGGCGAGGGCGGGTGGGCCACCGACCCAGCATTGCCATCATATAAATAATACGCGGAGCATGTCTGCGCAATAGGCGACACACCCTAGTGCTATAGGACTAATCCTGAACATCTACTAAACGGAAGGTGTAATCGTCCAAGGCGGAAGAACGGTACGCCGGTGTTGCCATTCGACCGCGGACTTGGTCCGGTATGCGATCCGCAACGCGATTATCGGAGGCTTAAGGACGCCGGGATCAGATCCTCGGTCGGCGGGAGATGTTTGAGGCTTTCCGAGAACGCAGTGCCGCTAGCTTGATGCCTGCGCCGGAGTTGCGATAGATAGGCGCTCTGAACGATGGAAAACGGTCCCAATAAATCAAAAAGTGTGACCGATTTTGACCGAGCCATTTGGAAGTACCGTTTTTAGTGGTTTTAGTACCATGTATTTTCAATAAGTTGTCTGTGCTCAATACCCATAGGCGCCTTGACCTGGGCCGCCTCCTTTTATTTTGATCCGGAATTTCGGATTTCCAGCTGTCACTATTTGAAGATCAAGGAAAACGATATCCAGGTTTGAGCTCGCACCGAGAACAGTCGTGCCTGATCTTGGTCGGTCCTGACCCTGCAATTCGCCCAACTCAAATTCGCTGTTGGACCCAATGGGCATACGACAATGTTCTGTGGTTGCACTGTACTCTAGAGATGACTTGCCGGGTGACTTGGGCCACGGCAAGAACGCGAAGGTGCTTCCCGCTCCCATCCTGGCGCAACTATTTAAGCAGGCAGGGGCTTGCCCTTGGTCTCCTCGCCAAAGGGCAATAGCAGTAAGCCAACCACGAAAGCGAAAGCCGTCAGCGCGATAGGCGTGCCAAGAGTTTGAAAGTGCTGTACGCCGGCGCCGACTAAGAACGTGAAGCCCGCCGCAGCGAAGCGGCCGAAATTCGTGGTAAACGCGAACGCGCTTGCGCGGCACTCCGTCTCATATTGTTCGGGCAACCAGAACGAATACACAATGAAGTTGGCCCCTCCCAAACCTAGCAGAAACGAGCAAACAATGAACCAGCCGATCGCGTTCATCTCCAGATAAAAGACGTGGGCAAAGGCAAGCCAAATGGATGCTGACATCAGAGCGTAGAAAATGGCCAGGGTGATTCGGCGACCCAACCAATCGGCCAAAAACGGGACAATCAGAGCGCCAATCACCGTGCCGATGCCTAAGAGCGCCGTCGAGTACGATGCCAGCCGCGCGACTTGCACTTCGGTGCGACCTGCCCGTTCCGCGATGTACGTCATGGCCGCGGGCGTGTATACGGAGCCGGCCCAGAGCCCGGTAAGGGACACGATCAGAAAGAGTGAATTCAGGATGGTGCGGCGGCGATATTGAGGCGAGAAAAGCACCAAAAAAGCGCGGCGCATCGACCACGCCTCCCCGAGCTGATCGAGCTTGTTTTCCCAGCGAACCGGCTCGCGAACGTTTTTCCGTATCCAGGCAATGAAAATTGCCGGAATGCCACCCACTGCGAACATAGAGCGCCAGCCAAAACGGCTGCCGATGAAGTAATTAGCGGCGGCGGCCAGGAAGAACCCGATGTAATAGCCGGTGTGCATCAGGGCTGCGCCCATGGTTCGGCGCTCCTCCGGCCAATCCTCGGAGACAAGCGCTGCTCCAATCCCCCACTCTCCGCCGATTCCTACCCCAGCCAAGAATCGAAGAAGCGCCAGGGTCCAGACTCCGGCCGAGAAGGCTGCCAGCAGAGTGAAGAGCGAAAAAGAAAGAATGCTGAACATCATGGTCCGCACGCGGCCGAAGCGGTCCGCGATTGGTCCCCAAATCATGCCCGTCCCCCAGCCAACCATAAAAAGAGCGAAGAGCAGGCTTCCGTACAAGCCCACATTCGCGGTCGTTGGCACAATTCGGGACCTCGGCAACAAATCGCGCAGGGCAGGCACCAGAACAAGCGAGTAAATAAATGAATCCATGCCATCCATGGTCCAACCGCCCCAAGCAGCCCAAAAGCTGCGGATTTGGTTGGGATTAAGACGAGATTTTGTGCGCGGGAATTCGACTGAAGCCGCCGTCACCAGAGCGCCTCTTTCGAGTGGCCAATGTCACATTATATCTTAGCCGCGCAGTTCCGTTTTTTCGAAGCGGCTGGCGAGCGCCTGCTGAAACGGAGGATAAGAAATGCCCTCACATGGGCCTGTTATTTTGTCGCATTCCACTATCGTCATCTTTACAGATTTGTCCGCCGGCGTAGGGTCGCTGCGGTCCGCGTTTCCGCGAATCATACTGGAGTTGGGGGTCTGAGAGCGCGATGCAGCCGTTAGGAAGGAGACGGAAAGAGAACGACAGAAATTCCAAGCGGGTTTCGTTTGCGTTCTGCGGTTCTGTTGGAGCGGGAAAGCCCCCCGAGCCCGTGGACGAAAACGAAATTATTTTTCTCATTAGCGCCTTCGCCAAAGGACGACCCGCTTCGGATCCGCATACACATCTGGTACTCGCAGGACCGGGTGTCCACCGAGCGCAACTGCAGGCGCGCGTGAACCAGCTAGGCTTGACCAGCCGGGTACATTTCCTTGGACTGCGAACGGATATCCCAGATGTGCTCGGCGCGGCGGATGCTTTCACATGCAGCTCGGATCACTTGCGTGCCAGAGCTATTGCAAGACGGCAAGGAAGGTTTTATTGTGCAGTCGGGCCTTGCCGAGCCCCTTTCTGAGGCGATGATGACCTTGTTGAAAGATGCTGACTTGCGGCGAACGATGGGCGCTGAGGCTGCCCTCCGCACCAGGGAAAATTTCAACGTATCCGCAGTGGTTAGAGTCTACGAAAAGCTCTACGACGAAATATCCGACCCCTTCCTGAACTTGGGGCCACATTGGGGCCACATCTATTTCGGCCGCAAATCGACGGCCACAGGAGAGGACCTCGGAGAATATTCTCGTCACTGGCGGCGCGGGGTACATCGGCAGCCACACAGCTAAAGCCCTGGCCCTCAACCACGATCGGCCCATCGTACTTGACGATCTCTCTACGGGGCACGCTCACAATGTCAAATGGGGACCACTCGTGCGGGCCAGTCTCTCCGATACGGCCCTCGTTCGCAGCGTCTTAAAGGAATACAAAATTGAATCGGTGGTCCATTTTGCGGGCAGCGCCTTGCTCGCGGAATCGGTCGCCCGGCCTCTTTCCTATTTCCAAAACAATGTGGGCGGGACCCTCAGCCTGCTGGAAGCTATGCTGGATGCTGGAGTCAAAGACATTGTCTTCTCATCCTCATGCGCGACGTATGGATTGCCGCTTAGCGTTCCCATTACGGAAGATCAGCCTCAGAAGCCCATTAATCCTTACGGCGACTCGAAGCTGGTCATCGAGCGAGTCCTCGAGTGGGTGGGTCGGGCTCGGCAAGTTCGTTGGGTGGCTCTCCGTTATTTCAACGCTGCCGGCGCCGATCCGGATGGCGAACTGGGCGAGGAGCATGAACACGAAACTCACTTGATTCCTTTGGCCATCGGCGCGGCTCTAGGACACCGCAAGCACCTGCAGATCTTTGGGACCGACTATCCCACGCCCGATGGCACTGCAATCCGAGACTACATTCACGTCACGGATCTGGCTTCCGCGCACATTTGTGCGTTGCAATATCTTCACTGCGGAGAACAGAGTCGGGCCTTCAACGTCGGCACGGGTAGTGGAGCATCCGTACTGGAGGTGATCGCTAAGGTAGGGCTCGTCGGGGGCCAGGCCGTTCCCACGGTCGCAGCGCCCCGCCGCACAGGAGATCCGCCGGTCCTGGTGGCCAGCCCCGAAAATGCGCGTCGATTACTACAGTGGCAACCTTCCCACTCGTCGCTGGAGACAATTATTCGAACCGCCTGGCGGTGGCACTCTGACTCCCGACACCATGCGGACCCACAGGGGTCAATTTCCAGAGTTTCCTCGTAGAAACCTGCTCCGAAAATTTCGGTTAGGCGGCAACCCTGGTTTCGAGCGTGACTTTATGGCCTAGGCGTTCCAGGCGCGTGACGTAGTAGCGGGTCAGACGCTCAGGTTCGAGACGGTCGAAAAAATCGCCGCCCAAGTCAGCGTAGCTCGCCCCTGATCTCATCATGTGATAGAAAATCACCAGCATGGAATGGCCCACGGCAATCAGGGCGCGCTTCCTCCCGCGGTGACCCGCCACGCGGCGATACTGGGAGGCCAAATAGGTGTTCTTGGTGTGACTCGCGGCCCAAGCCGCTT
>QHYS01000009.1:0-48621 GCA_003223325.1 Acidobacteriota bacterium
AAGCTAGAATCCAAGTAGCCCAGATTTATCGTGCGCCGTGGAAAGCGCTGGTCCACTGCGGGTGAAAGCCCCGCCCGAGAACTGGTTCGCTCCACTCGGTAGCAATCGGAGCGGCGGCAGAGGCAACAAAGCCGTCGGAGCCTCCGGTGTAGAGGGTCACTTTGGTGACTTGGCGAGCATGTAGGCCGTAACGCGAGTGAACGCTGAGCAGGCCCCGAAACGGGCAATGCAGGAGCCGACCCGCCGATAATCGAGGGAAGGCCGAAGCTGATGGGACAGTACGAGCGAACAAGTTCCACCAGACCTGCCGGGGTATTAGCGACGGCATGCAGGCAAAAAGGGGACCAGAGGCAACACGGGAAGCCCTAGCGGTGGTTGCAGAAGCGATCAACTGGCAACTCGCGAGAGCCAGGCCGGGCCGTCTGGGGTGACGGAGAGGCCCGTACGACTGATGAAGCCGGGTAATGCCGGTGGAGGGAAGGGGCCTCAGTTGAAAGGAGACGCAAGAAGCGACGAAGACGGAGGGATTGACGTTGAGTCTAACAACCCCAGCAAGCGTTCAGAAGTTGCAGACGGCGTTGCACGACAAAGCGAAGGAATCGCCCGACTTTCGTTTCTATGCCTTGTACGACAAGGTGTACCGGAAAGACGTCTTGGCATACGCCTATCAATGCTGCAAAGCCAATGGCGGAGCGGCAGGAGTCGACGGCCAAACGTTCGAGGACATTGAGGCGTACGGAGTGGAGCGATGGCTGGACGAACTGGCGCAAGAGCTGAAGAGTCGTACTTATCAACCACTTCCTGTGAGGCGGGTATACATACCCAAGCCGGACGGGAAACAGCGGCCGTTAGGGGTACCCGCTATTCGTGATCGGGCAGCGGAAATGGCGGCAGTTCTGGTGCTCGAACCTATCTTCGAGGCCGATCTGCAGCCGGAACAGTACGCCTATCGGCAAGACCGCAGCGCACTGGACGCGGTGAGATACGTCCACAAGCTGATCAACGCTGGCCATGAAGAAATCGTCGATGCAGACCTCAGTAGCTACTTTGATACCCTTCCACACTCCGAACTATTAAAGTCGGTAGCTCGCCGAGTCGTCGATGGGGCAATGCTTCATCTGATCAAGATGTGGCTGGAAGCTCCCGTCGAAGAAACGGATGAGCGTGGAAATAAGCATCGAAGCACGCGCAATCGGGACGAAGGTCGAGGGAGTCCGCAAGGGTCTCCGATCAGCCCGTTGCTGAGTAATCTGTACATGCGCCGGTTCGTGCTTGGCTGGAAGAGGCTGGGACACGAGAAGCGTCTGCAAGCGTATATCGTCAATTACGCGGATGATCTCGTGATCTGCTGTCGTGGCAAAGCCGAAGAGGCTTTAGGCACGATGCGGAACATGATGACGAAGCTGAAGTTGACGGTGAACGAAAAGAAGACGCGGGTCTGTAAGTTGCCGGACGAGAAGTTCGACTTTCTTGGCTATACCTTCGGACGATGTTACTCGCCGAAAACGGGCCGGGCCTATTTGGGCACGACTCCTTCGAAGAAACGGGTGCAACGCATCTGTGGAGCGATCAGCGAGGAAACCCGCCGGAGTAAAACCCAGCTGGACCAGGAAACTGTAGTTGCGACTCTCAATCGGATGATGATTGGGTGGGCCAACTACTTTTGCCTGGGCCCAGTCAGTAAAGCCTATCGAGCGGTGGAGCGTCACGCTCGCAAACGGCTGCGACGGTGGCTGTGTGCCAAACATCACACGCAGGGGGTGGCGATTAAGCAATTTCCGGACGCCTCCATGCACGATAAGTTTGGTCTCGTCCGATTGACTACGCGGACCAGCAGCCTTCCGTGGGCGACCTCGTGAGCTTTCTCCGAGAGCCGGATGCGCGAGAAGCGCCTGTCCGGTTCGATGAGCGGGAACAGGAAACAGAGCCATGCCAAGCCGGACTGAGGCGGCCTAGCGAAAGCTTAGCCAGATGCCACCGGAAGGCTATCGCCACTGCGCCTGTTCTCGACTCCACAACGGGTATCAGATATTCGCAGAGATTTTCTTCAGAAATGCTAAAGAATCGCCGTCTGGCTCGTGCCATTTCGGATGCTGGTTTTGGCGACTTCCTCCGCATGTTGGAATACAAATGCCAGTGGTACGGAAGGACGCTGGTCCAAGTAGACACGTTCTTTCCGTCGTCCAAGTTGTGCTGCATTTGCCACCAGAAGAATGCAGAACTCCAACTCCCAGACCGCTGGCGGTGCCCCCATTGCAAAACAGAACATCAGCGGGACGAAAATGCCATGGTGAACATTTTCGTAGAGGGTTTGAGAATCTTAGCCGAGGGACGCTCGGTAGCCGCCTGTGGAGGCCCAGTAAGACCTAAGCGAGAGCCTAGGCGTGCGCCCGTGAAGCAGGAAACATCGTTGGAGACGAGCAGCCATGCTGCTTAGTAACTCCAAAGAATCCCCCGCCTTTAGGCGTGGGGAGTCTCAAGAAGACGATCCTGCGGCCCACTTGAAGACGGAGTTTGGATTCGATGTCCTGGAAGTTGCCAAGGGGCGCTACGAGCCGGACGCGTACCACGATTTCATCGGCTTTGAGGTTGCCAAGCCGCTTCTCGAACGAGCCTTCCTGGATACGTACTCCATCCCGCTGAAATCGGTTTTCCCGGATTTGGACAGAGCCATCGGCTCGTATCGCTACACCGTCCACTCGACCATTCCCAAGGCCGTACCGGTGGGTGCTCAAAAAAGATGAGATAAAGCAAGGCACGCCGGGAATCACACGGAAGAAATTCCTATACAACATGTCACGCGCCAGTTATCGCAAGGAGTGGGGAACGAATTATGAGCCTCCCGGACACGGGACAAGAGTGGTTGCCCGTGTCATTTCGCTGGTGCCCAAGGTCGGTCCGCTCAAGGCGCGCAGTTTGCGGATGCCGACGCCTCAAACGGAGGTAATGTTCAGGGACAGCTTTAATGCCGCACTCGATCAATACCACCACCTACTGGACGACGAACGGGCCGGCCGTCAGAACCTGCGGAACCGCAACTTCGATACGGGCGCACCCACCAAGCCTGGCGCCTACCTCATGGCCGACCAGGCCTATGCCCGGCTGGTCGATGATTTGGCGAAGGAGCACTTCCAGGACGTTTCGGTTGAGATGAAGTCAGATATTCTTGCTTTCTACCGGGACTCCAGCGCGCCAATAGTGAACAAAAAAGACGCGAAGGCATGGGACCGATTGGACCACGAATTGGAAGAACTACTAAAGTCTGCCAGTCCGTCGGAATCAGTGGATTCGGACGTCTCGGCCGTGAAATAAACTCCGAATTCGTCGGGTTGGCCCGATAAAGCTTACTTTCGGGGAAGGGTCTCGTTGTCGAGCAACAGCCTCGAATCAACAATCCCGATCTCCACTCGCCGATTGGCCGCACGCGCTTGTGCGCTGTTGCCCTTAACGCGCGGATCGGATTTGCCAAATCCCTTGGTGGTTATGAGGCCCGGATTTATCCCCGCCTGGACCAGGGAATCGCGGACGGCTTGGGCTCGCCGCCCAGAGAGTCCAAGGTTGTATTCCTGCGTTCCGATGTCATCGGTATATCCGTATACGTAAATGGAATATCCCTGGAGCGTCATTAGGACGCCCGCGATGCGGTTCAAGATGTCGCGGTATTGCGGTTCGATATCCGCCTTGGCAAACTCGAACCGGATCGATTTCTCGCCCAGCGTCATCACCAGCCCAAGCGTGGTGCGGTGCGTTTCGGCAATTTGACCGAGCACCTGTTGTAGCCGCTGAAGCTCCTCCTCGCGCTGCTTGCGATACTCTTCAGCTTTCTGCTCGGCTTGATTGGCCTGCTGCTCCGCGGTAGCCGCCGCCTGAAGGGCCGATTGTGCCTGCGCTGCCGAGTCGGCCTCCAACTGTTTCGCTTCATCGCGCTGTTGCGCGGCCGCTTGGGCGTTGGCCGCAGCCTGCGCAGCCTGCTGAGCGAATGTCTGTGATTGCTGCTCTGTGCCTTCCACGCGGCGGCCGAGCCGCTCTGTTTGCTGGCTGAGTTGCGCCATCTGCCGGTTCAGTCGTACGACCGACCACACAAGCCCGCCACCAAGAATCAGGACCAGCACTACTGCGATGGCTCCAAGAACAAGCCCCGCCTTCCCGTGACTTTTCGCAGAAGTATCGTGGCCCTCTTCTATCTGGTTCGAAGGTTGGTCAGAAAAGCCCATGATTTTCCAATTCTAAATCCAATTTCCGATGTGGACCTCATCTCTCGCAAATCGTACGCCACCCGCCCTCCTACGACACCTCCAATTTTTCGTCCAAGTACACTGAGGGAAATCAGCGCCATTCCGGCATCCGGCGCCTAACTCCCCCTAAGGCGCTTTCTCCGGAGACTGACGCAGCGCTGCGCCACTACCGAGAAGCGAGCGGTGCGATAATGGGAATCTAGCGGAACTACCCCAAACCGCTTACAGAGAGGCGCCTGCAGGCGCAATTTGTAGCGGCGGCCTTTAGGCCGGCATCTGTGAAAGCCTATGCACAATATCAAGCTGATCATCGCCTACGAGGGCACGGATTTTCGCGGCTGGCAAATCCAGCCCGGTCAGCCGACGATTCAAGGCGTTCTTAGCGATGTCGTGCAGCAGCTAACTCAGGAACGCTTGAATTTGCATGGCGCGGGCCGGACAGACGCAGGCGTTCATGCCTGGGGTCAGGTCGTTAACTTCAAGACGCATTCGGAACTCGCGCCCGAGGTGTTCCGGCGGGGCTGTAACGCATTGCTTCCGCCATCGATCCGCGTGCGAGAGGCAGAGGAAGTTGGGCCGGACTTCCATGCCCGCTGGATGGCGCAAGCGAAGACTTATGCCTATTTCATCTATAGGGGGTCCATCGTTCCGCCATTCCGCTGGCGTTATGTCTTGCATGTTCCCCAAGAACTCGACTTCGCGGCCATGGCCGAGGCGGCGCGGTATTTTGAAGGCGAACGCGACTTCACATCCTTTTCAGCTTCGACGCGCTCGGAGGAGGACGATAGGGATCAGACCATGATCCGTTCCGTTTTTTGCTCCGAATTGATCGATGGGTCGAGCGGCAGTTGGGCCCGTCTTTGGGACTCCATTTCCGATCAGCCCTGCCCAAACGCATTCTCAGACGAATGGATTTATCGGGTTCGTGGTACATCGTTTCTGCGTTACATGGTGAGGAAAATTGTGGGCACGCTGTTGCAAGTGGGCCGTAGCCGGCTGCCCGCCCGCGAGATTCCCTATCTTCTTGAAAAGCGTGATCGCAGTTGTTGCGGCCCAACGGCGCCGCCTCACGGTTTGTGTCTGCAATCCGTCGAATATCCCGATCCGACTGTTTCCCTTGGGGGCAAAACTCGCGAGAGTTAAATTGTTGACGCCTTGTGGCGGCGAAGGTTGGGCCCAGGCGTCCATCCTGATCGATGCCTTGGCCTGCTGAAAACCGTTCGAGTAGAATACTCGGTAGACTCGATGAGTTTCGGGCAAACCGGCAGGAGAAATTAGAATCCATGGGCGATACACCCAACGCAGCGCAGAAAGTCAGCACCCAGGCAACGACGGCATCAGTCGCTGAAGAGAGCGCACCAGTGGTCACGAAGATAAAAGTTCGCAAACATCGGCAGCGTTCCTGTGATGAGAAAGACGCGAAGGGTAAGCTCTGCGCTGGGCATCTGAAGCGATGGTACGACTATCCGAAAGAGATCGAGCAGCTTGTCGGTCCAAAAGCGGAGATCTACCGCTGCGAATTCTGTAAAACGCTTTACCGGGCTTCGATATTAAAGCGGTCGCGGATCAGCGTGTGGCGCTCGGCCCGAAAGGGCCCCGAAAGACCAGTCCTGAAACGCCCGATCCGCAAGATTTGATGAAGAATTGCGATGAATGACGCAGAACTGATCTACGACTGGAACAAGGTCGGGCGGATTCAGTTCGATACACGCCGGAAAGTCACGCTGGATGATGAGACCCTGCGGGACGGATTGCAAAATCCCTCCGTAATCGATCCTCCTATCGGCGAAAAAGTTGCGATTCTTCACCTGATGGAGGCTCTCGGAATTGAAATGGTAAATATCGGCCTGCCCGGCGCCGGGCCGCGCGCCTACGCCGATACGGAGGCCTTGGCGAAGGAAATCGCCCGCTCACACATGAAGATCAGACCGAACTGCGCCGCGCGAACGCACGAAAACGATATTCGGCCCATTGTGGAAATTTCACAGCGCGCCGGGATTGCCATCGAAGCGTCTACGTTCCTGGGTTCGAGCCCCATTCGACGGCTCGTCGAAGACTGGACCACCGATCATCTGCAACGCACGGTTGAACATGCCGTGAGCTTCGCGGTGCGGCATAGCCTTGCGGCTATGTTCGTGACCGAAGATACCGTGCGCACCGACCCCGAGACGATCGAGCGGCTCTATTCGACCGCAATTCGCTGCGGCGCCACCTCCGTCGTTTTGTGCGATACGGTGGGTCACGCTACGCCGCTGGGGGCTTACAGCCTTGTGCAATTCGTGCGCGAAAAAATCGTCACGCCTTGCGGAGTGCAGGTGCGCGTCGATTGGCACGGGCACTGTGATCGGGGTCTCGCCGTCGCGAATTCGCTCGCAGCCGTTCTGGCCGGAGCGGATCAGGTGCACGCGGCCGCAAATTCGCTGGGAGAACGCGTGGGCAACACGCCCATGGAGCTTATGTTGGTTAATCTCCGATTACTGGGTCTGATTGATCGAGATCTCTCGCAATTGAAGCAATATTGCGAAACCGTGGCGCGCGCCACCGGTATTCCCATTCCGCCAAATTATCCCGTGGTAGGTCGCGACGCATTCCGTACTGCCACCGGAGTGCACGCGGCGGCGATTATTAAAGCTTTTAAGAAATCCGATCCCATGCTCGCCAATACCGTTTATAGCGGTGTACCTTCTCATCTGTTCGGCCTGGAGCAAGTGATCGAGATCGGCCCATTGAGTGGCCGCTCCAACGTGCAATACTGGCTCGAACGGCACGACATCCCGGTTACCGAAGAACTGGTCTTGCGCATTTTCGACACGGCCAAAAAGGCTTCGCGCGTGCTGACCGACGAAGAAATACTGGCTCTCTGCGGCGAACATTCGAGTCGCTGAGATGACCTCTCTCCCGTTGCTTCGTGTCTACCCGAGCATATCCCGAGGCCCTTCAACGTGGATTCGGCGCTGGCAATGCGCAGCTTGAAACCGGCACTTGGTCTGGTTATGACTTGTGGCCTGCTGTGCGTTATGCTCTCGGCTATGAGTGCGCTCTCTACACGCAGCGGCGTTCGGGCAAACCGCTCGTCCGCGGCGGACATTACCGCGGATCCTCGCGTGCGGCAGGCATTAGCGAAGCTCGCGGGCGACGCTCCCTCGGTAACCGAGGAACAGATTCGCATCACCGAAATTCCCGCTCCGACGTTTCGCGAATCTCTGCGGGGAATGCACCTTGCCAAGCTCTTATCTGATGCAGGCCTGAAGGTCCATACGGATCAAGCAGGCAACGTCATCGGCGAGCGCGTTGGTAGTGCAAAGGGAGAGTTCGTCCTGATTACCGCCCATCTGGATACCGTCTTTCCCGTGGGTACGGATGTGCGCGTGCGCCGCGAAGGAAGCAAGCTGTGGGCGCCGGGCATCTCCGATAACGGAGCGGGGCTGGCCACTCTGCCCGCTATCGGGCGCATCATGCGCGACACCAAGCTGGAAACGCGCAGTTCCATACTCTTCGTTGCCGATGTGGGCGAAGAGGGAGAGGGCAACCTGCGCGGCATTCGCAAACTGGTGGAGAACTACCGCAAGCAGCTCCGCTATGTGATCGCTCTCGACGGAGCGTCCATCGACTACGTCACTACGGCGGCGCTGGCGTCGCGCCGCGTGGAAATCACCGTCACAGGCCCGGGCGGCCACAGCTGGTCCGACTTCGGCGTGCCGAATCCCATCGATGCGCTCGTCCGCGGTATCGCGCTGTTTTTGAAAACGCCCGCCCCCGATAGCCCTCGGACCACCTTCAATATCGGCAGCATCGAAGGCGGCACATCGGTGAATTCGATCCCGGCGAAAGCCACCATCAAAGTAGATCTGCGCTCGGAAGCTGAACCAGAAATTCTCAAATTGGAAACTGCCCTGCGCCGGGCCATCCAGAGTGGGGTGGAGGAGGAGATGCAAGCGGGGCACGAGCACGGCATGGGGGGCGGCGTCGGTTTATCCATAGACACTAAGGTGCTCGGTGTGAGGCCGGGCGGTGAATTGGCCGAAAATTCTCCGCTTCTCGCCGCCGTGCAAAAAGCCGACGATTATCTCGGCAATCGCGCACGCATAGAACGCTCCTCGACCGATGCCAATATCCCGCTCTCACTGGGGATTCCGTCGATTGCCCTCGGGGCCGGAGGCAGCTCCGGCCGCGCGCATTCGCTCCAGGAATGGTACGATCCCACGGGCCGCGAGATTGGGATGCAGCGGGTTTTGCTTACATTGCTGCAGGTGGCCGGACTGAATCCGCCAACCGACTGATCCCGCCACCCGCGCGTGTGCCTCGGAAGCTCAAAGCCGACTTCCTGCTTATCTGCTGCACCATGATTTGGGGGGCTACCTTCGTTTTGGTAAAGGATGCCCTGACCAATGCGTCGGTGTTTGTGTTTCTGGCTTTGCGCTTTGTTCTCGCTACCTTTGTATTGATTCTCATGTATGGGCGTGAGCTTCGGACTGTGCGGGCCAGCGGCTTGCGTGCCGGAGCGCTCATCGGCTGCTGCATGTTCGGTGGGTACGCATTTCAGACCGCGGGGCTCGCGCTCACCACGCCCTCCAAAGCCGCCTTCATTACCGGCTTCTTTGTCGTGCTGGTTCCGTTGCTTCTGGCCTTGTTTGGATCGCGTCGCGTGCCTCTGTGGGTTTGGTTCGGCGCGCTAGCGGCGTTTGCCGGTCTTTACTTTCTAGCCGTGCCGGCCTCAGGATTGGCAGCGCTGAATCGCGGCGATCTGCTGATCCTTGCTTGCGCCTTCATGTTTGCACTGCATGTGATCGGCATCGGCCATTACACCGTTCGCTATTCCGCCGGTGCGCTGACGCTGATTCAGGTCGCCATAACAGCCCTGTTTACGATTTTGTGCGTTCCGTTTTTCGCTTGGATTGGCGCAGAGCAGCCGCGCGTCGTCTGGACGCCTGGCTTGATCCTGGCGGTGATCGCCACGGGAGTTTTCGCCACCGCTGTGGCCTTTTCGCTGCAGGTCTGGGCGCAGCAATACACGAGCGCGAATCATGCGGCGATTATTTTCACTTTGGAGCCCGTTTTCGCGGGCCTGACTTCGTTCCTTTTTTATCATGAGCGGCTCGGAAGGCGATCGCTAGCGGGCGCGGCCTTGATTCTCGGTGGAATTCTGGTCGCCGAATTGCTGGGACCAGCTCCAGCCGCCGAAGCCTCCGTTCCGCCCGCCGAAACGATTCAGCACAGTACGTAAATTTTGACGCTCGGATTCGGAAGACTTCTACAGCATGAAACTCGTGTACACCGAGGTGCGCAGTGCCGTTGGTGAAACCTGCTGAGAGGTCGCTGAGGAAGGGAGAATACGCGTGCCCGAGAGTCGAGTCTTTGTCTGTATTACTGGGTGAAATCGACCGCCTGGTAAAGATTGGCCTGCGGATGGTGGCGCTGCTCGTAAGCGGTGATGTCTGGTTCCTGCTTCAAGGTCAAACCGATATCGTCAAGCCCTTCGAGTAGCACCGCTTTGCGGAAGTCGTCGATATCGAAGTGGAATTTGAGCCCTTGCGCATCGCTTACGGCCTGGTTGGGAAGATCTGCGGTGAGCTGATAGCCCTCGGTGGCTTCAGCCCGCCGAAAGGGTTCGTCCACCTGGGCATCCGCCAAAGTGATGGGCAGGATGCCATTCTTGAAGCAATTGTTATAAAAGATGTCGGCAAAGCTCGGCGCGATGATCACTCGGAAGCCGTAATCGAGCAGCGCCCAGGGCGCGTGTTCGCGACTCGAACCGCAGCCGAAATTGGCGCGAGCTAGCAACACGGATGCTCCGCGATAGCGGGGAAAATTCAGCACAAATTCCGGATTGGGAACTTCGCCCGGCAGATAGCGCCAATCATAAAAAAGATTTCGTCCAAAACCCTGGCGCGTGAGGGCTTTCAGAAATTGCTTGGGCACCATCTGGTCGGTGTCGACGTTCACGCGATCGAGCGGCATCACCAAGCCGGTGTGTTTGGAGATCGGCTGCATCGTGCTACTCCGTCACGTCCACGCCGAGCTCGCGGACGTCCACGAAATGTCCGGCAATCGCGGCCGCAGCGGCCATGATCGGGCTCACCAGATGCGTGCGGCTGCCTTTGCCTTGCCGCCCCTCGAAGTTACGGTTCGATGTGCTAGCGCTGCGTTCGCCGGGGGGCAGCACGTCGTCGTTCATGCCAATACACATGCTGCATCCGGCATCGCGCCACTCAAATCCTGCCTCGCGGAGAATGCGGTCGAGTCCTTCCTCTTCCGCTTTGGCTTTGACCACACGCGAGCCCGGCACAACCAGAGCGGCCTTGAGGGTGGGCGCGATGTGTTTGCCACGAACCAGGCGCGCCACCGCACGCAAGTCCTCGAGGCGCGAATTCGTGCACGACCCGATGAAAACGCGATCGACCGGTATATCTACGATGGGTGTTCCCGGACGAAGCGCCATGTATTCGAGCGCGCGAACTGCCGCTTTCTGCTCATCGGGATCGCGGAACGAATTCGGATCGGGCACGCGCTCGGTGACGCTCGTGACCATGCCGGGGTTGGTGCCCCAAGTGACTTGAGGAGCGATTTGTGTGGCGTCCAGTTCCACGGTTTTATCGAACTTGGCCCCAAAGTCACTCGGCAAATACATCCATTCGTCCACGAGCACGTGAAACTCACGCCCGCGTGGCACGAATGGTCTGCCCTCCAGATATTCGAATGTGGTTTGGTCCGGAGCGACCATGCCCGCTCGCGCGCCACCCTCGATACTCATATTGCAAATGGTCATGCGCGCGTCCATCGATAGCCGGGAGATCGTCTCGCCCGCGTATTCGATCACGTGACCGGTCCCGCCAGAGATACCGATCTTGCCAATCAGCGCCAGAATCAGGTCCTTGGAAGAGACGCCCGGCGGACGCTTGCCTCGAAACGTAACCAACATGGTCTTGGAGCGATCCTGCTGGAGGCATTGTGTGGCGAGCACATGCTCGACTTCGCTGGTGCCGATGCCGAAGGCCAACGCGCCGAAAGCGCCGTGCGTTGAGGTATGCGAGTCGCCGCAGACGATCGTCATGCCGGGTTGGGTGAGGCCCAACTGAGGTCCGATCACGTGGACGATTCCCTGATTGGCGTCGCCCATCGGGTACAAGCGGATACCGAACTCCGCGCAGTACTGCAGCCGCGCACTGTCATCCACTATGGGCAATTCCCGATTCTTGGTGGGAACCGAGTGATCCATCACAGCAAAGGTGAGGTCCGGGCGACGCACCTGACGGCCGGCCGCTTCGATTCCCGCAAACGCTTGCGGGGAAGTGCCTTCATGTACCAGATGGCGGTCGATATAAATCAGGGTGGGTTCACCGGGAATCTCGCGCACCACGTGGGACTCCCAGATTTTGTCGTACATCGTTCGCGGAGCCATGCGTGCGTCTATTCTAGCATACGGCCATGAGGGCTACTGCGCTGCGCGGCGGCCGTTATTCCGCCTTCCCTGTTGCGGTACATCCGCAACTGGACTTAGGCAGGAAGATACTTCCGAGAGGGTGAGATTTCGACGGAGTCCCCAGCAAAGGGTTGGTCCCGTGTGACCAGCACCTTGCGGTTTTGTTTACCGTCAGTTCGACCCTGAAACTAAATTTTTGTTTTAATATTTCAGCGGTGTCTCAGCCAGTGGAGGCTTGTGCGGTCGTCTCTGGTTGCGCCTGAGCTGTCGAATCGATAGGCTTGGCCGTTATTTCGAGTCCGCTCTTGTTCATATCGAACTTCTGTTTCCGGTCTAAGCCCCTGACAAACTCACGGGCCGCCTTACCAATGGCTCCGGGAAGATTCGAAGCTTCCACGGTGACCGTCGACCCGGTCGTTCCTTGGTTCCTATCTTGATAGCGAAATCGCACCTCAAACGTCTTCATGCATCTACCCCCATTTGTGTTTTTTTAGAGAAAAGAAACAGATTCGCGCGCTCCCAACGGCGGTCGGCTGTTAAGGTCCGAGAGGTTCAGCTCCGACGAGACTTTCGAATCGAAGCTTTCGTTCTCGGCCGCTTCGTTTTCCGGCCCTTAATCTGTGCCTGAAGCGCCTCGTTCTCCTTTATCAACGCATCTCGGGCAGCTGTCACTGTTTGAAGATTGTTTTCTAATTGGCCGTTGTCTTTCTGAAGGTCCGCAAGCTGGGCCTTCAATTGCGCGTTCTCTTGCAGAGTCTTGGTGTCCTGGCAGGCCGTCAAGAAGAAACTCAGCACTACCGCCACGACAATGCCCGCCCAAGTGTTTTTGCGCATCACCGTTCCTTCACAAGAAATTGAGCTGCAACTGGAATGGAACCGATAGCGGGTGAGGAGGGAAGACGCCGCTGGCAGCTCCTGCCAGACTAATGGAGTTTCTTCGACGCCGCAAGCCCGATGAAGGGCGATACGGCGGTACGGCCCCCTACCGGAGACCTGACAGGTATACTGGAGAATACGCAGATGCGCAGTGACTGCCCGAGAGAACAGGTTGGCCACAGACAAATGGGAGCAACCGATTTCCCTATCGAGGCCTAGACGGATGCTATAATCTACCATCCATCTAAGCCGGCACTCCGCGGCGCTCGGGAGCACTCATGGGTATTCAATTACGGGAATTGGCCACTTGGGCCCGCAACCGGAAGCTTGTTGCCAGTCTGCTCGTTGCCTTGACGTTGTCCCTCGGAATTCTCATTGGAACCGTGATTTCCGGGCGGGTGATCGCGACACACTCATTTCTGCCCAACGGCGCCACGCCCCTCGAGCTTCCCAACCCTGTCACTTTATCCAATGCCTTCGGCGCGATCGTAGAGCACGATGAACCTGCCGTAGTGAATATCTCCACGACGCAGGTCATTGACAGGAAGGGACAGCCGCAAAGTCGTAGCGGGGGTGCAGATCCGTTTCACGATTTCTTCAACCGGTTCTTCGACTCTCCCAACGAGGGACCGGAGGCAGAGCGAAGCCTGGGCTCCGGCATAATCGTGGACAAGAAGGGATTCATACTCACGAACAATCACGTCATCGAACAGGCGACTAAGATTCAAGTGCAGTTAAACACGGAACCTACGCTTTACACGGCCAAGGTGATCGGAGCGGATAAGGAGACCGACCTGGCCGTGGTCAAGATTGAAGCGAACCGCGAACTGCCTGTCGTGAGGCTGGGGAACTCCAGCGGCGTGCATGTAGGCGATTGGGTACTTGCGATTGGAAGCCCGTTCGGATTGCAAGCCACTGTGACCGCCGGAATCATCAGCGCCAAGGACCGCGGCAACGTCGGGCGGCAGTTTCAGCATTTTCTGCAGACCGATGCGCCCATCAATCCGGGGAATTCGGGTGGGCCGCTGGTGGACATGGCCGGCAGGGTCATTGGCATAAATACCGCCATCATGACGGGCGGGCGAGGCTATGAGGGCGTGGGTTTCGCGTTGCCCTCCAATATGGCCATTAGCGTCTATAACCAAATCGTGCAGCACGGGAAGGTAACGCGCGGCTCGATTGGCGTCACGTTTCAGGAGGAGCAAAGCAACAATCCCATCGTGCTTCGGGAACTCGGAGCGGCCAACGGCATGGTGTTGCAATATGTGGAGCCGGGCAGCCCGGCAGCCGAGGCCGGGATTCAGCCGGGTGATGTGGTCACGACTGTTAACGGTAAGCCCGTCAAATCAGGCAGCGACCTGGTGGACCCAATTACCCAAACCGAAGTCGGGACCAAAGTGCACCTCATCTACATGCGCGGGGGCGTGCAACATGCGACCGACGTCGTCGTAGAGGATCGCGCCAAGCTCTTCCCGGATCGTGTATCGAGCTACGACGATGAGCAAGCGCCCGCGCGGCCGGCTCAAGTGGTGCCGGCCGATCTCGGGCTCCGGGTCGAAGACATTGGTACGAATGGAACGCGGCGCGCCGATTTCCTGAACAATCGAGGCGCTGTTGTTTCCGGGGTTGATCCCGCCACGTTCGCGGAAGACGTCGGGTTCGTGCGCGGAGATCTGATTCAGGAGATCAATCACCAGCAGGTCAGTTCCGCGGCGGATTATCGCAAGCAAATGGGGGCATTAAAGCCGGGAGAGGAAGTCGTTTTCAAGGTTTTGCGTCATGCGGATAGCGAGCGCATGCTGACGATCTTTTTGGCGGGAGTTGTTCCCCAGTTGCGCTGAGCAAACGCTCGTCTCGGGTAGATTAAAAGATGCGCGCACACATAATCTCAAAACTCACGGCCGCGCTGGTATTTGTTGCGGCCTTGGCCTTGGCGGCGCCCGCATTTGGCGCCCGGCAGACCCCTCCTTCCAATAAGGCGGCAAAACCCTCTAGCCCTAAAAAAGTAAGCACCAAGATGCGTTCGGCAAGAAGGCGCAAACCGCGCCAGAGAGCTCAGACTGCTCCGGCCCCTGCGCGCATCTCCGAAATTCAATCAGCCCTTGCCACGCAGGGCGCGTACAAAGGCCAGCCCAACGGCAAATGGGACAACGCGACGGTCCAGGCCATGAAGGACTTCCAGTCTGCCCATGGCCTCACTGTTAGCGGCAAGCTCGACGCGCTTACATTGCAGAAGCTTGGCCTGGGCTCGGAAATTGCCGGCCGCGCCGCGCCTTTGTCTACGCCTCAGACGCAGGGAGCCAGCGCTACCACCCAGCAGCAAACTCCCTGAGAACGCTGTACCCTGATAATGTTCGGAGGGGTTTATGGCCACCGCAGTGGGCCCTACTATTTTCAAGAATTTCATCAATGGCGAGTGGGTGGAATCCTCAAGCGGCCTGGCGTTTGAAGATCGCAATCCTGCACACACCCGCGAATTGATCGGAATGTTCCCTCGGTCAACCGCAGAAGATGTGGACGCCGCAGTCCGCGCGGCTGCGGAGGCATTTGAATCGTGGCGTTTGGTGCCTGCTCCCAAACGCGCGGAGATTTTGTATCGCGCGGCAGAGACCTTGGTGAAGCGCAAAGAAGATTTGGCTCGGGATATGACCCGGGAGATGGGCAAGGTTCTGGCGGAAACTCGCGGCGACGTGCAAGAAGCCATTGATATGACCTACTACATGGCGGGGGAGGGACGCCGCCTTTTCGGTCAGACCACGCCGTCGGAATTGCCTAGTAAATTTGCGATGTCCGCGCGGCAGCCCCTGGGCGTCTGCGCCCTGATTACGCCATGGAATTTTCCTATGGCCATACCTTCGTGGAAGATCATGCCGGCGTTGATTTGCGGCAACACGGTCGTCATCAAGCCGGCCGAAGACACGCCTCTCTCGACCTACACCTTGATTCAGGTGCTCGTGGAAGCAGGTCTACCCCGCGGCGTAGTCAACGTTGTGAATGGCAGCGGGCCGGACGTAGGCGCACCGCTCGTGGGGCATCCCAGGGTAGCTGCGGTGAGCTTCACAGGATCGAGCGAAGTGGGCCGGCTGGTGAGCCAAGCCTGCGCCCCCAAGCTGCGGCCTTGCCATCTAGAAATGGGAGGCAAGAATATTATAATCGTTCTCGAAGACGCCAATCTGGACCTGGCCATAGATGGCGCGATCTGGGGCGGCTTCGGCACTACCGGTCAGCGATGCACAGCCGCGAGCCGCGTAGCCGTGCACAAGAAAGTTTACAAGGATTTCTTGTATCGATTCGTCGAACGCGCAAAGACTCTTCGCGTAGGCGACGGCCTGGAGCCCACGGCGGACATGGGGCCTTGCATCAATGAAGAACAGCTCAACAAGGTGATGGAATACGTGGCCATCGGCAAGAACGAAGACGCCAAACTGATGACCGGCGGCCGTCGATTGACCGAAGGGGTCTGGGGTAACGGGTGGTTCCATGAACCCACCATTTTTGTTGATTGCGACCCCGGCATGCGCATCGTCCAGGAGGAAATTTTCGGGCCCGTTGTGGCCGTGATGCCCATTGACAGTTTCGAGGAGGCCATCGAAGTCGCCAACGGAGTGCGCTACGGTCTTTCTGCCTCGATCTACACTCAGGACGTAAACCGAGCCTTCGAGGCTATGCGCGACCTGCATACCGGAATTGTCTACGTAAACGCGCCGACCATTGGGGCGGAGATCCATTTGCCCTTTGGAGGCACAAAAGAGACCGGCAACGGCCATCGCGAGGCGGGCAATGCGGCGCTGGACTTCTATTCCGAGTGGAAGACGCTCTACATCGACTACTCCAATCGCTTGCAGCGCGCCCAAATTGACAGCTAAAATAAAATGAAGTGAGTGGGCGTCAGTTAGCCTGGGTTAGCAATGAAGGACTCTGTCCTTAGCTCAAAGCGGAATCAGCAGATTCTGGCCCAAATCGTACAAGCGTACGTGACGACGGGAGAGCCCGTCTCGAGCCGCGCGATATCCAAATCACACGCTGAGCAACTCAGCTCGGCGAGCATCCGGAATGTCATGGCAGATCTGGAGGATGCGGGATTGTTGTTCCAGCCCCACACGTCGGCCGGCCGCGTGCCGACCGCGGCGGCGTATCGTTTTTTTGCTCAGCAGATCGCCGCACAGGGCACGCTCAACGAAGGGGATAAGAACTGGATACGGAAGGAATTGGAAGGCGCAACCACAGCCGAGGAGCTGACCGAGCGCGCCGGTCACATGCTGGCCGCCGTTTCCCGCGGGTTGGGAATTATCGTCATGCCGCCCCTGGCGCATACCGTATTGGAACATGTTCGTTTCCTTCTCCTACCGGATGGACGAGTGGTCGTCGTGTTGATTTCGCCAGGCGGAGCCACCCGGGACAAAGTGTTGCGCCCGGAGCACGAATTTACGCAGCCAGAGCTTGATCGTACCGCCGACTATCTGAACCGCCACTATAGCGGCTGGACACTGGAGGCGATTCGAGGCGAGCTGCTGACCAAGCTGGCTTCCGAGAAGGAGCGCTATGGCAAGTTTTTGCCGGTCGCGCTGGAACTTTGCGATCCGGCCCTTCTCGATACAGACCGAAGCCGCGAAGTGTATGTGGAGGGCGCGGCGCAATTTGCCTCGGCTCCTGAACTGACCGGAGCGGAATCGTTGCGTGAATTGCTCTCGGCGATTGAGGAAAAAAGCAAGCTGGTCGCATTACTGAATGGTTGCATCGAAGCGCCCGAACCTGTGCATGTGCAAATCGGCGTTAAAGAGATCAATGGGGCGGGAGAGCACTTGTCGCTTATCACCGCGCCATATACGGTGCGTGATCAGGGGCAGGGGTCGCTCGGTGTATTAGGGCCCATGCGCATGCAATACGAGCGGGCCATCACGGCTGTGGCCTATATGGCGGGCGCCTTCAGCGAGGCCATCAGTCGCGGCTAAGCCCTTGGGTACTCTCTTTTACATCGAATTTGACGGGAGTCTCGCAAGCCACAGCCTCAGGCCATCTCTGGAAACACTTGAGCGGCTTTGGCGCCACGGATTCAAAACAAATGGATGAACGCGAACATGAAAGCAGAGAACCCCGGGAGGGCGTAATCGAGTTCAATTCCCGCTCCCGGACGGGCCAAGAAGGGGCCGACCTCGGCGCAGGCGCCCATTCAACGGAAGGAGCCGATGTGGCCTCGCTCACCGAGCGCCTTGCCCGCCTGCAGACCGAAAAGGACGAACTGATGCAGACGTTGGTGCGCCGTCAGGCAGACTTTGAGAATTATCGCAAGCGAGTGGAGCGCGAGCGCCAAGAAGATCGCCGCCATGGTATAGGCCGTTTGATTGAAGATCTTCTGCCGGTTCTGGACGCATTCGAGCGCGCGCTCAAGGCGCACGACGATCCCGCTTACGAGGAATATCGCAAAGGACTGGACTTAATTTATCGCCAGCTTTGGGACACGCTGGCGCGCCACGGACTAGAGCGGATCGTGGCGTCCGGCAAGCCGTTTGATCCCTACTACCATCAGGCCATTGAGCGCGTCGAATCTGCCGAGCATCCGGAGGGAACCATTTTGGACGTTTTGCAGGATGGCTTCCTCTTTCATGGGCGTGTTGTTCGGCCGAGCGTAGTACGCGTCTCGTTTAGCGCGAGCCAGTCAGACGGCGGCAAGTCTTCCGTCGCGCAACGCAACAGCAAATGATTCTTTCTGAAATGCATCTCATTTCTCAGGAGACCGAAATCAGGCATGAGCCGTCATACAAAGCGTGACTATTACGAAGTGCTCAGCGTGAGCCGCACGGCCGCGCAAGAAGAGATCAAGTCCGCCTACCGCAAGGCCGCTCTCAAGTGGCACCCCGATCGCAATCCGGAGCAGAAGGACACGGCCGAAGCCAAGTTCCGCGAAGCCACGGAAGCCTACAGCGTGCTCTCTGACGCGCAAAAGCGTGCCGCATATGACCGCTACGGCCATGCCGGCGTCTCTGGCGTTTCTGCCGACTCTGGCTTCAATTCCTCGATCTTCGAGGAATTTCAGGATATCTTTGGCGACTTTTTTGGATTCGAGGACATTTTCGGGCGCACCGGCGGTCGCGGCCGCGCACGTGTGCAGCGCGGTGCCGATCTGAGATACGACATGGAACTCACCTTCGAAGAAGCGGCCGCCGGCGTGAGCACCAAAGTTCGCCTGCCGCGACAGGAGCTATGCGATGCGTGCAAGGGAACCGGGGCTAAAGCGGGCACAGGCGTAGTGACCTGCGAGACCTGCAAGGGCCGGGGCCAACTGCACTATCAGCAAGGATTCTTTTCGATCTCGCGCACCTGCCCGCAATGCCAGGGCGCCGGCCAGATGATTCGCGAAAAGTGCCCGGAATGTCGAGGCCGCGGACGGGTCGAGCAGACGCGAACGATCGAGGTGCGCATCCCGCCGGGCGTCGATTCGCAAACGCGCATTCGCGTGCCTAACGAAGGCGAGCCTGGCGCCAATGGAGCGCCTCCCGGGGATCTCTACATCGTGCTGGATGTGAAGGAGCACCCGTTCTTTGAGCGGCGAGGCGCCGACCTCTACTGCACCATACCCGTCAGCATTGCGCAGGCGGCGCTGGGTGTCGAGCTCAGCGTTCCCGGCCTCAATGGCGAAGAGAAGATTACTATTCCCGAGGGCACACAGACAGGTTCCATCATTCGTCTGAAGGGCAAAGGACTACCCGATCCGCATGGAGGCGGCAAAGGCGACCTGTACGTGAACGTGCGCGTGATCACGCCGGCGAAGCTTACACGTGACCAGCGCCTGCTCTTGCAGCAATTGGACCAGATGCTGAAGGTAGAAAATCGTCCGGCCGAACGCAATTCGTCGTTCTTCGAGAAAGTAAAAGACATATTTGGGTAACATTTTGGACTGAGGGCCCGGCCGGCAAGAGAGGTGACCGTTGCGGCGGCGTTTTTTCGTCGACGCGTTCACCGGCGGCTCGGCCCGCCTGATTGGCGATGCCGCGCATCATCTGGGCAGGGTTCTGCGCGCTGAGCCCGGCCAGCTCTATGAATTGAGTGACGGCAGCTCCGTCTTTCTCGCCCGAATCGAACGAGTTTCGAACAACCGCATCGATTTCGCCTTGCTCGAAAAGCTTGCTGCTCCCTCCGCCTCGCTGGAAATTGTCGTCCTGCTCGCCATCGTTAAATTTGATCGCTTCGAATGGGCTCTGGAAAAGGCCACGGAGCTCGGCGTGAACACAATCGTGCCTTTGGCCGCCGAGCGCAGCGAGAAAGTCCTTGTGTCAGCAGCCGCGAAACGTGCCGTTCGATGGCGCAAGATTCTGCTGGAATCGGCGCAACAGGCGCGCTGCCTGCGCCCACCCGCTCTTCAGGGCGTGACGCGGCCCGCTCCGGCTTTCGCGGAAAATGCCGCTTCGGTAAAGGTCCTATTTTCCGAACGCAGTAGAGCAGTTCCCTTGCAAGCTGTTTTCAAAGAGGCGGCGTCTAAGGGAATTGAGAGCATACCGCTGCGGATCGCGGTAGCCATTGGTCCCGAGGGGGGGTGGGCGGATAAAGAATTCGATGCCGGATGCGCCGCGGGTTTCCGCGAAGCGTTGCTCGGAAAGAATATTCTTCGCACGGAGACTGCACTAATCGCGGGTCTCGCAGCCGCCCATCTTTATTTTGAAAGGGACTTTGCTAGTGTTGGTCAAGTTCCGGAGCAACCAGGCCGTCAGGATCGGGAAAGGGCAGGCGGGGTAGTAAGTCACGACACCGGAGCGTCCCGTGGAACTCGCTAATGCTTCGTAGCATCTGAGATAGGGGGCTCCGCAGGGTCCGATTCCGCGACACAGAAAATTACGGGAACGCTGGCGTCCGGGCTTCCTGGCGTGGTATAAATGAGCGATCCACACGAATCCATGGAGCAGATGGTCCACCCGAGTCCGCTCTCTTCGCACGAAAGTCGCCGACAGAGTGAGTGCACGCGTGGTGACGCCGAGCACGAATCGTCATCCGGCTTTCACCGTGAACTGCGGGTGTGGGCCCGAGACCTGGTGGTTGCGGTCGGCCTCGCCATGATCATCATCGTCTTCTTCTACCAGCCGGTAAAGGTCGAAGGCACCAGCATGGCTCCCCTCCTGTCGGACCAAGAGCGCATTTTTATCAACAAGTTCGTGTATCATTTCGAGCCCATTGAACGTGGAGACGTGGTGGTCTTCTGGTATCCCTTGGACCGCACGAAATCCTTTATCAAACGGGTGGTCGGACTGCCGGGCGATGAAGTGGAAATTCGCAGGGGACGGGTTTACATTAATGGCAAAAGTCTCGAGGAGCCGTACGTTCCCTCGCAATACGTTGACACCGCGGCGTATGGCCCGGTACAGATACCTCGCGATGAATATTTCGTCATGGGTGATCATCGAATCAGCTCGAATGATTCGCGCATCTTCGGGCCTGTGCCGTCCGCATTCATTTACGGCAAAGCCGTCTTTGCCTATTGGCCTTGGACTCAGTTCGGCACCATATCGGCTGTAAATGCGTCCGAAAGTAACCGTTAAGCTGGACCTGGCTCTTGGTATGAACGTTCTTGGAGGAACCGCTGGCGGAAACACCGCTACGCCCTGCCGTTCTTGCACTCGAGGACGGACGCGTTTTTAACGGGCGCGCTGCCGGCGCCTGCACGCGGCGCGGCGGCGAAGTCGTTTTTAACACCAGTCTCACCGGCTACCAGGAAGTCTTCAGCGATCCCAGCTATTCCGGTCAGATTGTTTGCCTCACTTACCCGCATATCGGAAATGTCGGCACAAACCCGGACGATCAGGAATCGCAGCGGCCTTATATCGAAGCGCTGATCGTGCGCGAATTCTCACCGTTAGCCTCGAACTGGCGTTCCACTGAAACCGCGCAACATTACCTGGAGGGCCACCGCATTCCGGTGATCTGGGACCTGGACACGCGAGCCCTGGTTCGGCACATCCGACGCGTCGGCGCCCTTCGCGGACTCGTCTCCACTGATGGAATGCCGGCCAAGCAGCTTATCGAGGAGGCGCGCGCCATTCCGTCCATGAGCGGTTTGGAAC
Organism: Acidobacteriota bacterium; assembly: GCA_003223325.1. Classification (GTDB taxonomy): domain Bacteria; phylum Acidobacteriota; class Terriglobia; order Acidiferrales; family UBA7541; genus Palsa-189. Next base: position 21,582 of record QHYS01000009.1, read on the forward strand.
TGGCCAGCCGCGTGAGCTGCGCAAAACCGTATCGCTGGGAGAAGGGGTCGATTCTCACCTCTCTGCCATGGAACGAAACTGCTGCCGAAAAGGGAGCGCGCCGCTTTCGCGTCGTGGCCTACGACTTTGGCATCAAGCAGAACATCCTTCGTTTGCTTGTAGATTCGCATTGTGATGTGCAGATCGTTCCCGCGCGCACTCCCGCCGAAGATGTGCTGGCGATGAAGCCCAATGGTGTGTTCCTCTCCAATGGCCCCGGCGATCCCGAACCCGTCGCCTATGGAGTGGAAAGTATCCGCAAGCTGCTCGGCCGCGTACCTATCTTTGGAATTTGCCTGGGCCACCAGCTTTGCGGCCTGGCCCTGGGCGGCCGTACCTACAAGCTGAAATTCGGCCACCATGGCTCGAATCACCCCGTGAAAAACATGCGCACCGGTCGCGTGGAGATCACCGCACAAAATCACGGCTTCGCTGTCGATCCGGATTCATTGTCGGCCAGCGAGGTGGAAATCACGCACGTCAATCTGAATGACTACACCAATGAGGGCATGCAGCATCGCTCGCTGCCGCTCTTCAGCGTGCAATATCATCCCGAAGCGTCACCCGGCCCGCACGACTCCCACTATTTGTTTCGCCGCTTCACGGAAATGATGAACGAGCATGGTTCCACAAAACGCGTCAGTAGCGCCCGGTGAACGAATGGGCGCAACCAGGTAAATGCCAAAGCGCACAGACATCAGGAAAATTTTGATCATCGGCTCCGGGCCGATTGTAATCGGCCAAGCCTGCGAATTTGACTACTCCGGCACGCAGGCTTGCAAAGCCCTGCGAGCTGACGGCTACGAAGTTGTATTGGTGAACTCGAATCCGGCGACCATCATGACGGACCCTGAGGTTGCCGATCGCACCTATATCGAGCCCCTGACGCGCGAACTGCTGGAGCAGGTCATCGCACGCGAAAAACCTGATGCCTTGCTGCCTACCGTCGGAGGCCAGACCGGCCTCAATCTCGCCGTCGAACTGGCCGAAAGTGGCGTTCTCGAGCGCTACGGAATCGAGCTGATTGGCGCTTCGCTGCGAGCCATTAAAGTCGCCGAAGATCGCCTTTGGTTCAAAGACGCCTGCCGCAAGATTGGGCTGGATATGCCCGCCTCTGCGCTCGTCAATAACGCGCAGGACGCCCTGCGACTTGCTGATCAGCTTGGCTATCCGGTGGTCATTCGCCCGTCTTTTACTCTAGGCGGCACGGGCGGCTCTGTCGCTTATAACCGCGAGGAATTTGCCGAGGCGATAGCGTTGGCGCTGGACGCCAGCCCCGTTCACGAAGCTTTGGTCGAAGAGTCGGTGCTGGGCTGGAAGGAGTTCGAGCTGGAGGTGATGCGCGACGTTCGCGACAATTTCGTGGTGGTTTGCTCGATCGAGAATTTTGATCCCATGGGTATCCACACCGGCGATTCCATCACCGTGGCACCGGCGCAAACTCTGACGGACAAGGAATACCAGCGCATGCGCGACGCCGCGGCCGCCATCATCCGCGAGGTCGGCGTTGAAACGGGTGGATCGAATATTCAGTTCGCCGTGGAGCCGTCCAGCGGCCGCATGGTGGTGATCGAGATGAATCCGCGGGTCTCGCGGAGCTCGGCCCTGGCCTCGAAGGCCACGGGCTTCCCGATCGCCAAGATCGCTGCTCGCCTCGCTGTGGGCATGACTCTGGACGAAATCCCCAACGACATCACCAAAAAGACTCCATCGTGTTTCGAGCCGACGATTGATTATGTCGTGGTGAAACTTCCCAAGTGGCAATTCGAAAAGTTTCCCGGTGCGGATACGACTCTCGGCACACAGATGAAATCGGTGGGAGAAGTGATGGCCATCGGCCGGACGTTTCAAGAAGCGCTCTGCAAGGGTATTCGCGCGCTCGAACCGAGCACCGCGTGGCGTCCGCCGGCCGAGGTGACGACAGCGTTGCTGCGCGAGCGGCTGCACGTTCCCGGGCCGGACCGAATTCACTGGCTGTTTGAGGCGCTTGAGCGAGGCATGTCGCGTGAGGAAATTTGTTCGCTTACCAGGATCGATCCATGGTTCATACAGCATCTCGAAGCGATGCTTGAGATCGACTCGCGCGTGAGAGCTAGCTCACTGCACAGGATTTCCGCGGAATTGATGCTGGAATCGAAGCGCTCGGGAGCCAGCGATGAGGAAATTGCGAAGCTATGGAACGTAGAGTCAGCATCTGTACGAAAACGGCGGCATGAATTGGGCGTGCGGCCCGTTTTCAAGCGCGTCGATACCTGCGCCGCTGAATTTGAATCCTTCACCCCCTATCTTTACTCGACCTATGAACAAGAGGACGAGGCTGAGGCCGCAGACCGGCCCAAGATCGCCATTCTCGGCAGCGGCCCCAACCGCATCGGGCAGGGAATCGAATTCGACTACTGCTGCTGCCATGCCTCCTTTGCCCTGCGCGAAGATGGCTACGAGACGATCATGATCAATTGCAATCCCGAGACGGTTTCCACCGATTACGACACCTCCGACCGCCTTTACTTCGAGCCTTTGACGCTCGAAGACGTGCTTGCCGTAATAGAACGGGAGCGCCCCCAGGGCGTGATTGTGCAATTCGGAGGTCAGACGCCGTTGAATCTGGCGCTCGACCTCAAAAATAATGATGTCCCCATTATCGGCACGCCACCGGAATCGATCGATCTGGCCGAAGACCGCCGCCGTTTCGGACGACTGCTCGACGAACTGCGTATTCCCCAACCGCGCAACGGGACGGCACTGGTCCCCGACGAAGCCGCTCGCCTGGCCAAAGAAGTCGGACTGCCGGTTCTGGTGCGCCCCAGTTACGTGCTTGGTGGGCGTGCCATGGTCATCGCCTATGATTTGCAGACCGTAAAGGACTACGTCGCGCGAGCCGCACTGATGGGTCCGGCGCGGCCGGTGCTGATCGATCAATTCCTCGAGGAAGCTACCGAGGTGGACGTCGACGCCTTGGCCGACGGCGAAGACGTCGTCATCGGCGGCATCATGGAACACATCGAGGAGGCCGGGGTGCATTCCGGCGATTCTTCTTGCGTCCTTCCGCCAGTTTCTCTGACGCCTTCGGCGTTGGCACGCATTCGCGATTACACCAACCGGCTCGCGCGCTCGCTCGGCGTGATTGGCTTGATGAATGTCCAATACGCCATCCAGCGCGACACCGTATTTGTGCTGGAAGTCAATCCGCGCGCCTCGCGCACGGTTCCTTATGTCAGCAAGGCCACCGGCGTGCCCTTGGCGAAAGTAGCCGCTCGCTTGATGACGGGACGAAAACTTTCTTCCATGAATCTGCCTGTGATCGAATCGGATGGCGTGGCCGAGCTGTGCGTGCGCAAGTATCACGCTGTGAAGTCGCCGGTGTTCCCCTTCAGCAAATTCCGCGGCGTGGATACGATCCTCGGCCCGGAGATGCGCTCCACCGGCGAAGTCATGGGCGTGGCGTCGACCTTCGGCGAAGCTTTCGCCAAGGCGCAGCTCGCCGCCGGACAAAAGCTGCCCCGCAAAGGCACCATCTTCGTCAGTGTGAATGACCATGATAAGCGCCACGTTCTGCCCCTGGCGCGCGACCTCTCCCAACTTGGCTTCACCCTTCTCGCCACTCGCGGTACCGCTGCGGCGCTCACCGCCGCTGGCATCCCCGCCGAAGCCGTCTATAAGGCCAACGAAGGACGTCCGAATATCATCGATCTGGTGAAAACCGGCCGCGTCGATCTCATCATCAATACGCCTCTTGGCCGCGAGTCGTTTTACGACGAGAAATCCATCCGCCGCGCGGCCGTGCGATATAAGGTCCCCTGCATCACCACGCTTTCTGCCGCGCAGGCCGCGGCGCACGGCATCCGCGCCCTGATCGATCATTCCTTCGGCGTCAACGCGCTTCAGGATTTGCATGCATCCAGTGCCAGCATAGCCCAAACCCATGGCACCTCCGCTGGCTAATGAATTCCCATTACCATTCGACCCGGAACTTTGTCTCGATCGATTGATGCGTTAAACTGCTAGTATGATCTTCGAGGGAATCTTTGCGGCGCTGACCACGCCGTTTGCGCCGGGCGGCTCGGTCGCGTTCGACAGGTTTCGCGAAAACCTCGCGCGCTACGACCGCACCCATTTGCGCGGCTACGTCGTGGTGGGCTCGACCGGCGAATCCGTATCGCTCAGCTTCGATGAAGTGGATCGCATTTGGAACATGGCCCGCGAATTCGCAGCGCCAGGCAAACTCCTGATCGCCGGCGCGGGCGTGGACAGCACGAGCGAAACCATTGCTCGCGCGCGCCGGGCCGCGGAACTGGGCTACGACGCGGTGCTCATCAAAACTCCCCATTATTTCAAGGCGCTTCTGACTCCCGCGGCGCTCGAGCAGCATTACCTGGCTGTCGCCGATGTGTCGCCCGTGCCCGTGCTGATCTATTCCATCCCGCAATATACGGGCATATCCATAACGGCTGATTGGGTGGCGCGCCTGGCCGAGCACCCCAATATCGTTGGCATCAAGGAGAGTTCCGGCAACGTGCAACTCGTCTCGGAAATCATTCATTTCTGTCCCCAGAAATTCAGCACGCTGGTCGGGTCGGCGGGCACGCTCTTTGCTTCTTTGGTCCTCGGAGCTGCGGGAGGCGTTCTGGCTTTGGCCTGTTTTCTGCCCGAGGGGGCTACGGAGGTTTATGACGCTGTGCGCGCCGGCGACATATCCCGGGCTAGCCGCCTTCAGTTCGCACTCCTTGCCGCTTCGCGGAAAATCGCCGGAGAACTCGGCCCCACCGGAGTGAAATACGCAATGGAATGCGTCGGCTATTATGGCGGCGATCCGCGTCCCCCTTTGTTGCCACTCACCGAGGCACAAAGGAAAACCGTGGAAGGCGTTCTGGCGGAATCAATTGCCCGGCAGAAACTGGATCATCTGGGGGTGGCGCGCTAAAGGCAAATCTGCGGACGAATTCGCGCGACCAACTCGTTTCGGGAACATCCTATAGCGAGTGCGCGAATAAATTGCCGGGCACTTTTCCGGCGTGTATCATGGCGGGCCGACCCTATGGAGTGTCACTGTATACGTGCTGTTGACGTTCCTCACCTCACCCGGCTTTACTCTTCTTACCTTCAGGATTTTCCATCAGTTGCCCCTTTCTACTTCCATGCGCCGACCTTCGAATCGGTCAAGCGCGTCGCCGCGGATGTGCGTCCCGATCTCTCATTGCGCCGCTATGTCACAGAGATCCTGCGTACCCAGAACCGCGCCTTCGGGAGTGATTCCTCGGTCGAAACAGCGCTCGATCGGTTCGCCTCGGGCTCCGTTGCCATTGTGACCGGACAGCAGGTCGGCTTGTTTTCGGGCCCGAGCTTCACGATCTATAAGGCGCTCACTGCGCTCCGTCTGGACGAGGAATTGAATTGCGCCGGCACCCCCGCCGTAGCGGTCTTCTGGCTCGCTACAGAAGATCATGATCTCGCCGAAATCAATCACTGTTTCTGGCCTTCGCGCGAGGGAGCCCAAAGAATTGACCTGCCCTCCTCTGAGCACGAAGGAAGCAGGGCAGGCGAGGTGCCGCTTGGCTATGCTGTTCTCCCTGCCCTGGAGCGCGCCACGGCAAATCTCGAGGGTCCCGCTGCGGATCAGATTCGCACTGCCCTTGTCGATTGTTACTCACCATCTGAGACATACGGATCCGCGTTCGGCAAATTGCTCGCGCGCCTCTTCGCCGGGAAAGGGCTGATTCTTCTCGACCCTCTTTCCCAGGACGTGCACCGATTGGCGGAGCCGCTCTATCGCGCCGCGCTCGAGAGGCATGCGGAACTGGACCAAGAGTTGCTCGCGCGCGCTAAAGCCTTGGAGCGCGCCGGCTATCATGTCCAGGTGAAAATAACCGAAGGGAGCACGCCGCTGTTCATTAATCTGGACGGAAAACGCGTTCCCGTTCGTGCGCGGAACACCGATTTTGCCGCCGGCCGGCACCCGCTCTCTTTCACAGATCTAACCGATCTGTTGGCCAGATCGCCGCTTGATTTCAGCGCGAATGTCTTATTGCGGCCGGTGATTCAGGATCGATTGCTTTCCACCACGGCGTATATCGCGGGGCCCTCAGAGATCGCTTATTTCGCGCAGGCCTCGGTGCTTTATGACCGCCTCCTTGGCCGCATGCCCGTGATCTTGCCCCGAGCCAGCTTCACACTGGTGGATCCACGTGCGGTTCGTCTGCTGCGCAAATACGAACTGGAGTTTTCCGATGTCCTGCGCGGAAGCGCGAAGCTGCGGGCAAAAATGGAAGGCAGGCTCCTGCCGAGAGCACTTACACGTCGCTTTGATACTGGGGAGAAATCGCTGCGAAAGATGCTAAGCGACTTACGCGAGCAGGTGACCAAGCTCGACCCGACTCTCGACGGCGCCATGGATACCGCCGAATCGAAAATGCTCTTTCAATTTACAAAACTAAGGGAGAAGGCGGCCCATGCTTTGGCCATTCGTTCTTCCCTTCTTGACGCTCACGAACGGGAACTGATCGCCCATCTCTATCCCGATGGAGAATTGCAAGAGCGCCACCATTGCTTCCTGCCGTCACTCGCCGCGCAAGGCATGGACTTCTTCCACGAACTCACGCACCGCATCAAGCTCGGGGGCGTCCAGCATAAGGTCCTTTATCTTTGAATGGAATAACGAGTGGGTTTACCGCTCGTTGCGTTCGCTGGAGGGCGGCACAATTCCCTTCAGTCGCATATAGACTGCCGAATATCCGTAAACCTCCTGGGAGTGTTCGAGCACTAGGCCTTCGAGCAGCGCAAACGCAGACCGTTGCCCGCCGCGTCCCGCGTTGACCATCTTCTGGAGGTCGGCGTCGGTTAGGGAGTTGAACACGGAATCGCACTCGTCGTTCACTTGCTTCATCGCCGCCGTAACCTCCGCCTTGGTCGGCGTAGCGCTGAAGTTCAGGTTCTTCTGTTCGCCTTTCACCTGCGAGCAGGCGCGTACGCTGAACGTGATCACATGTGCCATGCGCTGTCCGAAGTCTTGAAGCTCAGGCGTCGGTTTGAATCGGTAGTCTTCGTCCGGCATTTTGTCCGCCATTTTCGTGAGCAGATCCCGGACGTTGACCCAAGAACCTTTCAGTTGCGTGCTGATCGGGTTCCCATCTTGCGCATGACCCGCGCAAGTCCCCAGGAAAATCACCGCTGCGAACGTCGCGAGAATTCGCTTCATGAGCCTTCCTCGATGTGAATTTGCACCGCCGTTATCCTACCAGATGTCAGCCTCGGGACTCTTTTCACTCTTCGGCGCAGGTGGGTAGGCAGGGGCTCCTTTGCGGTCGCGAGTCATATGTGGCAGATTTGTGAACAGCCTCTTTACGGAGGCAAGTCAGCAGGAGGCAAAACATGTCCATTCGACCCGTTAAGCGGCTGATCAAATCCAAGCCGACGATCGAAGGCGCGGGCGTGCACCTCCGCCGAGCATTCGGCTTCGGCAACACCTCCGACTTCGATCCCTTTCTTCTCCTCGATGATTTCCGCAACGATGTCCCCGCCGATTATTTGGCGGGCTTTCCTTGGCATCCGCATCGCGGCATCGAAACCATCACGTATGTGCTGGCCGGAACGGTAGAACACGGCGACAGCATGGGCCATAGCGGGAGCATTGCTGCCGGCGACGTACAATGGATGACGGCGGGCAGCGGAATCATCCATCAGGAGATGCCTAGAGGCGATCATGCCGGCCGCATGCATGGATTCCAGTTGTGGGCGAACCTTCCTTCCTCGCTCAAAATGACAGCGCCGCGGTACCAGGGGATCGAGTCGGATGAAATCCCGGTTGTGAAGGACGACGACGGTACCGAGGTCCGCGTCGTGTGTGGAAGCTTCTGGGGCAAGCAGGGTCCGGTCGATCAGGTCGCGGCCGACCCGATGTACCTGGACGTGACCGTTCCGCCCGGTCGAAAGAAGAGGCTGGCCGTCGAGACCACCAGGCATGCGTTCGCCTACGTCTTTGCAGGTGCTGGCAAGTTCTGCAACGCATCCGGCCCGCTGGCAGTGCCTACTGAACCGGTCGGATGGCTGGACACAGCGCCGCCTTCAGAAGCAGAGAATCGTTCGCTTGTCCTGTTTGATCGAGGTGACGAACTTGTGGTACAGGCAAGCGACGAGGGAATCCGCTTTCTCCTGGTCTCGGGCAAGCCGCTCGAAGAGCCGGTGGCCTGGTACGGGCCCATCGTGATGAACACGCAAGAGGAGCTGCGCCAGGCATTCACAGAGCTACGCGAGGGCACGTTTCTCAAAGAAGGGGAGAAGGGACGCAAGGGTGCAAGCAGATAGTAGGTCGTTCCTGCCGGCAATCGCTCGCTCCAACGGATTGACGTTTGCGTGAACCCTCCGGCAGGCGTGGAGAACGTGCGAGGCCACAGGATGTTTCGGAGGTCTACGGCCTTATATAAATGCATTTGCATTATGTGCGGACGTTTTTCTAAACTCCACCTAGTAAAAACAGTTGGCTCCTAGGAATCAAAACCAAAATGAGCGGTTAGCATGAGACGCAAGTTGACAATCGCTTCTGTCTCGATTACGGGTAAGGGCATCGGAAGAGTTCTGTCAGTGTTTGTCTGGACCGATGGACGCCCGCTTCCCAAAGTCGTTGACGGGGGTGTGTGGTGGGCAAAGAAGTTCGCGAGCCGCGTTATTATGCACCCCAGCGATAGTCTATGGCGCGATCGCACAATGTTGCCGAACTCGGAGCAGCCAACAGGCTCCGCGAAAGCAGTTTTCGGCCGCGGTCCGGCAGGGGAGGGAAGTTCGCGATGACAAGGGGTTTGGTGGCTTCGGCGGTTGCGCTGGGTTTGGTATCAGTCCTCTCGCCTCCAGCGCGTACGCAGGATGTCCCGCGGCAACCCGGAGCGGTCTATGACTTCGACCGAAAAGGCGAGAACCCCGCTCCGGCTCCCAGGCATGACCTCACTGGTGTCTGGGAGCCTGCTGGAGGGCCGAGCGCCGGTGTTCAGGCTACAGGCGCCGGGCAAATGCCATCCGATGGGAAGCCGGAGCACGAACTGCCCTTCACGCCGTTGGGCCGCCAAACGTTCATAGCTCATAAACCCACGTTTGGAGTGACCCAGGTTCCTTCTGCATTGACAAATGATCCCATGCCGGGCTGTAATCCGCAGGGGTTTCCCCGCATTGTTCTTCATAATTTCAGAACCAGTAGGATCATACAGACTCCGGAAAACGTTGTGATCCTTTACGAATTTAACAAGAAATGGCGCGTGATTTGGACCGACGGTCGGCAACTTCCCAAGGACCCCGAAGCGCCAACCTGGGGCCAGCCTGATCCCCCGGAATCAAGATGGTGGGGGTATTCTGTCGGCAAGTGGGTAGACGACAACACATTTGTCGCGGAATCGAATGGATTTGACGATCGCACGTGGCTGGACAACGCCGGCCGGCCGCATAGCGACGGTCTTCACGTGATCGAACGGTATCACCGGCCGGACCGGGATCACCTGGAGATGACCATTACGATCGACGATCCGAAAATGTATACGAGGCCTTGGGTGGCCGTCAGGTTACGATTGCGGCTGCAAGTGCCCACCTTTGATATTCGTGAGATGGAGTGTGCACCGATCGAGACCGAGGAATACAACAAGGAATTTGCTGAGCCCGCTGCCGGCATAGACTCAAAATAGGTTCGCAGTTTCGAGGCTGGCCGCCAAGTAGAGCAGGATTGGGTTGGGTCGAGGAATTTTATGTGGAGGGGATAATGAATTTTATGTGGAGGGGATAATGAAAGTTAAACTTGTGAACCGCATAGCTGGGACGTTCCTTGTTCTGATTGCGGCCGTTCCCGTCGGGGCGCACCACGGAAACGCCGCTTTTGATTCTGACAAACGGGTAACCATGAAGGGAACCGTCACGGAGTGGTTTTGGGCCAATCCCCACTGCTTCCTGCAATTCGACGTCAAGGAGGACAGCGGCAACGTCGTGCATTGGGTGGCGGAGACGAGCAATCCCCCCGACATGATTAATCACGGGTGGAGCAAAGGGTCATTGAAAGTTGGCGATCAAGTTACGATCACGGTTATTCCTGTCAAGAATGGGAAACCGATCGGCCGGATCGCCGCGGTCGTGCTGCCCAATGGCCAGACGCTCGACGGTGGCTTTGGCGGCCTTCCCGGTGCAGCCGGACGCAATAGTGGAGCTGCAAAGTAATCACGCGCTTCAGGCCGGCGAACCTGGCGTGTTCTGCCGGCGGTGTTTCGATGGAGGCATAAGCATGAAGAATAAAGTTATGACGCTTTTTGCCGCGGTTGCCTTGCTCATCCTTTCTGTGCCGGTATCCGCTCACCATGGCTCTGCTGCTTTTGACTCGGGAAAGCAGGTCGTCATGAAGGGTACGGTCACGCGATGGTTTTGGGCCAATCCTCACTGCTTCTTGAGTTACGACGTCAAAGATGAAAGGGCCAATATCACGCATTGGGTCGCCGAGACGAGCAATCCGCCCGATATGATTAACCGCGGTTGGAGCAAGCAAATGTTCAATCCGGGCGATGAAGTGACGGTCACTGTCGAGCCCGTCAAAAATGGCAAACCCGCCGGACGTCTGCTCCAAGTCGTGCTTCCGAATGGCAAGACGCTATCTAACAGATCGCCATTTACCGGGCCAGGAAACTGAATTTGCCCAGGAGGAGGCGCCATGCGCAAAATAGCGGCTTATCTCCGCGGATTGACGCTTTTCGTAGCAGGAATCGTAGTGGGAGCAACACTGATTCCGCCGAGCGCGGCCCAGGAGAGCGGTAAGGCAGGACTCCGCCTCAACCACGTGGGAATCGCCGTCAACGATTTTCAGGAGTCGCTGAACTTCTACACCAAGGTGATGGGTTTTCGGGTCGCGTATGCCTTGACCAGCCCGGATGGCAAGCCTACTACGAATTTTCTTCAGATCAGCCGCGACACTTTCCTGGAGATGGCGCCGGCCACAGCGAACCTCCCTGCAGGCATCACGCACATCGGCGTCCTGACCGACGACGCGAATTCCAGCGTGACACAGCTTCGTCAGGCGGGTGCAGCTGTGCCGGATGTTCGTTCCGGTGGCGCGACCGGTTCGCGCCTGTCAAATGTCATGGATCCCGAAGGAATCCGGTTGGAGCTGGTGGAACAACCTTCCGGTTCGCTCATGAGAAAAGCCATGGAGTCCTGGAAGTAATTTCGGGCTGCAAGCACGTCGGGTGAAGAGTCGGCCGCACGAAACGCTACTGGCCGAATCTGTCGGTCTGGCGCTACTCGTGGTTCTCGAAAGGCTTGCTCCCGCCGAGCGTGTCGCGTTCGTGCTGCACGACGTATTCGCGATGTCCTTCGAGGATATCGCCCCTATCGTCCGACGCAGTCTGACTGCAGCAAGGCAGCTTGCGAGCCGCGCACCCCGCCGTGTGCGGGGGGCGGCCGCGGCCTCCGATGCTGATCTATCTCAGCAGCGAGGAGTTGTCGACCCGTTCCTCAGTGCTTTGCGCAACCGTGATTTCGACGCGCTTCTCGCCGTGCTCGATCCGCATATTGTGCGCCGGGCCGACCGCGCTGCCGTGCCTTCGGGTGCGGCCAGAGAACTCCGAGGTGCCGCGACAGTGGTGGAGGAGGCGCTCACACACACGGATCTTGCTCGGTTCGCACGACCGATTCTGGTCAAAGGGTCTGTGGGCATCGTGGTGGCTCCCCGTGGGCGGCTGCGTCTCGTGATCTGCTGCACAGTCAGGGGCGGGAAGATCTCTGAGATGGACGTGATTGCCGACCTTGCACACCTCCGCCAGCTCGATCTAGCGGTCCTCGACCGCTGAGTACCTGTACTCCGAAAAGACCTCATGAGCCCTCGGCGTACCACCAGGCATGAAAATGGGATTCAGCAGGCGGTCAACCGTTGAGGGATCATCATCTCCTCAAGGAGTGCCAGGATCGAGCCAGGGAAGAGGCGAGAGCGGTCAGCAGAGCCGTGAAAGGAGCCGCGCTTGCTCCGCAATCGCGGCCAGAGCGGCCAGAGCCAGAGCGATTCGAGCTTGACAGGAGAGGGCAGCAGGCATATGGTTTTCGCAGAAATAGACTTGAAATCGGAAATTCCAACTAAACAGTTAAACGTTAAAGAAGTCGATGAGGTCCCGATGAGCAATCGTTTTGCCCTTTCTTCGGGTGCTTTAGGGATCGCTTTAGCGATTGTTTTGTTCGTGCCGACATTCGTCGCAGCCCAGCCGTCGGGTGGGACCACGAAGGCGGATACGAAAACGCCCAAGGAGGGCACAAAGACGGCGGCAGGTACAAACGCCTGGACCGCGCCTCGTACTCCGGATGGCAAGCCGGACCTGCATGGATATTGGATAAGTACGAGCTTTACCCCCTTGGAACGTCCCGCCAAATACGACGGGAGAGAGTTTTTGACCACCCAGGAGGAGGAGGAAGTCCAAAAGGCTGGCCTACGGCGCAGGACGCAAGCAGACCCTTCGGGGGCCGGGGAGCCGCATTACGACTCGACTGCCTTCGGGCTCACCCCTTCGCAGCAAGGGTTCGTGCCAAACAAGCGGACGTCATTGGTGGTGGATCCGCCCGATGGCAGAATTCCTCCCCTGACGCCAGAGGCGAAGGCAAGACAGAGGGCGACAGGTGACAACGACAATATCGAGGGCGGCGGTCCTGGAGGGGGCGTGGTGCACGCCGATACTGCAAGGGATTTAGGGGTGCTCACCAACTGTCTTTCCATGAGTGGTGGACCGCCCATAGTTCCTGGCGGCTACAACAATGGTGTATACATTCTGCAGAATCCGGAATACGTCGTGCTTCAAGCCGAGTACGGAACCGAGCTGCGGATCATCCCGCTGGATGCGCGCCTGCATGCCGGAGGGAACATCCGCCAGTGGCATGGGGATGGGCGCGGCCGTTGGGAAGGCGACACACTGGTCGTGGAGACCACGAATTTCAGGCCGGAAGCTACCTTCCGGAACGCCAATCCCAAAAGCCTGAAGATCACCGAGCGCTTCAAGCGCATCTCCGCCGATCAAATTGAGTACAGTTTTACGATTGACGATCCCTCGACTTGGATCAAACCATGGACGGCCATCGTTCCCCTGAAAGCCACCCAAGGGCCCTTCTTCGAGTACGCATGCAGCGAAAGCAACATGGACGTCGTCAACATCATGGCGGGAGCCCGCGCTACCGAGAAGGCCGCGGAAGAGAAGGCCAAGGGCGCCTCGGGAATTCCGATTTCGCAGCACTAAGCACACTGAACCGCCCCGCGGCTTTTTGTCAGCGGTGTCTGCGAGCGTGCCCTGCACCCCAATTACAGTAATTTTGACTGTTGCACTTGAATCGCCTTGGCCGTCCGAGCTTTTCACGGGTTGGTTCTGCAGAAGCCGGGAACCACGCGGTTAGACGCTAGGTGCCTACTTGCTTTTCCCTTCAGTCCTTGCTGGAAGCGTCAGGTCGGTGCGGGAAAGTTGGGTGCCTGCCCGTTCGCCTGCTGCTCCGAAAATTTTGGTCAGGCGGCGACGCTTGTTTCGACGTGACCTTGTGACCGAGACGTTCCAGCCGCTTGACGTAATCCACCGTCACCCGCAAAGGCCTTCGCCAAAACAAAGTCCAAAAGCTATCCGGCGATACGTGTTCCTGTGGCTCACCTGCCGCGACGCTAGCAGTCCGTCTGGTCGTGCTTGGGCACGGGAGAACTTGGCATCAGTCACACGTGGCTGCAGAAGCTGGTTCCGCAATTTCAGGCAGACCCGAGCGAAATGTGGCGGCTCCAGGCGCTCCAGGCCGCGAGAGGTGATCCCAAATTAACGGCCGGTCCAAAATGGACACGCATTTCGCGTTCCGCTGCCCGAATTGCGATGCACTGTTTGACGATGGCCGGTTTCTGTGCTTAGGGGTGACGGGGAATCAAGCCGCCGGAGAATCCGGGGGCTCTAATGGTCAACCGGCATGAGAGGTCCTTCGCTTTGCTCACCTGGTCCTGAACTGGTCCATCCATTCTTCCAGAATTGCCTGGTCATGAGATTCCATCAACGTAAAGACAATTCCCATGCCTTCGTTCGCGACGGTATAAGCCACCTTGCCGAAGGTCGTGAACTTCTGGGCCTTATGAGCGATGATTAACCGCCCTCTAGCTCCATGGGCGAAAGGCGTTGCCGTCTTGACATAACAGCCGAAGAGACTCAGCTCGCTGGTATGTCCAGTAATACGCTTTTCGGATTCCACATCAGTCACTACGACTGTCGCTACGAACGGCTGACGCGTTGCGCGATGACGCTCGATTCTTTCTTCTGCCAAGGGGCGCTCGCTCAGATGGAATAGGTTCTGCACATCGCTCAGCCTCCAGGTATTTGAACGAGATCCTCCGCGGGCATGGGGACGAAGGGTGAATCTCTCGCGGGCTTGAACGAGCGTGATGTTGATTTTACATCAAAAACAGAACGGCCCGGGAGGCTGCGCCAGCCCCCTCGCAAAGAAGTTATGCCTCCGATGAGCCGGCCCACTACTGGCCAGGAGGGCAACAAAGAACAGTCCCCTTTACTCACACGAACCTCCCGCAAATCGCTCTGATCCGCTGGGCGGGAGACACATGCCGTCGTACGAAATCCTCGATGCGAAACCTCGAAAAAGCGCAAGCGAACTGGCGCCCGCCACGACCCTGGCGTAGCAGTGAGGACGTGCACATGATCCGGCGATTTGTATGGTGGTGGCTCACCTGCCGCGACCCCAGCCGACCGTCCGGCCGTGCTTGGGCTCGGGAACTTGGCATCGGCCACAAGTGGCTACAGAAGTTGGTTCGGGAATTTATGGCAGACCCGAGCGAAATGTGGCGGCTACAGGCAACGAGAGATGATCCCAATTTCCTGGAACGTAGTCATGCACGAGAGTACACGGCAGAGATGAAGCAACGCGGAGAATTGCGTTTGTCACGCCGCGAAAAATTGATCCAGTGAGATCCAGTGGCTACTTTCCTAGCTCTATTCCCTTTTCCTAAAGTAATAGATTCCTCCAATCACGAGCGCCACCAGCAATAGCACTTCCCATATATTCATGATTCCTCCTGCTCGTGTGGTCACCGCACGTCGCGGCAACGCCTCAACAGGTGCCCTAATTTGGTAGGATGCCGCTATTCAACGTAATGCAGCAGCTTTGCTGACCGTTCGAGACTGCCCGAAGGCTACTGCCGCAGCTATATCACTGTAAAGGAAGCTGCCCGCTCGGAACTTGGAGGGAGCAGCGGGTGTACTCTTGGACGGCACGATGGCCGTCGCGGCGCTCGAGCTACGGGGATCAAAGCTCCCGACAAAATGTAAGCCGCACGGCGATTGACACCCCGCGGGGACCGGGCGTATATAGTCCCCCTCCCGGCGAATTTGGACCGGCATTCCCTTCCCAGAATGTCCAGCTTTGGCTTTCGTTTGGTGATCACAGGCTTACGAAGAATTCGCCAAAATCTAAAGGAGGCTCACGATGAAGCACAAGGTGACAAGTGGTCTTCTCTTCGGCTTGGCTCTCGTTTTGACGCTCACGATCAGCGCGCGGCCCCATGGGCGGGATCTGGATGATGAGCACAACGCAAAGGCTCCCTTGGAGGCCGTCGACGTGATCGGGATACCCGGTAATCCGCTCTTGAGCACCGATATTGCCTGGGTGGACCCAGGAACCGAAAGATTCTATTTCGCGGATCGATCCAACGCGGGCGTGGATATCATTGACGCCGAAAACGGCGTGTTCGTCAACCGCGTGCTGGGCTTCACGGGCGTGAATGCGGTCACCGGGAATGGACCGGATGGTGTGCTGGTGACACCAAGCAGGAAGCTCTGGGCCGGGGACGGCAATGCCACGGTTCAGGTGGCGGACGTTGATCCTGATTCGCCCGACTACCTGAAGATCATCAAATCGGTCAACGTGGGAATCTCCGCGTGCGGCTCCAACTGCAATCGCACCGATGAACTGGGGTACGATCCGAAGCATCACAAGATCCTGGCCGCGATCGACCAGCCCAACTCCGCCAGCGACGCGACAGTTCCCATTGCGCCGTATGCGGCCTTGATTGATGCCGATACTTACGACGTGCAGATCGTGACGATTCCGAACATCGTTCCTGGCGGCGGATTGGAGCAGCCCTTGTGGGACGGTGAGCTCGGCCGTTTCTTCTTAACCGTGCCATCGGTGAGTACCAACGCGGAAAATGGGGAAATAGCGATAATCAACGCGACTACAGGTCTTGTCGAGAAGAGCTATTCACCCGGCAGTTGCGGCCCGTCTGGCATAGTACTGGCGCCGTTCCAACGCCTGGTCGTGGAATGTAGCACCGACACCACTAACAGCATCGTGTTTCTCAACGCGCTTACCGGCAAGATCATTTCCACGATTCCGAATATTCCGGCTGACGAACTGTGGTTCAATCCAGGCGACGACCTCGTCTATGCAGCCAACAACACGACGAACGTGCTGAATGTCATCGATCCAGAAACGCGCGCTTTGATTCAAAGCGTTCCCGATGTCGGGGGCAGGAACCAAGCGGCCTTTGCCGAAAACAACCACGTCTTTACGCCCGTTCGGACGACTAAAGCCTTCGTGACGACACCCTCCTTAGATAACACGCAATGCTCCGTGTTTGGCTTAAGGGGCACCGGCTGCGTTGCCGTCTTCACTCACGGGGGAGCGGAGAGCAGGGAAAGATAAGGGAAGGTATAAGGGGCTCATTCGCGCTCTGTACAACAAGGTCATGCGTACCGGACACTAAATCTACTCGGCCCGGTTCCCGAAACCTGTCCCGAGCTGATCTCCTGGCAGGGGTACATCACCTGGGCGCCGGGCCCCCTTCATCGATCACCTCGAGAACTGGAGGTTAAATTTAGTAGTTGTCTCATGTGCGACTCGTATCGGCACAACGCTTGTTGACCATGGGCTCATTCAGATAGCCTCGGATGGTGAAAGATACGGCGGGCAAACACCCTCTGAAGGTTTGCATCTTGTCTCCGCATCCTGTGGTTCTTGCCGAGTTTTCCCGGGTGCTCTCGCCGCCGGTTTTCCAGGCGTTGACACCCCACCTGGACTCGATGCTCGGGCCTGATCTGAGGCAATTGGCGCTGCCGCGAGCGCCTATCTATGTTGTCGATGCCTGTGGTTCGCAACACGCGACGGCCGCCCTCATCGACAACGTTCTGGAGCGTTATCCGTCGGGCAAGCTGTTGATCGTTGCCGAGAAATTCAACACCGAGAAAAGCCACGATCTACTGCGTCTGGGCGCGAAGGGCTTGCTTACCTACGCGGAAGCGCGCGAACAGTTGCCGCGTGCTCTGCCGCCGGTAGCGGCCGGCGGCTTCTGGATTCCACGGGCACTCTTGTCGGCGTTCGTGGACTCGGTTCTCAAAAGCACCCGTGGCCGGCGGCTCGAAATGGGAAGCGCGGGCAAATTGACCCGGCGGGAGCAGGAGGTGCTCGATGCTTTGCTGGAGAACCTTGTCAACAAAGAGATCGGGAGTAGGCTGAATATCTCCGAACGCACCGTGAAGTTCCACGTCTCCAATCTCCTCAGCGAGTTTGGCGTGAGGCGCCGAGCCGACCTCCTTCTCCTCTGTTACCAAACGCGGAAGTCTCCAGTCAGCGTCTGACCGACAGCGCACGAATTTCTGGTGCGGTCGGGGGAGTAGACGCCGACCCCATTCAGAGCGACCCCGGCAGCGATCAATTTTTCCGGTTCCCGAGATTTTGGGTTAGGGCCCAAGAAACGGGCCGAGCGTCGGGGGGGGCGCTAGTGGATCTTCACGAAGACCACCGCGAAGCAGAGCTGATCCCAACCCGGTTCCCGAGGCATCAGGCCTTGGGCGCCGACTGATTTTAGGCGTCTCCGAGATAGAATCGCAGGCCCATGTACCAAGCCCTGCTGCCATATCTAGGCGTTTTCGTCGGCTGGTTGCTTCACGAGATTTCTGACCTCATCAGGCGGAGTCGCGAAGATCGCCGCTTGGCGGGGAAGGTTCTCGCAGAGCTATTAGAACTCCGGCATAGCCTTCTTGCGCTCCGGCTTACTCTTCGCGAATTGCGAAAACGGCTGCTAATCCCGGAAGAAGCCGAGCCGTTGTTTCGCACCATCTTTTCTCCGATGATTGCCAAATTGATGGCGGAGCTTCCGGAAAGGTACAACCGCGCAATTGACTCAGCCGCTGGCGCTTTTCCTATTCTCGCGTTTGAACTCCGGTCGAAAGAAAAGATAGGGCTCGCATTCGACCAAATACGCGCATTCGCCTCCGGCGACGCTCAAGCAGTGGCAGTCATCTCACAAGTAGAAGAATCGATCACCGAGAAGTTGGTGCCAGTGCTCGATGATCTTGCGCTAAGGCTGGGTCGACTTCACGGTTTGAGAACCTGGCTGCAGGTCCGACGGAAGCTAAAGAAAGCCGACGAAGTTCCTCCTGAGATTAGCGATCTCATCGATTCGCTGATCAAGCGTGTGCAAGTGGCTGGCGCCCCTGGGCAAGCACCAGGTTCATGAAAATACCGCGTTCCCGCACAAGCAGACGGAGGCTATACCCCAAATCTCGGAATATTGTGTCGGTTTCGGTAGATCTTGGCGCCGATGATCAGCCAATTCACCTCCAGGGCTCAGCGATTCGCTTGTAATTTTCGATTAGACGCTTTTGGGCCTCTTCCATTGTTTGACCCATGGCGTGGGGAATAGAAACCTGGTGGGCCATACTGGTTTTTGCGATCGCGAAACATGACCATTTCCACGTGGGCTCCGAAGCGTGCTCTTTAAAACGAAATTCATATTCTTCGATTTTTGGGAACTTTGGATCGGAAGGGCAAGGCCGGGTGCCGTAGCCATCCGTTTCGCATCGGCTGCAGTCGAACGTAACTACGAAACCGGTTACATCCTCGGAAAGCGGAACGTTGTAATCCTGATAGCTCATAGGGGCTCCGCAGACGGAACAGCGATACTCGTTCAGCTCTCCCTTCGTGTACTCCAGTTCATCCTGAACATCTTGGAGCTGGGCCCTGAGATCTGCGGTGTGGTCGATTAATTCCATTCCGAAGTTGAGTGGTATTTTGATCAAGGTCCCACGTTCTACCCATTGGACACCTCTTCGCCGGTGCAAAACCTCCAGTAAATTGCTCTCAATGGCATTAAATACCCAAGTTGGTGAGAGCCCGTTTTCATGAGCGAGCCGTGAAACCTCAACAGTCACATCTTCGCGGCGACCCTTCACGCGCTCTTTCAACGCTGCAGCCAATTTGGCTGCCAAGTCTCGCAATTCCGGGCGCTCTGCGGCCTTATCCCTCCACANNNNCCGTAAATCTCGCACTCTTCGAGCCAGCGATGGTCACAGAGTTCCTTCCACGTTGTCGCCAGAACGTCCTTCAACGAAGTGGAGTGAGGGTCGAAGAACGTTACAGATATCGCCTTGTCTCCCAATTCGACAAGTATCAACCGAAAGGCGAGGTCTATGTTCTCTACCTGGTCAGTCTGCGAAATTGTCATTGTGATCCTGCAGCAGGATACTGGAAGAGATGATTTGAGTAAATTTCACTGTAGACTTCTCGGCACGGGAGAAGCCCAATGACTACATCGCGGTCGTGTATCTTCGTCGCTGTGGCACTCGTATTCATAGCGGCCAACTCTCTGGCCCAAAAAGTGCCGGTTCAAATGGAAGCCCCTAAAACTGTTAATGACGATCCAATTGCTCTCCGATACAGCACGTCCCTCTCAGACGAGATTCAGCTATCAGGCAAATTTTATCTTTGGACCGGAACTAATTCGAACTTACCCTCTAATGGCATACGAATTTTGTTACGGTCACTTCCTGTCAGAGTCACTGGCGGCAGAGTCATCGGTTCCGTCATCTTCGTTGAAGCAGATCACTACAGTAGTAAGGACCCCGGATATTACAAAGTCGTATCTGAACAAATGTGGATGATCCCAACGGAGGATTCAGTAGCGGAGGAGACGCGCGGTTTCCTCGCTTCAGTATCGCGGGTCCTAGAAGGACAGGGCTCACGCTGAAACATGAAAAAATCCGAACTGCTTCACGCGCTGCAATCCGAAATTCGCCGGCACGACACCTTTGTCGACGAGCCTTCCAGTAGCCGCGATAATTAAGTTGTGCTTCCGCGCACACAACCGATCAATCCCTCCCGAATCGCCGCTGCGTTCGATCATCCCGATTGGATTTTCGAATTGAAGCACGACGGCTTCAGAGCCGTTGCCTATATCGAAGGCGGTGCGTGCGAATTGGTGTCCCGGAAGCAGGTCACATACAAATCCTTCCTCGACCTGATGCGACGACGCCGGCAGCATGCAGCGTTCTACGCTTTCGATTTGCTGTTTCATGACGGCGAGGATCTCCGCGGATTGCCACTCACCGAACGGAAGCGCAGACTGCGGCGCCTCATTCGCGCCAGCCGAAACGAACGCTCCTTTACGCCGATCACATCGAGAGCCGAGGCGTGGATTTCTTCCGAGCCATCTGCGAGCGTGACTGCGAAGGCATCGTCGCCAAGCACAGGCTCGGTACCTACACGGCCAGGCCGGCAACGTGGTACAAAGTTCTGAATCCGGCGTACACGCAAAAGCGCGGGCGGCGGGAGATGTTCCAAAGGCAGGGAGATATGGCGCAATTGGATTCTACTACCGGCGTCCAATTTATCGAGGTCGAACGAGGGGATCGAGCAATTCTCGGAAAATGGCTCGCCGATGAGAAAGTAAGCCGATAATCGTGGCACTCACCTTTTGGTCGGCGGTCTCTTTTTCTTGTTGGCCGCAGCGATGATCGCCGCAATTGCCTTAATAATTTAGCTTGGTGGGGACTCTACACGTAAGCGCGAATAGTTATAAGAACGACGACAGCCCGGAGGTAAGGACTTGCCAGCCCGAATCCTTATCGTTGACGATCATCCGGCAGCGCGAATAACCATTCGAGAGCTTCTGGAATTGAAAGGTGAATCCAACCCCTCCCCACACGAATCGTCGTGGCGCTACGCGCTATTACTTTGCAGCAATCGCCGAAATCATCGACCTAGAGAAGCCCGGCGAATTGGTCTCAATTACTCGCGACCTGAGCACCTCCGGTTGCTTCGTAAAGACGACAACTCCTTTCCCCGCGGGAACGCGGGTACGGATACGGATTACGCATTCTGGCGCACAGGTCGCGGCTATAGGTAACGTCACTTCAAACGTGAGCCCAGCGGGGATGGGAATCGCCTTCACAGAGATCGAGCCAAATGACCGAGCGATGCTCGAAGGATGGTTAGCTGACCCTCTGAGTAATCCCCCAGCTTGAGTCCACGAGGACCTCCCTAGAGAAGATGAAAGTGCATTGTGATAACAATAGACACCAGAATCACAATGACAGCAATCACGATGAGCACTTCAACAAGCGGAAAGCGCCTTACAGGGGACGGGGCCATGGGTTTGCGGAAGATACTAACGAGATCAGAACTTGTCAAGTCTGTTACGGGTCGAAGACCTTCCGCGTCCTATGTTTGCCATTTTCAAAGACCGTCCTACGTGTAACTGCCTGTCCCGCGATTGGCCTCGCGTCACTTGACTCGTCCATCCGCGCGATGAACTGTTCTGCTTGTTTCAGTGCCAGGTCCGGCGTCGGATTCCTTGACGTGGATGAATTTGCTCATGATTCCCGAACGCGAAGAAACCCCCATCTTCATCATCGCAATTCGCAGAAAAACTTTCACAGTGTCAGGGCTGACCCCCATGCGGGCAGCGATCTCTTTGTTGGTTAAACCCTCGATCAGAAACCGCACGGCCTCCCCCTCCCGCTGCGACAGGTGGTAATTGTGGCAGAAATTGAGAGCGCGAAGCTCAATGTCTTCGGTTACAGGGCTAACGGAGGCCCGAGACCCGCCCTGCGCTACAGCCGTTTGCGGTGAAGCAGACGAAGCTGCCAGGTGAAGCAGTAGCTCGAACGCCTCGCGTTCGGAAGAATTTGCGAACTTATCCCTGGTGCTAGAGCGGTCTTTCACGTCCGTGATGGCTGGTTTCACGGGGTATAGACTTCCCGAACTTACATCGCAGATAACTTTGTTCGGGACGACCTGGGTTCTTTGCTGCATCTTACGCACTATTCGAAGGCAAACTACATACAGGAATCACCTTACTGAGCGCCGCGGTTAAGCTGCATTTAAGGGAAGCGGTGCGAAACTGTCCGCAATTGAGACCCGATAAAAAATGGCGCTCCGTCCGGTCCCTGTGCCGGGCGGGGCGTCTTCTCAAATGACCCACAAGCCCATCGGGGCTCGGCCGAGACCCGCGGCGATCAGCGGCTCCTGAACGGAGAAAGCCAGCCGGTCTGAAGCCACACTCTTCAATCCGACAAGTTACACAGTCTGGCCTTCGGTTGGCAGCAGTCACCGTCCCGTACAACACCCCCTAGCCCTACCCTTAGCCCTTAAGTCTATACTGGACAAGCAGTTTCTGGCTGTGCATACTGAGCCACATGAAACTGCAGAATCAGATCAAACGCACGCTGTCGAAGCCTGAGGTAATCAAACATATCCGTCAACTGCTGGAAGAGAGGGATTTCGGTTCGCGAAGCGAGTTGGCAGATTTTCTTTGCGGGCAGTTGGGATTTCAGGATCCGCGCGGACAACGTCAGATGGGTGGTTGCCTGAAGGCGTTGCGGGAATTGGAAGCCAAAGGGAAGTTCCAACTGCCGCCGCCCCGCGTAGAAAACGTAGAAAAGGGCGGTCCCAGGCCTCGGCGGTTGGCGGAGCCGGTGGCCGAACCGGGAGCCGTGCCGGGTGCGGTAGGGGAGATTGGCGGACTGGAGTTGATCCTGGTGGAAGAAGAAAGCCAGATGCGCATCTGGAACGAACTGATGATCCGGGAACATCCGCAGGGCGCCGGACCGTTGGTCGGCCGACAGATCCGTTATCTGGTCGGCTCCGCACACGGCTGGCTGGGCGCGTTCGGTTTTGCCGCTCCCGCGCTGCAGTTGGAAGAGCGGGACCGTTGGATCGGTTGGAATGCCGAACAACGACGCGCGCACTTGCATGGGGTGGTGTGCCTGAGCCGTTTTCTGATTCGGCCCAGCGTGGCGTGCCGCAATTTGGCCTCGCGGTTGCTGAGCTTGAGCCTGGAGCGGCTGGTAGAAGACTTCGCACGGCGCTACCATTATCGTCCGTGGCTGGTGGAAAGTTTCGTCGACGCGTCTCGGTTTTCCGGCGCCTGCTATCGGGCCGCGAACTGGATGCGGGTAGGAGCAACCAAGGGACGAGGTCGGCAAGATCGTTTCACCAAGCGGGAGAAAACGATCAAGGACATTTATGTCTATCCGCTGGAAGAGCATTTCCGAGATCGCTTGGGTTTGCCAAAGGGTGCCGGGTGGGGACCGCTGGGTCCAGGGGATGGCCTGGATGGGGAGAATTGGGCGAAACAGGAGTTTGGTGGCGCGCCCTTAGGTGATGCGCGATTGAGTGCAAGACTTATGGAGATTGCGGCAGCGAAGGCAGAAAAACCGAGTCGTGCCTTTACCGGTGTGGCGGAGGGAGATTGGCCAGCGGTGAAGGCCTACTACCGATTCATCGATCACCCCGATGAGGAGGCGGTCAATATGGCGCACATTCTGCAGCCGCACCGCCAACGCACCGTGCAACGCATGAAAGGCCAGCGCACCGTCTTATGCATTCAGGACGGCAGCGATCTGGATTACACGAGTTTGGCGCAGTGCGAAGGTCTGGGAGTGATCGGAACCAATCAGACCAGCGCCCAAAGCCGAGGATTGCACCTGCACTCGACTTTGGCGGTGGCGCCGAATGGATTGCCCTTGGGTGTGCTGCGCGCCCAGTGCGTAGCACCGGAGCTCAAATCGCCCGACGACGATCGGCCCAGTTGGGCCATGCCTATCGAGGAGAAGGAAACGTTCTGCTGGATTGAAAGTCTGCGCGACACGATGGATCTGGCCGCGCAAATGCCCGCCACGCGGCTGATCAACGTCTGCGACCGGGAAGCGGATTTCTTCGAGATGTTTGAGGAACAACAGCGCAACGCTTGTGTGGACCTACTGGTGCGTGCCCACCACAACCGCGGCATCCTGGAGGAGCCCGGCAAACTCTTCGAAGCCGTCCGGCAGGCTCCACTCCAGAGTAAGGTACAGGTCCCTGTGCCGCGCCAAAGTGCCCGTCCGAAACTCAGTAAGAAAAAGGCCCGTCCGAAAAAGCTCAGCCGTCAGGCCGAACTAGAGGTTCGTTACCAATGGATTGAGCTTCGTCCCCCCAAGTATCATTCCGACAAAGATCCTATGGGCATCTGGGTGATTCATGCCCGGGAATCTTCCCCGCCTGCAGGAAGCGACCCGGTCGAGTGGTTCCTGCTCACCACCGTCGCGATCACCTCTCCTGAAGATGCCGTTCAATGTTTGCGCTGGTACTGTCTGCGTTGGCGCATTGAAGACTTCCATCGCGTCTTGAAATCTGGATGCGCCATCGAGCAGGTCGCTCACGATACGGCGGAGCGCATTCGGAGGGCGATCGCCATCAACTTGGTCATTGCGTGGCGGATCATGCTGATGACTCTGTTGGGCCGACAGACCCCGGAATTGCCTCCCGAAGTCCTGTTCTCCAACATCGAACTTCAAGTTCTGCACGCCTACGCAAAAAAAAAGCTGGAAGCCGCCTGCAACCCTATCCGACGCAGTGAAGCTCGTCGCGCGCATGGGAGGGTACTTGGGCCGCAAAAACGATCCAGAGCCGGGTCACCAGTTGATGTGGCAGGGCGCCTGGCAACTCCAACTCATGTGTGAAGGATTCGCACTCAGAGACTCAGGAGGCTCGGGATGATATTTGCCCCGGCTGTGTTACGGGTAAAGGGCAGGCCTAGCCCCATCTCCGCCTTATGCTGGCAGATACACCGTCGCCTCACGGTTCTGGTGCCACTCTTGCGAGTGTGGGTACGTTGTCCGAGGGCTTCGAACGGTTTGTTGCCTCGCCGCTCTACCTCGTAGGCTACGCGCAATGGGATGCGCGGTTTGATCAGTCCTCCTTGCCAAACAATCATTTCCAGCAGCTTTTCAGGTCGCAGCCAGGTCGGATTCTGGGCAACCATACGGAAGATCAAGGCGCGAAGCTCTTTCCACCTGTCTGAATCTCGAGACCCAGGTCCAATACAAACGAAACCCCTCCCGATGCCAGTTCACGACGGTTCTAGGAGTGACCAAGACGAGAGGCTTCCTCCACCCGGACAGCAAGTTCTCAACGCCACCCAGAACAGCTTGTGCAGGGCAGTCCATCGATGGCGAGGCCGTTGCACCTGCAGAGCCAGCAATTGCTGACGGAGAGACAGGTTTTCAAGGATGAGGTCCTCCCGGGACCTGAAAGCGCTGACCATCCACCCGAGGAGATGCCGAAGCAACACGATCATGGCGAGAATCTAATGCGAATCGAGCTTTGCGCCAAGTCATTCATTTTGTAGGCGTACGACGTTTTGGCGAGACCCACCTTCTTGTGTGCCATCACCGCAGGACTTCTGGTTACGCAAACCAGCAGGTCCGCCACCGACGACCCGGCCCTGCAAGCCGATCGCGCTCTGCAGACCGCTTACGCTAAGGGCGACACAGCCACCGTGAAGAAGCTGCTCGATGACGAGTTTCGCTGGATCGATACAGACGGAATCATGTATGAGGGGGCGGACGCGCTTCGAGCGAACCTCAAGCCGCTGGTGCCCATGACGGCCGACACGAAAATCACCGAGCACCAATACGGCAAAGTTGTCTGGATTCAGCACAACCTGGAGCACGAATTCGCCGCCTACTTTTGGGTGCAGCGTCCGCAGGGCTGGCGCCTGTTGCATGTCAACGAGATCGAGGCGCATCCCGCTGTTTCCGGCGAGAATTCGCGGCCCACGTTTACTATTCCTTGCATCAACCCCTGCAAACAGCTGCCGTGGAAACCGCTGTCGGCCAGCGAGAAGGCGGCCATCGAGGGCTGGCAGGACCGGGAGTCCGGTACCGGGCGCCGCTTGTTGCAGGCGGGATCGCGGCCCGCGTTGAAGTTGTATGACGCGCTGGACTGTCCTTGCGACACAACGACGGTTCGATTGCTCGAAAACAGAAGGCCACTACATTGACTGATCACTTCACGAAGAAGAGTGACCGTGATATCTCCTGGCGCTGGAATGACAGTGAGTTGGCTGTTTACCACGTCAATGCTATACGGTGGAGCGACGCTCTGATTTCCAAAAGGATTCAAGCGTACCACCGGAAGCCGAAGAGAAAAGTTCGCCACGCAAGTCATATCAGCAGTAAGCGTTACCGTGACCGTCTTGGTTGCCCCGGAGCAGTCTTGGCTCCATCCTGAAAACAGCTCGGTGGACGAGTCGGCGGCGGTAAGCGTAACCGTTGTGCCGGTCACGAACAGCGCCGTGCATGTTGTCCCGCAATTTATCCCCGTTGTGGGACTAGACGTTACGCTACCTGTGCCGTTGTCTCCCTGCAACTGCACCGTCAGCATTGGTGCGTAAAGGCGAATTAGTGCAACAACTGCAGTGACCGTGGCCGGACCAAGTTCTCGGAATTGCTCCTGCGCGATTACGGTGTCAATTTCAGCAAAGCTACGATCTATCACGCCTTCGTTCTGAAGACTATAATATGATCCACCTTTATATGCGATTTTTCTGCCATGTGGACCGCACGTCCCAAAGTCGCGTGATGCCTGCAAGCAGTCTCCGTAGAAATAGGCTGCTGGCAAGGCAAAATCAGGGTCTTCGTATGTCGGGATTGGCCCTCCATCGCCATTAAAGACTGTGCGGGCGCTGAAGTAGTGGTCATGCGTATAGTTCCGGACCCGCTGGAACAAATCTTGCGGGCCGGAAAGATTTGACAGGCCTATGTAATCAGAATTCGGAAAGCTTACAGTCGCAAGCTGATTTTCCCACTCAAATGGATCGCAAAAACCAAAGGCACCGTTTTTACACGGATGAGCAGAATTGCGCGTGTGCGGAGGAGAGGTCAGATCCTCAAGCAGATGAACGACATATCCCAGGTGAGCCCATCCTAGGAGCGTAGGA